>DASSME010000174.1:0-3537 GCA_035689035.1 Longimicrobium sp. | reverse complement strand
AACTATAGACGCGCAGACCGGCGCGCTTGTGACACTCCGGAAGGCTGCGCCACGAAACGGCCATCCTCCACCGCGGGAGGATGGCCGGGCTTCACCGCGCGACCGGTCGCTGGGGGCGGAGAACGCCACGGCGGCGGCGCGCACGGCGGACACGGTCCGCCGAAGGAGCGAGCCAGTCCGCCTTCGCGGCTCCGTGCGGGACTCCCGGCGAGAGATCCCGCCGCTCGCCCCGGCGGACACGGCGGTCCGCGAAAGATCTGAAGGCCGCCGGCGAGCCTCGATCCCCGAGGCGCCAGGGCTACGGCCGCTTCTTCCCCTCGTTCCAGGGCGTGGGGATCTTCCGCGCCTCGGCTTCGTCCCACGGCACCTTGGGCTTCACCTTCGACTCATCCCACGGCACGCCGATGCCGGCGAGGTTGGCGAGGCCCGCAAGCAGGCCGCGATCCTTCTTCTTTTCACCCATCGTACCTTCCTCCGGTTTCAGCTCTTGGTCCACAGCAGCACCACGCCGCACGCGGACCAGGCCTGCTTGTACGCCTCGGGGATCTCGGACGCGCCGCGGTACACCTCCACCGCCTGCACGTGCGCCAGCGGGAACGAGTCCAGGCTCTGCGAGGTGTTGGGGTTCCAGTTCTGCACCTGCACCCCGTCCACGTACACGTCCATCCAGCAAGGGCCCTGCCCGTTGATGATGGCCGTGTTGCCGCGCGAGCTGGCGATGCGGTACTGCTCGTCCACGTCCATCCCGCTGCGCATCTCGAAGCGCTGCCGCGCGTTGAGCGAGTCACGCGGCACGTAGCGGACCACGCGGATCCCCGGCACGCCGCGCAGCACGTCGGTGAGGCGGCCGGCCTTGTTGCGCTGCAGCCGCTCCTCGTTCAGGAAGATCCCCTGCCCGTGCCGCTGCCGCTCGTAGAAGCCCTGGATGTCGAGCGTCAGGTTGCGCGCCTGCGCCTGCACGGCCGCCAGCTGCACCACCTTCTGCACGGTGGCCGCCAGCGACCCGTCCGGCCCCGGCCGCAGGTCCACCTCGCCCCCGCCGGCGGTGAGCGTCACCCGGGTGGTACGCGTGCCGAGCTCCGGATGTGTCACGCGCACCGCGTACTCGCGCGGCGGCGGCGCCCGCATGCGGAAGCGCCCCTGCCCGTCGGTGCTCACCGGCGCCTGCTCGCCGAAGCGCACCGTGGCGCCCGCCAGCGTCTGCCCGCCCGCGCCGCGCACCACCCCCGAGAGCGTGGTCTGCGCCGCCCCGGCCGGCGCCGCCGCGCTCGCCACCGCGGCGCCCGCGGCGGGGAGCCCCACGTCCTGCCGCAGCGCCCGCCCCTGCGCCACGTGCAGGTCGCTGACGGTGAGCATCGACCGCCCCGCCGCCACGCGCACCGTCAGCGGCGGCCCCGCCGGGGCGGTGCAGAAGCGGTAGACGCCGTGCGAGTCGGCCGTGAGCGCCGCCGCCGACTCTGCGGGCGCGCCCGGCTGCGTCCACGACACGGCCACGTGCGCGTACGGCTGCGGGTCGCCGTTGGCGGCGTGCACGCGGCCCACCAGCACGCCCCGCCCCGGCGCCTGCCCGCTGTCGGCGCACGCCGAGGCCCACACCGCCGCGAGGGGGGGAACGGTCAGGTCGCGCTCGGCGGTGGCGCCCTCGCGCACCGAAAGCCGCACCGCCGCGGGGACGAAGCCGAGCGAGTCGAGCCGTGCGCTGGAGAAGGCCAGCCGGTACTCACCCGCCGGCACGTCGCCGATCGCGAAGCGCCCGGCACTGTCGGTGACCGCCGTGTGCGCGCTCCCCAGCGTCACGCGCGCGCCGACGAGCGGCTGCAGCTGCGTGCTGTCGAACACCACGCCGCGCACCGTGCCCGCGCCGGCCAGCTCCACGCGCCCGGCCGGCGTGGCCACGTTCAGCACGTCGCCGCCCTGCTCCAGCTGCGCGGCCAGGCGGTAGCGCAGCTGTCCCTGGTCGGTGGGCCGATTCTCGATCTGGACCTGCACCGCCCCGGGCGCCGCCTCGGCCACGATCACCGGCATGCGGACGCTCCAGCGGCTCACGATCCAGCGCCCGTCCCTCATCCGCCGGAAGTCCATCCGCCCCGACGCGGCGTCGCTGGGCTCGCTCATCCCCGGCACGCGGGTGTAGCGGTACTCCACGCGCCGCAGCTCGGCGGTCGCCCGGTCGATCCACAGCGTGCCCACCACGTCGCTGCGGTCGCCCTGCGCCACCGGCGCGAAGGCCAGCCCGATCAGCC
The DNA here is from genome assembly GCA_035689035.1 of Longimicrobium sp. Classification (GTDB taxonomy): domain Bacteria; phylum Gemmatimonadota; class Gemmatimonadetes; order Longimicrobiales; family Longimicrobiaceae; genus Longimicrobium. The sequence goes on along the minus strand of DASSME010000174.1, from coordinate 1,294 downwards.
CGTCCTCCCCCTCGCGCAGCCCGAAGCAGTGCGCGTCCTGGAACTCGGTGGAAAGGAGCACCGCCGCGTCGGGCGCGTGGAAGACCAGGTCGCTCCCCGCGCTCTCGATGAACCCCGTCTGCGCCAGCCGGTCCGCGGGCGCCGAGACGAACGGATTTCCCCGGGTGACCTCCACCGGCGCCACCGAGTCGGCCACGATGGTGCGGCCGGCGGGGTCCAGCTGCCGCCAGAAGCGCCGCACGCCGTACTGGTACTCGGCCGATTCGTTCTCGCGCGCGCTGCGCAGCGCCTTGCGCGCCTCCTCCCACACCGAGGCCGCCTCGGGCCCGGCCCCCGTCCACGGCGCGCACTGCGCGCCGCGGACAGCGAGCCCCTGGAGAGCCACGCGCTGGGCGTTGGCGACGACCCGCTTCTCCACCGTCTGCGCCGCGGGCAGCGGGAACGCGGGCTCGGTGGTGAGCGCGTAGCCGATCCGCTCCACCGCCAGCGAGTAGCGCCCCGCCGCCGGCGCGCGGAGGACGAAGCCGCCGTCCGCGCCGGTCATCCCCGCCGCCACCTCGCGCCCCCGGCCGTCGCGGAGGACGGCCCGGCCACCGGGCACCGGCTGGCCGGCCGGGTCGACGAAGCGCCCCCGCACGGTCTGCGCGGAGAGCGCGGGCGCGGCGCACAGGGCGGCGGCGAGCGCGAGGACCAGCTTGGAAGCGTTCATGGGATGAACCACGGGAGAGACGCGCGCATGCAGGCCATGCCTGCGGGTGCCAGAGAAACGCGGGAAGGCGCCGCTTTCTGCCGCGGGGCGCGGCGAACCGCGGGAACGATGGGGTGAACCGCACCGGCACGCCGCGAATCGCACACGGCTGGCCTCCACGGGAACGGCGGATCGATCGAGCGGGGAAGGGAGACGGGGCGTCGCCGGCCCGCGTCTCCATCACTCAAACGTAATGCGGGAAAACAGTTCCGCGCTACGCCCGGATGACCTGTCCGCGGGAGCCGCACGACGGATGCCGGGTGGCTCCGTCATCGGAAACACGGTGGGGCCCCATCGCCGGCGTCGCGCCGAGAAAGCGTTCGGCCGGGTCGGCACCAGTTGGATACGGTAGAAGGATCGATCAGCCGCGCGCGGCGAGCGTCTCCTTCGCCACCTGGCCGAGACGGGCCTGGATCTCGGCCGCCAGCGTTGCGTCGACCCCCGTCTCGCCGGCGAGCGCGGGCCAGCGCGCCACCGCGGCCGCCACCTGCTCGATGATGGAATCCCGCTGCGCGGCGGGGATCCCCATCTTCGCGGCCAGGTCGG
>DASSME010000173.1:0-19463 GCA_035689035.1 Longimicrobium sp. | reverse complement strand
GCGGTGCTGGACGGGCCCCCCGACGCGCCCGAGGCCGAGGCGCCGGTGGCGCTGGGGACGGTGGACTGGAACGGCGTGGACGCCTTCGTGGGCTTCTCGCTCCTGGGGCGCGTGTACGCCGGCGTGCGCGGCGAGGTGGTGGCCTCGCCCGACGAGCGCACGGAGCTGGACCTGCGCGACCCCGGGGGCCGCGTGGCCGTGCGCTTCGCCCCCGAGGCCGCGCCCGGCGCCGAGCCCGTGTTCTCCGACGCCGTGCGCATCGACGAGCATGGCGGCGTGTGGGTGCGCAGCGACCTGGACGTAGGGCCCGGCGGGGTGCGCTTCCGCACCAGCGCCGACGGCCAGACCCGCAGCAACTGGCAGGTGGGGCTGCGCGGGAGCGACCAGGGCGCCTCGTTCGGCAAGCGGGCGCCCAAGGAGAACGGCGAGGCGGAAGACGTCGGGCCGCCCCCCGAGTACGCGCCCGGCGAGCAGGAGCTGCGGATCGTGTTCGAGCGGGCCGACAGCCCCGTGGGGCGGCGGCGCGTGGTGGTCGGCCACGTCCCGCGCAACGGGGGCGAGGACGACTTCCGCCCCGCGGTGATCATCTACGACGAGCCGCCGGAGGGCTCCGTGGCCCGCGGCGCCGCCACCGTGGAGATCTGGGGCGACCTGTTCGTGCGCGGCACCGCGTACCTGACCGGGGCGCAGCGCGTGGAAGAGGGCGGGCTCCCCGCCAAGGGGATCAACGACCAGCTCGACGTGCTGCTGCGGCAGCTGGCCGGGCCGCTGGCCGGCGCGCTGCGCGCCTTCCTGCTGGGCGATCCGGGGTGGCTCGACGACCTGGCCGAAGTGGTGGCCCGGCGCCAGCAGGTGGTGGTGACCATCCGCGAGCAGCTGGTCAAGGACACGGCCTTCATCCAGATGCTGTCGGACGCCGCGGCCAGGGAGCTGGTGGAGAGCGAAGTGCTGCTCCAGGGGATCGCCGACCGCCTTCCGGGCGTCGCCACCCTGATCAACAGCCTGGTGGTCCGGCTGCGCGCCGAGCGGCAGCTGATCGACGCCGTGTCGATCGAGCTGCGCGGCAGCGGCGACTTCATCCAGGCGGTGTCGGCGGCCGCGGTGAAGCAGCTGGTGGTCAGCGACGAGCTGCTCAAGGGGATCGCCGACCGCCTTCCGAACCTGGCCACCCTGATCACCAGCCTGGTGGCCAAGCTGCGCACCGACCGGCAGCTGATCACCGCCCTGGTGTCGATGGCCACGACCGACGACCAGTATCTCACCGCGCTGGTGGACCGGCTGCGGATGCACCGCGGCCTGGTGGAGGCCCTGGCGGTGGAGGTGCGCACCCACACCACCTTCATCACCGACTTGGCGCCGCTCCTGGCCGGCAACGACGTGGTGATCACCCAGCTCCTTACCCGCCTCAAGGCCAGCACCGACCTCGCCACCTTCGTCATCGGCCAGATCACCGCCGCCCCCGCGGGCGTGACCCAGGCGGTGGTGACGCAGCTGGGGAAGACGGACGTGGCGGCGACGGAGGTGAGGACGAGGCTGGCCTCCACGCTCGGCATGCCGATCCTGGAGCAGGCCACCACCGGCTCGACCCTGTCCCGCAAGATCGCCGACGTGGTGATCGACGAGCTGGAGGCCCCGGACCGGGCGTTCGCGGACCGGGTGGCGCGGTCGCTGATCGACCGGGTGGACAAGGACGCGAACATCCGCAACGCCCTGAAGGCCGCGCTGGCGAAGACACAGGCATGAGGGACTCCGTGGGCACGCTGCGCATCCGCTTCACGGGCGGCGGGCACGACGCCCGGGCGCTGGCCGCGCTGGTGGGCACGGCGGCGGCTTCGGCCCCGTCCGCCGGCGCCGGCGGCGAGCGCGTGGTGCTGGTGCGGCGTGCCCGCGTGGACCTGCCCGTGGGCGCCGCGTCGCCCGAGGCGGCCGCGGTGCGGGCGGGGCGCGCGCTCGAGGGCGCCCTGCGCGACGCGCTGCGCCGCCCGCGCGACGCCGGCGACGTGCGCGTCTTCCACTCCACGGCCGAGTACCTGGCGCACTTCGTGGAAGAGCTGGCCGCCGGGCGCCCCGTGGACGTGTGGTACTTCGGCCCGCTCCTCGCCCACCGCGGGCGCGGGCTGGGCGACACGCTGGCCAACCTGGCGCGCGCCGAGCCCGCGGCCTGGCCGCAGGTGCTGCGCCTGCTGCGGCGCCGCGGCCTCCTTCCCGCCTTGCTGGCGCGGCTCGAGGGCCAGGCGCGCGAGGCGCTGCGCGGCGTTCCGCCTCCCCCCGCGCGGCCGCTGGGCCCCGACGAAGGGTGGCCGCTCTTCGCCGCCGCGTGGGACGCCGCGCTCGCCGCCCTGGGCCGCGGCCAGCCGGACGCGCCCGCCGACCCCGCGCCGCACGCGCACGCGGACGCACCGCCGCCGGGCACCCTTCCCGCTTCCGCCCGCGAGGCCTTCCGCCACTACCTGGACACGCATCCGGCCGCGCCGGAGAGCTGGGGCGTGCCGGCCGCGCTGGGTGGGTGCGTGGCGCGGATGGTGGACTGGCTGCTGCGCCGCGCGGGCGTCGCCGCGAATTCCGCGGCGGGCGCCGCCGCGCTCGCGCGCCACCCCTGGATCGACCCCGCGCCCGTGCGCCGCGTGCTGCGCGACCACGCCGCCGCGCGCGCCGCCGCCCGCCCCGCGCCGCCGCCGGCACCCTCCGCAGCGGGCGACGCGCCGGTGGATATTTTGTCCTTTATCGGCGGCGCGCCGCACCCGCGGGCGCTGCGCTGGGGTGGGATGAACCGCACGCGCGCCCTGCGCTTTCTGCGCGCGGCGCGCCTGCTCGTGGCGCCGCCCGCCCCACGCGCGGCCGGTGCGCCCGAAGGCGAGGACGATGACCCGTTCCTGGAGCTGCAGGACGAAGTCTGGGCCGTGGACGCGGCCGCCGCGCACCTGGCCTCCCGCGGCGTCGTTCCCGCGCTGGATCCGCTGCTCGCGCTGCTGGAGGACGCGGATCCCACCTCGTCTCCCCGTCCGCCAGCGCCGTCCGCGCCTCCGATCGCCCACGCGCCCGCTGGCGCGGCGTCCGCCGCTCCACCGCCGCCCGCCGCCGCCCCGCCGTCGCCGGCCGGGGTGGATGCGCGGGCCGCGCTCCAGGACGCCGCCGCGCCCGCGCTCCCCGCGCCATCCGCTGCTCCGGAAGACGCGACTCCGGCGGATCGGCCGCGGCCCGCCTCTGCATCCACCAGCGAGCCATCCCCCGTCGAGGCGCGTCTGGAGGATGGGTCGCAGGAGGATGCCGCGGCCGTGCACCCGGCCCCATCCGCCGAGCCGGTGGATTCGTCGCCGCCGGATCGGCCGCACCCCGCTCCCGCATCCGCCGATCCGCCGGCGACGGGCGCAGTGGGCGAGCGGGAGGACGAGCCGGAGCCGATCGTCATCGCGGCGCGCGGGGATGCCGGTCCTCAGGCCCCGCCCGCATCCCAGGTGGCCGAATCGGCCGCATCGGAGGATGTTCCGCCGCACGTCCGGCACGGGTTTCCTGGAACTGATGCGCACCGTGCGCCGGGCTCCGCATCTCCCGAGTCCCGATCCGCCCCGCCGTCGCCACCCCCGTCTCACGCTCGAGCGGCGGAAGACGAGACCGCGCCGCGCGTGCGCGACACGGACGCGGCGGACGCGGAGGATGGGCACGGCGCGCCGGCGGTGGCGGCGTCGCACTCCACGTCGCCTTCGCGATCGTCCCGTATGGACGAGGCGGGGACGGAGGACGAGCCGGTGCCGCACCTGCGCGACGCCGATGCGGCAGACCCAGGGGATGGACAGCGCGCGGCGGCGGTGGCGGCCCCGGACTCGCCTGTCTCCGGCGAATCCCTCGGGGCGGGCGATGCGGAGACGGAAGGCGCGGCGTCGCTCGCCGCCGCGGGCGACGGCGGACGGCGGGATGCGCCGGAGCGGACGGCCGCGGGTCCGCTGGCGGTGATGGCGGCGGCGGCGCGGCAGCTGGAACCAGGGGAGCGGAGGGAGCTGGCGGGCGCGCTGGCGGCGCGGGCACGGGCCCGCCCCGCGCGGCTGCGCACCGAGGCAGCGGGCGTCTTCTTCCTCGTCCGCCCGTGGACGGACCTGGGGCTTCCCGGCCTGGCCGCGCGCGCCGGCGTGCCGCCCTCCGCCCTCCGCGCGCTCCTGTACCAGGCCTCGACGCTCGCCGCCGGCGCGCCGCCGGACGACCCCGCAGCCGCCGTGGTGGCGTGGGGCACCCCGGCCGGCGAGTGGAACGCCGCCGATCCCCCGATCCCCCCCGGCGACCCCCGCCGCGCCGCGCTCGCGGACGCGCTGCGCGACCGCGCCGCTCGCCTGGGGCTTCCACTGGGCCCGGCGGAGACGGACGGTGATCAAATAGAGGACAAAAAGGACACAAGCGAAGACGGGCTCGCGGCGCTGCTGGTGGAGGCCGGGTGCCGGCAGCTGGTGCGCTGGATGCACGGCTTCCAGGCCAGCTCCACCGCGTACGTGCTGCGCGAGATCGTGCGGCGGCCGGGCGGCGTGCGGGCACCGCCGCAGGGGCCCGTGGAGGTGGCGTGGCCCTCGTGCGCGATGGACGTGCTGCTGGAGCGCGCCGGGTACCTGGACCCCCTGCCGGCCGTCGCCTGGTGGGACGGCCGCGGCCTGCGGTGGGAGCGGTGAGCGCGCTGGCCGAGGTCGCGGCGCGCCTCGAGGCGCTGCTGGCCGCCCGCCTAGGCGTGCCCCCGGCCGAGCACGGCATGGTGCCCGGCGTGCCGCTGGGCGGCGACGAGCAGGCGCTGGCCGCCGTGCGCGCCGCCGCCGCCGGCGCCCTGGGCGACCTGGATCTGGCGCCGCTCGACGCGACGCTCGACGGCATCGCCCGCGCCGCGCGCCTGGGCGACGCCGAGCGCCACGTGCTAGCCGCCGCCGCGCTGGTGGGGCTGGACGACCGCGTGGGCCGCGCCGTGGGGCTGCTGCACGACGACGTGAGCCGCACCCGCCCCAGCCTGGGGCTGCTGGCGCGCCTGCTGGACGGGCTCGCCTCTCGCGCCGCGGTGCTGCAGGCCGCCGCCCCCGGCGGGCCGCTGGAGCACCGCGGGCTGGTCGACCTGGCCGGCGCCTACGGCGACGCCGACGCGCCCCTCTCCGCGCGCGAGGTGGTGCTGCACCCCCGCGTGCTGGCCGCGCTGCTGCGCGCCGCGCCGCTGGAGCTCCCCGATCCCGCCTGGTACGGCGTGCTGGCGCTCGAAGACACCGGCCCCCAGGCCGACGGCCCCCCCGACCCCGGCGCCGAGACCGTGCGCCGGCTCGCCACCGCGCCCGGCGGCGGGGGCGTGGTGGGGCTGCTGCGCGTGGGGCCCGACGTGGAGAGCGCGCTGGACCCCGCGCGCGCCTTCGCCCGCGCCGCGGGGGCGCGGCTGCTGCGCGTGGACCTGGCCGCCGCGCTGGCCCGCGGCTCCACCCCCGACGCCGTGCTGCGCGCCGTGCGCCGCGAGTCGGTGCTCACCGCCGCGCTCCCCGTGTGGACGCGCCTTCCCGGCGGCGACGCCCTGGCCGACGCCGAGCTGCCGCGGCGGCTGGCGCACCTCTTCCTGGCCGCGCCCGCCCCGCTGGTGGTGCACGCCGAGCACGGGTGGACCCCCCCGGCCGACCTCCCCCTGGTGCTCGTCCAGCAGCCGTGCCCCGCGCCCGGCTACCTCGAGCGGCAGGCGCTGTGGGAGCGCGAGCAGGGCGACGCGCCCCCCGCGCCCCCCGACACCGCGCGCACCCTGGCCACCACCTTCGTCCTCCCCCGCAACGCCGTGGCCGCCGCCCGCGCCGACGCCGCCGCGGCCGCCGCGGTGCTGGGCGGCGACCCGCGCGAGCACCTGCACCGCGCGGCCCACCGGCAGGCCGCGTCGCGCCTGGTGCGCTTCGCCACCCGCGTCACCCCGCGCGCCGGGTGGGACGACCTGGTCACCCCGCCCAGCGTGCTGCGCCAGCTGCGCGAGGTGGAGTGGCGCGCGGCGCACCGGGTCCGCGTGTTCGAGGAATCGGGCTTCACCCGCGGGCGGCGCGGCTTCCTGGCCCTCTTCGCCGGGGGGAGCGGCACGGGGAAGACGCTGGCCGCCGAGGTGATCGCCGGCACCCACGGCTTCGACCTGTACCAGGTGGACCTGGCCGCGCTCGTCTCCAAGTACATCGGCGAGACCGAGAAGAACCTGTCGCAGGTGTTCGACGACGCCGAGAGCACCCACGCCATCCTCTTCTTCGACGAGGCCGACGCGCTCTTCGGCAAGCGCTCGGAGGTGAAGGACGCGCAGGACCGCTACGCCAACCAGGAGATCAACTACCTGCTGCAGCGGGTGGAGGCGTACGACGGGGTGGTGATCCTGGCCACCAACCTCCGCCAGAACATGGACGAGGCGTTCCTGCGCCGTCTGGACCTGGTGATCGACCTCCCCTTCCCCGACGAGGCCGCGCGCGCCGAGATCTGGCGCCGCACCTGGCCCCCCGGCGTGGAGCTGGCGCCCGAGGTGGACCCGGCGGACCTGGCGCGGCGCTTCCGCCTTTCCGGCGGCTCCATCCGCAACTGCGCGGTGGACGCGGCGTTCCGGGCGGTGGCGCGCGACGCGGCCGGCGGCGGGCGGCTGCGCATCACCAGCCCCGACGTGGTGCTGGCGGTGGGGCGCGAGTACCAGAAGCTGGGCCGCCCCGTGACCCGCGCCGAGTTCGGCGAAGGGTACGACATCGTGATGGACACCCTCTTCACCAGCGCCCCCTCGGGCGCCGCGGGAGCGGACCGTGAAGCGTAGGGGAAACCGCATCCGCCGGCGGCTGGACCGCAAGCCGGCCCCGGCCCACGCCGAGCCGCCCGCGGGCGAGCGCGCCGCGCCGCCGCGCGTGGAGCATACCCCCGCCGCGCGGGCCCGCGCCCTGGCGCGTCAGCTGGGTGACGAGCGCGCGCGCGCCGTCGCAGGCGCGCAGTCTCCCGGCGCGCGGCCACCTGCCGCGCGGCCGGCGCTCCCTGTCACCTCCCCCGGCGATGCGGCCGCGCGCGAGGCCGAACGCGCCGCCGACGCGGTCACCCGGGGCGCGCCCGCACAGGTGCGGCGCGACGAGGCGGGCGAGGGCCCCGGCGTGGCCCCGCCGATCGTGCACGACGTGCTGGCCACCGGCGGCCGGCCGCTGGAGGCGGGGACGCGGGAGCGGATGGAGGAAGGGCTGGGCGCGGACCTCGGCGGCGTGCGGGTGCACACGGACGGGCAGGCCGCGGAGTCCGCCCGCGCGGTCAACGCACACGCCTACGCCGTGGGCAACGACGTGGTGTTCGGAGCGGGCCGCTACGCGCCGGGATCGCGCGAGGGCGACCGGCTTCTGGCGCACGAGCTGACGCACGTGGTGCAGCAGCAGGGGCCCGCGCCCAGCCTGCGGCGCACCATCGGCGACGGCCACGACCTCCGCTCCAACCGCTTCAAGGGGAACACGCAGCTCGAGGCCGCCTTCGACGGCGAAAGCGCGATCCGCGCGGGCGCGCGCGGGCTGCACGTCACCATCCTGCAGCAGGCGCTGGTGGACGCCGGCCACGCGCTGCCCGTGTACGGCGTGGACGGGTCGTTCGGCGCCGAGACGGGGACGGCGCTGCGGGCGTTCCAGTCCAGCAAGGGGCTCACCGGCCCCGCGGTGGACGGCGTGCTGGGCCCCGTCACCATGGACCTGCTGGACCAGCACTTCCTTGGCCACGCACCCGAGCGCGCCATCGCCGCCAACCCCGGCCGGCCGCTGCTGGAGGGGACCCGCTCCCTCTCCGCCGCCGAGAAGGCCGCGGTCACCGCCGCGATCACCACCGAGACCCGGACGCCCGCCGGCACGCTTCCCACCTTCCAGCGGACGATCGCGACGCACCCCGACGCGTACGAGGTGCGCATCGCCGCGCGGCTGAACCAGGCGATCACCGACCTGCACACCCGGCTGGTGGCGTCGCGGCCGCCGCGCACGGCCGCCAACCTGATGACGGCGGCGGACGTGAACCGCCTGTCGGGGCGCGCCAAGAGCGTGACCGACGCCGTCTACGGCCGGTACCGCACGGGCCCGGCGCTGGCGTTCGGGGTGAACATCTTCGACCAGTTCCTGACCACCTCGGCCTTCGTCTCGGCCTCGACGGCCAACGCCGACTGGGCGGCCAACTGGCGCGTCAAGAAGCTGCTGAACGGCGACCGCATCATCCGGCAGATCGACCAGGAGCACGGCGCCGTGCAGGCGCGCCCCACCGAGTGGGGGCTGATCGGCGGGGTGACCGGCTTTCCCGGGCCCACCCCAGCCGCCCTCGACACCACGCCGGCGCCGCACGTGACCACGGGGATCGTGGGCACGCGCCGCGCGGAGCTGCTGGACATCCACCGCAACTGGCCCGCGTCGGCCGACGGCGGCAACGTGTTCCTGCAGATGTACCTGGGCAACGCGGGCGCGGGGCCGGCGGCCCGGCGCGACACCATGTACCGGACCTTCGCCACCATCATCCACGAGTACATCCACACGCTGGAGCACCCCAACCACGTGGCGTACCGCAGCGGCCTGGCCGAGCAGCGGGGCGGGTTCGTGCTGCGCGAGGGGATGACGGACTACCTGGCCCGGATCGTGTGGGAAAACCTCGCCTTCGACCCGGCGCTGCGCGCGGCCATCGAAGACCGGTTCCAGGACCCGCTCAACCCCAGCGGCCACCCGGTCCCGCCCCCGCCGCGGTACGACCAGTGGGCCAACGCCGAGCGCATGGTGGGCATCGTGGGAATCCGCAACGCGCTGGCGGCATACTTCCTGGGGCGGACCGACCTGATCGGGGCGTGAGGGCGAGGGCGATGGCCGACGACGAACGGAGGAGGCGGAAGATGGTGACCACTCGAACGCGCGGGGAGGGATGATGCAGCGGGATGATGCCGGCGATCCCTGCCGCCCGGCGTGGAACGCGATCGGATCGCGGGACTTCCGCGCCTGGGCGGGTCTCCCCGAGGGGTGCGGATACGCCGCGCTGGACGCCGTCTTTCCCCGCGTCGCGGAGGCGTACGGCGAGGGAACGCTGGGAGAGCGATACCAGCCGGCCACGTACCGGATGCACGCGGTGGAGGGGCCGCCGTACGGCGCCCGCGTCTGGTTCCGCGGCGACCGGGTCGTCCTGGTCGAGCTGGAATACCCGGGGCTGCCCCACCCCTCGCGCGAGCTCCTCCAGTCGCTGGGCGAGCCCCAGGCGCGGCTCGACGCGTACGTGGACGTCATGCCCGTTCCCGGCGGCGCGTGGGTCTACGCCGCGCGGGGGATCACGCTCTTCCTGGACTCGGGGCACACCGAGGTGATGCGCGTGGCCCTCTATCACCCGTGCACCCCGGAAGAGTACGCGGACGGCCTCCACCCGCGCACGGAACGATGGGAGCTTCCCCTGTCCGAGGCCGATTAGCGCCGCCGTGGGAGGGAACTGTGGAGCGTGAGCACGGCCGGACCCGCAAGCGGCTGGACCGAAAGCCGCGCGCCGCCCCGCCCGGGCCCGCGCCGAAGGAGCGCGCGGCGGCCCCCCCGCGCGCCGCGGCCGCGCCGGCGGCGCAGGCTCGCACGCTCGCGCGTACCCTGGGCGACCAGCGCGCCCGCTCGCTGATGGCCGGCTCCCGCCCCGCCGCCCCGGCCGCCCCACTGGCGATCACCGCCCCGGGCGACGCGGCCGAGCGCGAGGCCGACCGCGCCGCCGACGCGGTGACCCGCGCCGCGCCCGCCCAGGTGCGGCGCGACGAGGCGGGCGCCGGCCCCGGCGTGGCCCCGCCGATCGTGCACGACGTGCTGGCCTCCGGCGGCCGCCCGCTCGAGGCGGGGACGCGCGAGCGGATGGAGGAAGGGCTGGGCGCGGACCTGGGCGGCGTGCGGGTGCACACGGACGGGCAGGCCGCGGAGTCCGCCCGGGCGGTGAACGCGAACGCGTACACGGTCGGCAACGACGTCGTGTTCGGCGAAGGCCGCTACGCGCCGGGGTCGCGCGAGGGCGACCGGCTGCTGGCGCACGAGCTCGCGCACGTGGTGCAGCAGGGCGGCGGGGCAGGGGCGGCGGTGGTGCAGCGCCAGACCCCCGCCGAGCTCAAGGCCAGCTTCATGGACATGGGCGGGCTGAACCTGCGCGAGGACGACCTGGGCCGCGAGCTGGCGCGGCGGGCCCGGGGCGGCGAGTTCGGCTTCGTGCTCCAGGTCATGGACCTGGTGGAGGACTACAACCGCGACGAGGTGGCCGACTACATGATCCAGGATCTGCTCGGCGGCGGCACCGTCAGCAGCGCCCGCGAGGTGATCCGCATCTCCAACGCACCCGGCGGCCGGGCGTTCCTGGAGTCCATCTACGGCTACCTGGGCTACTTCTGGGAATCCGAGGTCGTGGCCGGCCGCATGGTCGGCGCGGTGCTCGACAAGCCGGGCGACCGCTTCGCCTGGAACCGCCGGCGCATCCGCGAGATCAAGGAAGGCGCCCCGACGGACCTGGAGGCGCTGGCGCGGATCTTCGAAGACGACCTGGTCGTCGACGACGGCACCCCCTCCGGACGGCTGCGCTCGATCCTCGACGCCACCGAGAACCTTGTGGTGCCGGGGCTGCAGACCGGGGTCGAGTTCTCCGACACCGGCTTCGCGGGCGACCAGAACCCGGGCGGGGCCGGCTTCCGCGACCCCCACCCCTCCAGCCGCAACCAGCCGGGGCACTTCCTGACCGCGGTGGGGCTCCAGTTCTCGCCGGGCGTGGTATCCCGCCCGATCCCGTTCTTCGGCACCATCCGGCAGATGGTGGAGGCGCCGGAGTCGATGAGCGACGCGGACGTGGCCGTGCGGCTCACCATCGGCCACGAGAAGGCCGCGGATCCCTGGCCACTGATGGCCGGCGTCAACGTGTTGCTCAGCGGCGTGGTCGAGAGCGTGCTGCCGGGGCCCGAGGGCGAGACCGAGGAGGAGGAGAACGAGCGCGTCGGCAGGGTGATGGTGGAGGAGACGCGCCGGCAGATCGCCGAGATCATCCGCGCGTTCCGCACGCAATTCCGGGCCGCGACCGATGCCGACGTGGCGGCGTGGAACGAGGCGCAGGCCGCCATGGGCACCGGCCCGCAACTGGACATGGCCGCCGCCGAGGCCCCCCTGCGCCGCATCGCCATCGACCCCACGCTGCGCGGCAACAGCATCCAGGACCTGCGCCTGAGCGCCGTGGGCTGGCGCCTGGGCCAGCTGATCGGGGCCGGCGCCTTCGCCAGCGGCGCCGCAGTCGCCGCCTGGATCCGCGCCAACCTGGGCTCGCCGAGCCCGCCGGGCGCGCAGAGGGGCGGGAGCGGCGGACAGTAAGCCGAAGATGGACGGGGGCAGGGACCCGATCAGCGCGGCGCGGGCCGCGCGAGGAGAGCCATGGCGAAGCTGAAGGCGGAGCGGATGGGCGCCGGCCGCGACCGGACGTCCCACGCGCAGGCGGCGAAGCCTTCGCACGCCGGCCGTCTGGCCGCGCCCCGCGGCGAGGCGGCGGCACCCGCGACCGCCACGCGCACCCTGGCCCGCCGCGTTGGGGACCAGCGCGCGCGCCAGGCGATGGTCGCGCCCACGCCCCCGCGTCCCTCCGGCCCGCTGGCGACTCCGGGCCGTCTTTCCGCGCCCGGACCCCGCGCGCCCGCCATCACCCCGGCCGCCTCGCGCGCCATCCACCGTTGCGGCTGCGGCGGAGCGTGCCCCGCCTGCCGCGCGAGGGAGGAGTCCGTCCACCGGCAAGCGCGCGACGGCGGCGGCTCCGATGGCTACGCGGACGCGGTGGACATGCGGCCGCGGGGGCCCGGCCGCGGGCTGGACCCGGCCACGCGCGGCTTCATGGAGCCGCGCTTCGGGCGCGATTTCGGCGGGGTGCGGCTGCACACGGGGCCCGAGGCCGCACGTAGCGCGCGCGGGCTGGATGCGCGCGCCTTCACCGTCGGCCAGGACATTTACTTCGGCCAAGGCGAGTACAGCCCAGGGACGCAGGGTGGCCGCCGCCTGCTGGCGCACGAGCTGACGCACACAGTCCAGCAGTCCGGCGCGGCTCCGTCGCCGCAGACGGCGCTGCGCGTCAGCCGCCCGGGCGATGCGCTGGAGGTGGAGGCGGACCGCGTGGCCGACGTGGTGACCAGGAGCGCGCGGGCCGAAGTGCGGCGAGACGAGGGGGCGGCGGAAACGGCGCCGGGCATCGGCGGCATCGGCGAGGGCGGCCGCGCGCTGGGGCCGCGGGAGGACGGCCGGCTGCTCGCGCACGAGCTCCTGCAGGGCGGCACGGCGGGCACGATGATGGTTCAGCGCCAGACGCCAGGACCATCCACGTCACCCGCGAGTCTCGCGGTCTTGCGGGCGCCCCAGGCCCAGCAGTGGGCCGTTTCTGCCATAGGCGCGCTGATGAGTCTCGCCGCTACGGCGGCTCGACCAAGCAGAGAGCAACTCGCTCGCCGCCGGGAGTTCCAGGTGTTGAGCCGTCATTTCCACGTGGGTCCGGACGCCTACTTGCGCGCGGTTTACCTCGTCGCGGGAGTATTCCGGGGAGTTGTAACTACGCTCGGGCGCGCCCGCGAACTATTTGTGGACAGCCCTGCGACGGGCGACGGAGAACATGCAGCAGCGTTCCTCCCCGAGCCCAGGGACGGCCGCATCCACATTACTCCCCTCTACGCGACCGGCCTGGGTCCCGTGAGCCAACTGTACGTGCTCGTCCACGAGGCCGCCCACTATCAGTCCCCGGACATCATCGACTACTCGAACCCCGATCGGCCAAACTCCACGTATTCACGGTTGACCTTTGATAATGCGATGATGAACGCCTACAGCTTCAGTGAATTCGCGCTAGAGATCAACCGCGGCACGACGCGGCGCACGGACTCGGACTGATCTTTTGACCAGGAGCCCGCGAGCTTGAGCATAAAGGCACACAGGGGCACGACACCGGGCCTCCAGGGAGGCACTGCGGGCGGTCAAGTTGCCGGGTCGGGCGTGGCGGTCCGGTGTTGTCCGTGTGGCTGGGGGAGAGAGCCCGCTCGTCTTCGGGGCCCGCAAGCTACGCGGCGAAGATCATCTGCACGGCAGGGCTGACCTGGACGGTTCCGCGCGAGGAGAGCTATGGCGAAGGTGAAGACGGAGGCGGCCAGCGCCGGGCGCGACCGACAGTCGAACAGCAAGGCGGCGGAGCCCGCGCAGGCCGGCCGCTGGGCCGCGCCGCGCATGGAAGCCGCCGCGCCCGCGTTCGCCGCGCGCACCCTGGCCCGGCGCGTGGGCGACCAGCAGGCGCGCCGCGCCATGGCCGCGCCCCCGCCCGCGCGCCCCTCCGCGCCGCCGGCGCCCACCGGCCGTGCCGCCACGCCGGGACCTCGCGCGCCTTCCATCACCCCCGCCGCCACCCGAGCCGTCCACCGCTGCGGCTGCGGCGGAGCGTGCCCCGCCTGCCGCGCGAAGGAGGAGGCCGCGGTCCATCGCAAGGCGCTCCCCGGCGCACCATCGATCGGCACCGCGGCCGGCCCCGCCGTCCACCGCTGCGGCTGCGGCGGGACGTGTGCCGCCTGCCGTGCCACAGAGGAGACCGAGGTCCATCGCAAGGCTCTCCCCGGTGCGCCTTCCATCACCCCCGCCGCCACGCGCGCCGTCGACCGTTGCGGATGCGGCATGAGGGAGGAGGCCGTCCACCGCCAGGCGACGGACGGCGGCGGCTCCGGCGGCTACGCGGACGCGGTCGACACGCGGCCGCGCGGGCCGGGCCGCGGGCTGGACCCGGCGACGCGCGCGTTCATGGAGCCACGCTTCGGGCGCGACTTCGGCGGGGTGCGGCTGCACACGGGGCCCGAGGCCGCGCGGAGCGCGCGGGGGCTGGATGCGCGCGCCTTCACCATCGGCCAGGACATCTACTTCGGCCAGGGCGAGTACAGCCCGGGGACGCAGGGAGGGCGGCGCCTGCTCGCGCACGAGCTGACGCACACCGTTCAACAGTCCGGCGCTGCGCCGGCGCCTCAGACGGCACTGCGCGTCAGCCGGCCGGGCGACGCGCTGGAGTTGGAGGCGGAGCGCGTGGCCGCGCGGGTGGTGGACGGGACCGGGGCCGGCTCCGTCTCGTCCGCTGGGCGCGGAGTGCAGCGTCAGGAGACCTCGTTCCTGGACGACGTGGAGACCGCCGCCGGCGAGGCGTGGGAAGACGTCACGGAGGCCGCCGGCGAGGCGTGGGAGGGGGTCACGACGACGGCGGAAGAGGTGGTTTCTGAGGGCGCGGACGAGCTGATGGGGATCGCGAGCAGCGTTAGGGACGCGGCCAACGCGCTGGCCGCGGGGCTGGGGGGCTCCGTCTCGGTCTCGGGGCTGAGCCTGGTGATCACCGTGCCGCCGATGGCCGTGGGCTCGGCCAGCTTCCGCTTCCGCCTTTCCGAGATCGGGCAGGACCTTCCCCTACCTCCGCTGATCGTCCCCCTCACCCCCGTGGTGAGCCTGTACGGGATGCCGGGGCTGCACGCCGGGCTCACGCCCGAGCTGTCGGCGCAGGTGGGCCCGGCGGTGCTGCACGGCCTGACCATCGTCATTGGTCCCGGCGGGTTCGCCGCGTCGGGCGCCGTGACCGCGGCCGCGGCGGTGGCGCTGGGCGCCGAGGTGCGCGTGGGGGTCTTCGGCGAGGTGGGGATCCTGATCACCTGGCCCGACCCGCCCTTCGTCATCACCATCCCGGTGGCGCGGATCGACGCGGGGCTGGCCGGGTTCGCGCGCGGCACCGCCGTCGCCCAGCTCACCGTGGGCGGCGCGATGACGGGCGGCCTCGGCGGTTTTGCCCTTTCCGCCGACGCCCTGCTGGACCTGGGGCTGGCCGCGGACCTGGGCGTGGCCGGGTTCGGCGCGCTCTCCATCCTGGGGATGGATGCCTGCCGCGTGTACTGGCCGCTCTGGTCGTGGCAGGACCAGATGACGCTCTCCACCAGCGCCAGCCTGGACCTGGCGGCCGGCCCCGGCGGCGCGGCCATGCGGCTGGCGGTGGCCACGCCGGTGCTGGGCGCGGTGCCGTTCTCGTCGCTCCCGCTGGACCTGCAGCGCACCATCTTCACCGACGCGTGCCCCATGTGCGACGTGTTCCGCACGCTGCGGCTGATGCCGTCGCAGCAGAGCGGGGGGAAGTGGACGGGGCACCCCACGCCGCCGCTGCCGGGCCCGATCCCCGACGTGTACGAGCTTGCCCCCGCGGTCAGACACCCCGCGAAGTGCCGCGGCGCGTGCGGGCCGGACTGCAAGACCTGCCGTTCGCTGGGGAACCCCATCGAATGCGAGGCCACGCCCGACGGCAACCACGTCCTGTGGCAGTACACCAACCTGACGGAGTGCGACAGCCACGAGGGGTGCCGCCAGCACGACGAGGGCTACGACTGGTGCCTCAGAAAGGGTGAATCGTCCATCTACGGCCCCTGCCACCGCCTGCCCGACTTCGAGTGCCTGTGCAGCTACGACGCGCCGCGTTGCGTGGGCTGGATCAGCGGCCGCCCGCCGCACGACCTCACCATGCTCTTCGCCGAGAGGGTCGAGCCGATCGCGTCCGGCGCCGGGCCGTGCCCCGCCACGTCGGGGCCGGGGCCGGGGCCGGGCACGTGGCCGGGAACGTCGGGACCGGGCGCGCTGCCGCCGGGCACGGGGCCGAACACGACGGGCCCGAGCATCACCGGACCCAATCCACCGGGCCAGGCGCCGGACGGCGTCAGTGAGCCGATCCCGATGATCTGGTACAAACCGCTCGGCGGCTATCGGAACCCGATTTGGCTCAGCGGCGAAAGGTTCTATCGCGACAAGCGGCGGCGCCTGCTTGGGCACAACCGGTGGATCGGGGTGCCCTTCTGGCCCGACGTGGGCACGGTACTGACGCGAAACCAGACCCCGCGCGGCAACGTCGCGAGGGAGTTCATGAACACGATCGTGGATGAGGGATTCGAATACGAGGACGAGTATTCACCTGACCACGTCCAGGACCTGATGTTCAGCGGGGCGGACGACTTTTCGAACCTGTGGCCGCTCCAGCGCGACATCAACGGCCCGGCCGGACCGTGTCACCAGTTGCAGCCGGTGTGGTACAGCAATCCGGGCGATCCCACGCCGGTCCAGGGAAGCATTCAGTACCTGCATGGCCGCAAGTTCCGGATCATCGCGATCCGCGACCCGCGGCTCGGCTGCCAGAAGATGGGGTCCTGAAATGATCCACGCGTGCCGGCTCGCCGCGAGGCAACCAGGGCTCAGCATGGATGCCGCGCGAGGAGAGTCATGGCCAAGGTGAAGGCGGAGGCGACCAGCGCCGGGCGTGACCGGCAGTCGAACACGAAGGCGGCGGAGCTTGCGCACGCCGGCCGCTGGGCCGCGTCGCGCATGGAGGCCGCCGCGCCCGCGTTCGCCGCGCGCACCCTGGCCCGCCGCGTGGGCGACCAGCAGGCGCGCCGGGCGATGGCCGCGCCCCCGCCCGCGCGCCCCGCCGCCCCGCCGGTGTCGCCCAGCCGCCCTGCCGCGCCCGGACCTCGCGCGCCCGCCATCACCCCTGCGGCTACCCGCGCCGTCCACCGCTGCGGCTGCGGTGGAGGGTGCCCCGCATGCCGCGCCAAGGAGGAGGCCGAGGTCCATCGCAAACCTCTCCCCGGCGCGCCGCCGATCAGCACCGCGTCCGGCCCCGCCGTCCACCGCTGCGGCTGCGGCGGGACCTGCGCCGCCTGCCGCGCGAAACGGGAGGGTGACGTACAGCGCCAGGCCCGCCCCGCCGCACCGTCGATCAGCAGCGCGTCCGGCCCCGCCGTGCACCGCTGCGGCTGCGGCGGAACGTGCGCCGCCTGCCGTGCCAAGCGCGAGGGTGACGCCCAGCGCCAGGCCCTCCCCGGCGCTCCGCCGATCGGCACCGCGTCCGCGGCGACGGTGCAGCGCTGCGGCTGCGGCGCGCGGGAAGAGGCCGTCCACCGGCAGGCGCGCGACGGCAGCGGCTCCGGCGGCTACGCGGACGCGGTGGACACGCGGCCGCGCGGGCCCGGGCGCGGGCTGGACCCGGCGACGCGCGCCTTCATGGAGCCGCGCTTCGGGCGAGACTTCGGTGCGGTGCGGCTGCACACGGGGCCTGAGGCGGCGCGGAGCGCCCGGGGGCTGGACGCGCGTGCCTTCACCATCGGCCAGGACATCTACTTCGGCGAGGGCGAGTACAGCCCGAGGACGCAGGGCGGGCGGCGCCTGCTCGCGCACGAGCTGACGCACACCGTCCAGCAGTCCGGCGCGACCTCGTCTCCGCAGACGGCGCTGCGCGTCAGCCGCCCGGGCGACGCGCTGGAACTGGAGGCCGAGCGCGTGGCCGATGCCGTGACCAGTGGCGCGCGCGCCGAAGTGCGGGGACCCGGCGGCAGCGGAATGATACAAAGGCAGCAGTGTCCGCGCCCCGAACGGTCGATATGCTGTGAAGATCCATGGAAGATTCAACAGGTGACTTTGCCCAACTTGCTGGTGGCTCACGCGTTTCTCGTGCTCCACCCAGACGCCAAGCGCGAATACGCAATCCCGGGTGCTAGTCCACGCGGAAGGATTGGTTACGCGGATCTCGTGGTGTTCCATCAGGGTGGGGCCGCCGGCGCCACTGTCTTCGAAATCAAGTCCGAGGGCGAAGCCGGAAGTGCGAGGGACCAGGTTGGCCGCTACATAGATAATGGACCAGCCTGCACGGGCGGAACACCGTGGCAAGCAGGGAGTCTACAGGACTTTCCACACCCGCAATCTCAGCCACTTTCCATTCCGGCAATACCGAGTCTCGCGCTTACGGCCTGGTGGCATAGTGGCGGAGTAATCGCCTACAGTACGAATCGATCAGCAAATATCCAGGACTGCGACGAGACCCCGGCGCGACTGCCCCATCGCGCTTTGCCTCATGCGCTGATTCAGGACTACATAAAAGAACAGTACGCAACCGTGGGCGACTGGCTGCGAGAATACAAGATTCCGACCAACCACCCCGGTTTTGCAGACCTCGTGCACTTTCCCACAGGGCAGCGCATCGGTCATCTGTACGAGATCAAGCGGGCATCGGGTAGGGGAGAAAGCTCTGCAGACGCTGATAGATACCTCGCGGATGCGAATCGGTTTTGCCTGACAGGCAGGCCTGGAGGGCACAGGGCCGACCGCTTCGAACTAGGTACCACGCCGATGCGCGCCTTCCTGCCCTGGCCGCCGGAGCCCGGACAGATTCTGGAGTTCTGGACGCCCCGGCCCGGTTGGATCTTTTACAATATCCATCCTGGACGGCGAAGCTCGGGTGAATCACGGCTGTCGGAGGCACTGAGCAGCTACTACGGGCGGCCGGCTCAACCGGCGGCAGCCCGTGCACCGACGGGAGCCAGTGCTTCAACTGGAGCGGCTGTTCCATCATATGTTCTGGTGCCGGAAGTTCTCGCCGCTGCGACGTCTGGAGTGATGGCCGTTGCGGCGTTTGCAGTGTTCCACGTACTCGTGGCCGGTGCTGGTGTACTTGCAGAGGCTGGGGCTCTTACTGCAACGGCTGGCGGTGAAACGGCAGTCGCCTCCAGCGTCACCGGGGTAAGAGTCGTGGCGACAGTCGAAGGTGGCGCAGCAGCGACCCAGGTGGCGGAAGCAGGGCTGCAAAGGGCAGTGGCTCAACCGGAGGTTCAACGACAGCTGGCTCGTGGCGTTGTTGTTGTTCTCTCGGCTGGCAGCGTCGTGCTGATACCTGGAACAGCACGTGCTACACGTCTTGCAGACGGCGCGACGGAAGAGACGAGGGATGTGCATGTATTCAGGGAAACAACCACAATACCGCAGAGTTTCATCACCACAGGGCATCCGGTATTGGGTTCCCGCGTGTTCGTCCGAGGCAGGCCCATGCGAATCGCTTTTGCAGGCCCTGTTCAGGGACCTGCTTCCTCGGTTATTCAAGCCGAGATCGAATACCCCTCCGAGGACAATGTTTACAGGTGGCAATTGAGTTGTGTAGGACAGGAAGGTGTGTGTGGTAGCTTTCGAGATGCAGGAGCTACTGTCAGCGAAGATCAACTTAACGAAGCTCATGCCCGCTGTAGCAGGCGAACGGGATACACCGGCCCTGTCCTACGCCCAACGCCCAATGAGTGCGCGAATTTGCCGTTGGAAGGGTTATGGCCAGGGCAGCAAGGGAGGGCATTGGATCCTCGATTTGATCGCTGATATTGATTGTTTTTGGCTTTGACTTGTTTCAACTGCGATGCTTTGGCGCTCACCGCCGCGCGGGGCTGCGTGGCTGCGGGAGTGCGGGCCAACAGTGGCGTTAGAGCGGGCGGGAAGGCAATCGCTACCCACCCGCGAAGCGAACGAGGCCGCGAGGGAAGGAGGATTGTGGCCAAACAGAAGGCGGAGCGGACGGGCGCCGGGCGCGACCGGCAGTCGAACACGAAGGCGGCGGAGCCCGCGCAGGCCGGCCGCTGGGCCGCGCCGCGCATGGAAGCCGCCGCGCCCGCGTTCGCCGCGCGCACCCTGGCC
>DASSME010000172.1:0-30230 GCA_035689035.1 Longimicrobium sp. | reverse complement strand
GGCGCGTCCGGGCGGGCAGCCGGGCGGCCGCCCCGAGGGCGGGCGCCAGCTGCGCCCCGAGTTCCAGCGTGGCGGCCGCCCCGGCGGCGGCCGCGACGAGTTCCGCCCGGCCGCGTCCGCGACGCCGGGTGCTCCTCCGCGCGACCGCGGGCCCACGCCGCCGCCCAGCGTGCGCCCCGCGCGCCCCGGCGCGCCCGGCGAGCCGCGGCGCGAGGGTGAGCCGCAGCGTGGCGGAGGCGGAGAGGGCTTCGCCCCCCGTCCCGCGCGTCCGTTCGGGCCGCCGACCCCCGCGCGCGCCGGCTTCCCGGCGGCGGGGCAGGGCGGTGGCGGCGGGGGCGGAGGCGGTGGACGCCCCGGTGGTGGCGGTGGCGGCCAGGGCGGCGGCGCCGCCACGGCCGGTGCCGGCGCGGGCGCCGGCGGCGGCCGCAAGGACAAGAAGAAGAAGAAGGGGAAGGGGTGGGTCGACCAGGAGGCGGTGGACCAGACCTTCCGCAAGACCATGGCGGCCATGGAGAGCGGCGGCGGCGGGCGCAAGAAGCGCCGCGGCCCCGACCGCGCCGCCATGCGCGAGGAGCGCGCCGACGCCGAGAAGGCGCGCCGCGCCGAAGAGGCGCTGCAGGTGCGCGTGAACGAGTTCCTGACCGTGGCCGAGCTGGCCGAGCTGATCGACGTCCCCGCGGCGCAGATCATCGGGAGCGCGTTCAAGAACCTGGGGCTGATGGTCACCATCAACCAGCGCCTGGACTTCGACCAGATCGAGCTGCTGCTGGACGAGTTCGGCTTCCAGGCGGTCCGCGAGGAGGAGTACGGCTCCGACCTGATGGAGGAGACGGTCGGCGTGGACGCCGAGGAGGACCTGCGTCCCCGTCCGCCGGTGGTCACCGTCATGGGCCACGTGGACCACGGCAAGACCAGCCTGCTGGACTACATCCGCAAGACCAACGTGATCGCGGGCGAGGCCGGCGGCATCACGCAGCACATCGGCGCGTACCACGTGGAGCTCCCCGACGGGCGCTCGATCTCGTTCCTCGACACGCCGGGCCACGCGGCCTTCACGGCCATGCGCGCCCGCGGCGCCGAGGTGACCGACGTGGTCATCCTGGTGGTGGCGGCCGACGACTCGGTGATGCCGCAGACGGTGGAGGCGATCAGCCACGCGAAGAACGCCGGCGTGCCGATCGTGGTGGCGGTCAACAAGGTCGACCTGCCGGACGCCAACCCGATGAAGGTGAAGCAGGACCTGCTGCAGCACGGCGTGGTGCTCGAAGACTTCGGCGGCGAGGTGCAGAGCTCGGACGTGTCGGCCAAGCGCGGGACGGGCGTGGACGACCTGATGGAGAAGGTGCTGCTGCAGGCCGAGCTCAAGAACCTGCGCGCCAACCCCGCCCGCGAGGCGGTGGGCACGGTGATCGAGGCGCAGCTGGACGTGGGCAAGGGCCCCGTGGCCACGGTGCTGGTGACCAACGGGACGCTGCGGGTGGGCGACCACGTGGTGGTGGGCCTGCAGCACGGCCGCGTGCGCGCCATGCTCGACGAGCGCGGCCGCCCGGTGAAGGCGGCCGGGCCGGCGATCCCCGTGCAGATCCTGGGTCTGTCGGGGGTGCCGGGGGCGGGCGACCAGATGCTGGTGATGGACGCCGACCGCGCCGCCGAGGTGGCGCAGACGCGCCAGCGGCTGGAGCGCGAGAAGCGGATGCGCATCCGCAGCGGCGGGGTGAAGCTGACCGACATCGGCAAGCTGCTGGCCCGCGGCGACAACGCCACGCTGAACCTGGTGATCAAGGGCGACGTGGACGGCTCGGTGCAGGCGCTTTCGGACTCGCTGGAGCAGCTGTCGACCAACGAGGTGCGCGTGCAGGTGATCCACCGCGGCGTGGGCGCCATCAACGAGAGCGACGTGCTGCTGGCGTCCACCTCGGGCGCCATCGTGATCGGCTTCCACGTGCGCCCCACCGGCGAGGCGCGCAACGTGGCCGAGCGCGAGGACGTGGACATCCGCCTCTACAACATCATCTACGAGGCGGTGGAAGAGGTGAAGAGCGCGATGGAGGGGCTGCTGAGCCCCGAAGAGCGCGAGGTGATGCTGGGCAGCGCCGAGGTCCGCCAGCTGTTCAAGGTGCCGCGGGTGGGGACGGTGGCCGGCTGCATGGTCACCAGCGGCGTGCTGGACCGCCGCGGCCGCATCCGCGTGATCCGCGACGCGGTGCAGGTGTACGAGGGCGAGCTGGGGAGCCTGAAGCGCTTCAAGGACGATGTCCGCGAGGTCCGCGAGGGCTTCGAGTGCGGCCTGAACATCAACAACTTCAACGACATCAAGGTTGGCGACATCCTTGAGTGCTACCGCGTTGAAGAGGTGGCCCGCACGCTGGCCAGCGCGGCCGCCGACGCCGAGCGGGCCGGGCGCTGAGCGAGCGGGGCGGCCGGCTCGTGGTGGGGGTGGCGGTCTGGGAGCTGATGCTCCCGGGCTGCGCCTCGCTGAAGGAGAAGCGGCAGGTGGTGCTGGGGCTGAAGGACCGCCTGCACGCCCGCTTCAACGTGAGCGCGGCCGAGACGGCGTGGATGGACGTGCACGACCGCGCGCAGCTCGCCGCGAGCGTGGTGTCGAACGACCGCAAGCACGCGCAGAGCGTGCTGCAGTCCGCCGACAAGGTGGTGGAGGAGGAGGGGCGGGCACGGATCATGGATTCGTACACGGCCTTCTACTGACCTGAACGACCAGGGGACAGGGAACAGGGGACGGGGGACAGCCTGCAACTGCGTTTCGCGCTCGCCGGCCGTCCGCTCTCACCCGTTCCCTGTCCCCCGTCTTTTCGACTGATCGGGGACCAGGGGAACGCCGCCTGCGTCGGTACGATGCCGTGCCGGCTGTCCCCTGTACCCTGTCCCCTGTCCCCTGTCCCCTGTCCCCTGGGGTTCCACGATGGCGCAGTACCGACGGACCGACCGGCTGAACGAGCAGCTGCGGCAGGAGATCACGCTGCTGCTGCGCGGCGAGGTGCGCGACCCGCGGGTGGCGCTGGCCACGGTCACCGCCGTGCAGACCAGCCCCGAGCTGGACCACGCGAAGGTCTACTTCACCTCGCTGGGCGACGACGAAGAGCGCCAGGAGGTGCTGGCGGGGCTGCGCAGCGCCGCCCCCTTCCTGCGCCGCGAGCTGGGGAAGCGCATGCACATCCGGCGCGTCCCCGAGCTGCACTTCACGGTCGACCGCGTGATGGAGGAGGCCCAGCGCATCGAGCGGCTGCTGGCCGAGGCGCTCCCGCGCGACCACGCCCCCGCGGACGACGAGGAGACCCCGGAGGGCTCGCCCTCCGCGCACGCCGACGGCCGCCCGGCCGCGGACGACTGAGGTTCTTTCCCGCGCCCGTCCACGGCCTCGGGCCGGTGGACGGGCGCGCCGCATCACCCCCTACCGCACCGATCCCGCCGATGAATCCCCAGGGCACGCCACCGCCGCACCCGTACGCCCCGCACGATCCGTATCCGCACCCGGCGATGCCGCAGGGCGGGCCGCAACGCATCCCCGCGCCGCCGGAGCCCGTTCCGGCGCAGAACCGGCGGCCGTGGATCACCTCGGCGATCGTGCGCGACGTGGTGCAGGCGCTGGCGCTGCTGATCGCGGCGATGTGGGGCGGGTACACCTTCATCTACCGCGAGATCATCATCCCCGCGCGGCGGCCGGCGGCGCTGGTGGTGACGCCCACGCTGGAGGCGATCGGCCGGCGCGGCGACACCATCCTGGCCAAGGCCACCTTCCACATGGTCAACCACAGCCCCAGCAAGGTGTACGCGCCGGCGATCTGGTACAGCGTGCGCGGGCTGAAGCTGCAGGGCGTGGCGCCCGACGACACCACCTACCTGCGCCACAACCGCGAGCAGGCGGGCAAGCCGTACCCCACCGCGCGCTTCTCGGAGTTCACCGCGGCCGACGTGATCGGGACGGGGAAGGTGGCCAGCGAGGTGGAGACCTGGTGGGAGCCCGAGGCCGAGCAGCGGCTGGAGTTCCTCCTCTACATCCCGGCGGACCGCTATGACGCGGCGCAGCTGGGGGTGACGTCGCTGGTCGCCAAGAACGTGGGCGACGTGAAGGAGATCCGCTGGCGCACCACGGACGACGGCGAGCTGGAGCCGCGGCTGGTGTTCCGGCCCGATTCGAAGTACGCCGGCGCGGGGCCGGCGCCGGCGGCGCTCAGCGACACCACGCCGCGCTACGTGCGCTGGCTGCGCGCCAACCAGGGCGGGGTCAACTTCGTGACGGCCACCGTCTCGCTCTGGCGAAACGCCCCGGCGACGTCGGCCCCGTCCACCCCCGCGGCGGGGGCGCCGTAGGCGTGGCGGAGACGAACGGGGCCGTGGCGCCCGTGGGCGTGCTGCCGGTGGACAAGCCCGAGGGGCCGACCAGCCACGACGTGGTGGGCCGCGTGCGCCGCGCGCTGAAGACGCGCGCCGTGGGCCACACGGGGACGCTGGACCCGTTCGCGTCGGGGCTGCTGCTGGTGTGCGTGGGCCCGGCGACGCGGCTGGCGGAGTACCTGACGGGGCTGCCGAAGACGTACGTCGCGACCATGCGTCTGGGCGCGGCGACGGACACCGACGACCTGACCGGCGAGGTGATCGGGGGATCGGAGGAGTGGCGCGCCGTGACGCGCGAGCAGGTGGCGGCGGCGCTGCAGGCGCAGGTGGGGACGATCCAGCAGGTGCCGCCGGTCTACTCGGCCAAGAAGGTGGATGGCGAGCGGATGTACGCCGCCGCCCGCCGCGGCGAGTCGGTGGACCGCACGCCGGCGACGGTTTCCATTTACGGGATCCGGCTGATCGGGATGGAGCTGCCGGACGTGGAGTTCGAGGTGGAGTGCGGCGCCGGCACCTACATCCGCGCCATCGCGCGCGACGCGGGCGACCTGCTGGGCGTGGGCGCCCACCTGCGCACGCTGCGCCGCACGCGCGTGGGCCCGCACGCCGTGGAGCGCGCCGTCCCGCTGGACCTGCTCGACGACGTGGACCGCGTGCGCGCCGCGATGCTGTCGCCGCTGGAGGCGGTGGCGCACCTCCCACGCGCCATCGTGGACGACCCCGGCATCGCCGCGCTGCGGCACGGACGGGCGCTCCGTGCGTCGGCGGACGTCCCCGAGGCCCGCCCGGTGGCGCTGGCGACGGAGGACGGCGCCCTGCTGGCCATCGGCGAGCGCACGGGCGACCTGATCCAGCCGCGGAAGGTGTTCATCGGTGGGTGAGACGCCGCTCGCACCCACGCCACCCCACGGCCGGCTGAAGCTGGAGGCAACGACCACAGGAGCCTCCCAAACCGCGCGACGCTGCGTGACGGGCCGCGTCGCCGGGCGGCGATGAGCTCGATTCGCGCACGATCATCGCGGCCGAGCCACAGCCGGTAGTCCGCGAAGGCGGACTTCGTGTGGTTGTTGCAGCGAATTCATTCGCCCCGCCTGTGTTTCGCAGCCGGGCGGCCGAAGCGCGGGGTACGATCCCACGACCTGACAGCCAAGGTGAGGAGCCGGGTGAGGCCCGTCGCGCGGCGCACCGAAAACATCCGTTGACACTTCCCGCGGGGATCGCGCGTACATATCGCCGTTCGCGTGCTGGACCTGTCGTGATCACTTGAAAGGATACGTGGAGATGAAACGCACCCACACTGCGTTTTTGCTGTTTCTGCCGGTGGCCGCCGCGTGCGGCACCGTGGGGTATGCGGTTCCCGGCGAGCTGTCCACCACGGCGCCGGTGCCGGTGAGCGGGCGGCAGGGGGTGCTGGTGAACCAGCGGCTGTCGTTCGGCGAGTATGCGACGGACCCGGTGCGGCGCTCGTTCACGCGCGGCACCGACGAGCACGACGTGCTGGCCACCGACCACGGCGAATACCGCCAGCGCTACCAGTTCGCGCTGAACCGCGGCGGGGCGAAGGTGGCGGACGTGGCCTGCACCGCGGAAGGAAGCGGCGCGCAGACGCTGAACGTGACCTGGCGCAGCAAGCGCACGCTGGACTGCGAGGTGAAGATGGGGAGCGGCGAGCTGCGCATGATCCGGCTCGACTCGTCGCGCGACCGGCCGCTGTCGGGGCGGGTGACGGGCGACCCGGCGTTCGCCGTCACCGGCTCGGACCGGGTGAAGGGCGGGCGGATCGACGGAACGGCGGGGTACACCATCGCCCGTGACAACGGATCGGCCGCGGCCGCGGCGGCGGTGGACGTGACCGGCAACGGCGCCGTGTTCATGCAGGGCGCGCAGGACGACGCGGTGGCCGCCATCGCCGCCGCGCTGCTGCTGTATCAGGATCCTTTAGAAGCATCGGAGCGGTTCAGGCGCTGATGCGGGGGTGAGGCCGGGGCGCGAGCCCGGGCGTCCTTGACGGGTGCGCAAGTGCGCTAGTGCGTGAGTGCGCTGGGGTTCTACCCGTTCCCCTGACGCACTCACGCACTCACGCACTCACGCACCTTTTAAACGCCGTGCGCGTGAGGGATGCGCGCCCGGAGGGCCGGGAACATGGCGGCCGACGCGCGAAAGCGTCGGCCGCACGTTATTTTGTGGCCGCCGTGGGCCCGGCGCCGTTGGCAACGGTGGTATCGTTGCCTACGGCGCGCGCAGCCCGGTTTGGCGCCTCGGGCGCCGAACACGCCCGAACCACGTCGTTCGACCGCCCCCGACGCCGCACCGAATGCCGCCGCAGACGCCCACCACCGACTGGCCCGCGCCGTTCGCCATCGACCCCTCGCTGCCGCCCGCGCTCCCGCGTGACGGGCGGGCGGCGGTGGTCACCGTCGGCACCTTCGACGGCGTGCACCGCGGGCACTGGGAGGTGCTGCAGGAGATCGGGCGGCGCGCGCGGCGGGTGGGCGGGCGCAGCATCCTGGTGACGTTCCATCCGCACCCGCTGCGCATCGTGCGCCCCGAGTCCGCGCCGCCGCTGCTCACCACGCCCGCCGAGAAGCGCGAGATCCTGGCCGAATCGGGCCTCGAGTACGTCGTCTTCGTCCCTTTCACCCGCGTGCTGCAGCAGTACCGCGCACGGCGCTTCGTGGAAGAGATCCTGTTGGGCCGCATGCACATGGACGAGCTGGTGATCGGCTACGACCACGGCTTCGGCAAGGGGCGCGAGGGGACGGTGGAGATGCTGCGCCACATCGGCGGGCAGCTGGGCTTTGGGGTGGACGTGGTGGAGGCGTACCAGGTGGACGGCGAGAACGTGTCAAGCAGCCGCATCCGCGCGCTGATCGCCGAGGGCGACGTCGCGGCCGCCGCGCCGCTGCTGGGGCGCTGCTATTCGCTGGAGGGGATCGTGGTGCAGGGCGAGCGGAAGGGGCGGGAGCTGGGCTTTCCCACCGCCAACATCGAGGTGGGCGACCCCGACAAGATGGTGCCGAAGGAGGGGATCTACGCCGTCTACGGCTGGGTGGGCGGCCAGCGCATCCCCGGTCTGCTGCACCTGGGGCCGCGCCCGACCTTCGCCGGCTTCGCGCCGACGGTGGAGCTCTGGCTGATGGACTGGAGCGGCGACCTGTACGGCCAGCGCGTGCGCGTAGAGTTCGTCCGCCGCATCCGCGACATCGTCCCCTTCCCGAGTGTGGACGCGCTGATCGCGGCGATGAAGGAGGATGAGCGGCGGGGGCGGGAGATGCTGGGGGTAGGCTTGGGGGGCTGAGGCTCACCGGCGGCTGAAGCCGCAGCAACAACTACGAAAAGCCTCGCAAACCGCGCGAGGCTTCAACCGCTTCCAGGGTCTGCGCTCGCGGGGAGTAGCAAGGGCTGAGATCCGTTTCCCCGGCATGATCGTACCTCATCGACCACGACGGATTTCCACGGCCGGACGCATTTCCACTTCCCGCTCCACGAACCATGGGCGCCCTTCCCGCTGTCGAAACGATGCGCGCGATCGAGAACGCCGAGGTCCGGGCGTGGCTCGACATGTACGCCGCGATCCCCCCGCACCACGCGCAGCGCTACAATCCCGAAATCATGCAGGTGGATGGGGTTACGCTGACCCGCTGCCGCGAGATCCCGTTCTCGCACTTCAACAGCGTGCTCGACCTGGGCGGCGCCACCCCCGCGACTGAAAGCCAGGTCGACGCGATCCTCGCCTGTTACCGCGAGGCCGGGATCCCGCGCTTCACAGTCATCCACAACCCGCACGCGCAGCCGCCGCAACTCCTCGAGTGGCTGGAGGCTCGCGGCCTGCGCCCGCGCGGCGGCTGGGAGCGCGTCTACCGCGCCGGCGGACACTTCACCACGCCCGAGCCGGCGGTGAACGGATCGGTCGAGCCCGTTTCTCGGGAGATTGGTTCAGAATGGGCGTCGTTCCTGGTGAACTCCTACGGCCTGCCCACCGGCCCGTGGCTGGAGCAACTCGTGGAGCGACCCGGCTGGCACCACGCCGTTCTGCGCCGCGAAGGACGTATCGTCGCCGCGCGCAGCCTGTTCGTCTCGGCCGGCGGGTGGGCGTGGCTGGGCGTCGAGGCTCCCGTCCCCGGCATCATGGCCCCCTCGTACGCGGACGATTTTGCGCTGACGCACGCACTGGTCGTGGATGGGCTGCGGAGAGGCGTGACGCACTTCGCCGCCGACATCGAGGCTCCGTCCGCCGCGCGACACGCCGGCGTACGCGAACTGGAAGGCGCTCGGGTTCGAGTGGCCGTACGCGCGGACGCTGTTCGTGAACGGGTGACTGCTTCTGCCGCTGGAAGAGCAGCATTACCGCGAATGGAGGCGCACCGATGAGCGAGGCTGAGCAGATCGACGTGTCGGAGGGGAGCGGCAACGTGTTCGCCGACCTCGGCTTGCCCGATGCGGATGAGCTTTACGCGAAGGCAACCCTGTCGATCATCATCGGACGTATGATTCGCGACCGCGGCCTTACTCAAGCGGGAGCTGCGAAGCTGCTCCGAACAACACAGCCGAAGGTGTCGGATCTCATGCGGGGGAGACTCGGAGGGTTTTCGATGGAGCGGCTGTTCCGATACTTGAATGCGCTCGGAGTGAGACGCCCGTTCCCTCGCGGCCGGCGCTGGAGACACCGGGCGCCCGGAGCGCCTCGTCCGCATCCAGGTCAGCGAATCCCCCTCTGCTTCCGAGCCGGCGAGTACGGTGGTTGAAGTCGGGTAGGATCTCCCCAGGGCTGAGATGGTGCTGGATCAGAAACCCACCCGGGACTTGACCGGGCGTTTTCTCATTCGTGATCGGGCTGATTCACTCGGCGCGCGGCTCCGATCGCAGCTCCGGGAAATCCTCGTACCAGTACTCGTCCGGGCCGCGCGCGGAAGTCTCGTCGCGCCCCGTTTCGTGTCCGCGCAGCTCCACGCGGCGGATCTTGCCGCTGATGGTCTTGGGGAGCGGGGCGAACTCCAGGCGGCGGATGCGCTTGTAGGGGGCGAGCCTGCCGCGGCAGAAGCGCAGGATGTCGAGCGCGGTCTCGCGGCTCGGCTGCGCGTCGCCGCGGAGGACGACGTAGGCCTTGGGGACGGCCAGGCGCACGGGGTCCGGGCTGGGCACCACGGCGGCCTCGGCGACCAGCGGGTGCTCGATCAGCACGCTCTCCAGCTCGAAGGGGCTGATGCGGTAGTCGGATGACTTGAACACGTCGTCCGCGCGGCCCACGTAGGTGATGGTGCCGTCCGCGTCGCGGCGGGCGACGTCGCCGGTGCGGTACCAGCCGTCGCGCATGGCTTCCGACGTCCGCGCGGGGTCGTCCATGTAGCCCTGCATGAGCGCGATCGGGCGCGGGTCGAGCCGCAGCGCGATCTCGCCCTCGTCCGCCTCGTTTCCCTCCACGTCCAGCAGGCCGACGACGTAGCCGGGGAGCGGGCGGCCCATGGAGCCGGGGGTGAGCGGCTGGCCGGGACTGTTGCCGCAGAGCGCGGTGGTCTCCGTCTGCCCGTAGCCGTCGCGGATGGTGATGCCCCACGCCTGGCGCACGCGCTCGATCACCTCCGGGTTCAGCGGCTCGCCCGCGCTCACCACCTCGCGCAGCCCGGGCTTCCACTTCGACAGCTCCTCGCCGATCAGCATCCGCCAGACGGTGGGCGGCGCGCAGAGGGTGGTGACGCCACAGCGGACGAGGGTGTCCAGCATCCGCGGCGCGTCGAAGCGGGCGTAGTTGTAGACGAACACGGTGGCGCCCGCGTTCCACGGCGCGAAGACGTTGCTCCACGCGTGCTTGGCCCACCCCGGCGAGCTGATGTTGAGGTGCACGTCGCCCGGCCGCAGCCCGATCCAGTACATCGTCGAGAGGTGGCCGACGGGATAGCTCTGGTGCGTGTGCAGCACCAGCTTCGGCTTGCTCGTCGTCCCCGAAGTGAAGTACAGCAGCAGCGGATCGGTCGCCTTCGTCTCGCCGTCCGGCGTGAAATCGCCGGCCGCCGTGTAGCCGTCTTCGAACGATGTCCATCCCTCCACCTCGCCGCCGGCCACCAGGCGCGTGTAGCCGCCGGGGAGCGAGGCGAACTTCTCCGCCCCCGCCGCGTCGGTCAGCACGTGCTTCACGCCGCCGCGGTCGAAGCGGTCGCGCAGGTCGTCGGGGGTGAGCTGCGTGGTGGCGGGGATGATCACGGCGCGCAGCTTGACGCACGCGAGCATCGCCTCCCACAGCGGCGCCACGTTGGGCAGCATCAGCAGCACGCGGTCGCCGCGGCGGACGCCGAGCGTGTGGAGGAAGTTGGCGACGCGGCTGGAGCGCTCGGATAGCTCGGCGAAGGTCAGCTGCACCTCGCCGCGGTCGTCGTCCACGATCCACAGGGCGAGCGCGTGGTTGCCGGCCGCGTGTGCGTCGAACCAGTCCAGCGCCCAGTTGAAATGGTCCAATTCGGGCCAGCGGAAGCCGGCGTACGCGGCCGCGTAGTCGTCGCGGTGCGCCAGGAGGAAGTCGCGGGCGTGGCCGAACGCGGCGGGCGTGCTCATCGGCGTGCGCGGATCGGGTTCGGGCGTCTGGGGCCGGCTTCGGGCCGGCGGCGCCGAGGGATTGCCGGGGCGGTTGAGACCGCTGCAACAACCACACGAAGTCCGCCTGCGCGGACTACGGCCATCCGTCGCGCCAAAGGCTACGGTGCGCGGAAGCAGCTTCCGGTGGCGATGAGCAAGGTAAGCGATTCGGTCGCGCGGGAAAGCTGTCCACACGCGACCAACGACGGCAGCCGCGGAGGCGATTCCGCGGCTGCCGTTTCAGCTCGTCGCGCGCAGTGGGCGACGATCTACGGGCGCCCGCCGCGATCGCGGCCCCGCGGCGGGCGGGGGGGCGGGCGCCGCGGTTCGTCACGGCGCGGCGCCAGGCGGTACGCCGCCCACGCCAGCGCGGCCGCCGCGCCGGCCACCGCCCACGCCGGCGCGCGCAGTTCCACGCGCAGCATCACCGGCTCTCCCAGGCCCTTCCCGTTGCTCGAGGCGTGCCCATCCATCGCCACCGCGGCCGTGCCGGCCGGAACCACCTCCGCGGCCCGGCGTGGCTCCTCGCCGTCTTTGCTGGCGGACGCGCCCGCGCTTGCGGCGGCGTCGGTCGCGGGCGTGGCCGGGGGGGACACGGAATCGGGCGCGGCCGGCGGGTTGGCGCGCGCGCGTCGTTTCTGGGCGATGCCCACGCCCAGCCGCACCGCCGCGGTGCCGAAGCCCAGCACGATGAGCCCAAGCCCCATCGTGTACATCAGCCACAACGCGCCGAAGGTGAGCACCCACCAGCGCTGCGGCACCCACTCCTTGAGCAGGTCCGGCCCATCCTGGCTCAGCGTGTTCTGGAGGTGGATCGGCGTGACCCGGGCCGGGGTGGCGGGCCGGGGATCGTTCCATTTCTGGATCTCGGCGAGCACTTCGCCGGTGGCCCAGCGCGACACGCCGAACGGGACCAGCACCGGGTACTCGTGCGACTCGGGCTTGCCGTACGGGACCATGATCACGCGCCGCTGCAGCACGGCGTGGTAGGCGTAGAGCAGCGCCAGGGCGAGCACGAACACCCCCGCGCATCCGGCGACCACCGCCCGCGCGCGCAGTCGCAGCACCCGCTTGCGCGCCATCAGCACCAGCGCCAGGAACGCGGCGCCCCCCACCGCCGCGGTCAGGCGGAACATCCCGGCGTCCGGCGGCTGCCACTCGGGGCTGGCCAGCAGCGTGTACCCCGGCACCGCCTGCACGGCGGCCACCACCGCCAGCAGCGCCAGCCGGGCGGTGCCGGTGACGCCCTCGTCGGCGCCGGGCGCGGCGGGAGACGGCTCGCCCGCCATCAGCGGCACCCCGTGGGCCGGCCGTCGCGGGCCATGTCCAGCGTCCGCCGGTCCACCGCGTTGTTCGCCACCTGCACGCGATCCCAGTAGTATCGCCCACCCTGCAGCACCACCAGGTAGTGCATGACCGGACGGCTGATCACCGCGTTCACCGGCACCGCCGACGCCGTGCTTCCCTGGTAGAACGAGCCTGCCCCGTATACCGGCCGCAGCGTGCACACGGTGGCGACGCCGCTCCAGCGGTTGTACGGGACCAGGTAGACGTCGGCGCCGGGATGCGCCGTGCTCACCACCACGCTCCCCCCGGTGGTGGGCGGGCCCAGCAAGGGCGGCGGTGGCGGCGGCGGCGTGAACGTGGGCGCACGCCCGGGCGTGACGCGCACGCCCGCCGTGGCACGGCCGGTGGAGGCGGAGCGCGAGACGGCGGGCGCTTGCTTCCCCACCACATCGGTCGTGGCGGCCGCGGATCGCTGCCACCGCGCGCAGGGGATCGGCAGCACCGTGCTCTTGGTCACTCTGGTCGCGCAGTTCAGAAACAGGTCGGAGGACGATCCCGGGCGCACCGGCGGCTTGTACACGTTCACCGTGGCGCTCGCGAACAGGCTTACGCCGGGGCCCAGCGGCACCAGGTCGACACCCAGGCCGCCCGTTACCTGGAAGCGGGTGATGGCATCCTGCGGAAGACAGATGCCCGAGCCAATGAGATCGGCGCGGCACCGCGCGTCAGCGAGCGACGGCCCGCCCGGGAACGAGGTGGTGATCGCGCCCGCGCCGGCCGAAATCCAGGCGCCCCGCAGCGGCGCCGCAGCCGAAGCGGCAAAGGGCCGGATCACCGTGGACACGTCGTAGAGCCACTGGTGCGCGGATATCCTTTGTTCGACGGGAATCCCGATGGCCGGGCCCAAGGTGGGAAAGCCGATGACCGGGTCCAGGAAGGTCACCACGCGCAGCCCCTGCGCCGCGTACGCCACGTGAAGGCGCAGCGCCGCCGCAGGCACCACCCGCAGCTCCGCGCCCGCGCCGTAGGTGGGGGCGGGGTCGGGCGTCCCGTCCGGGCTGACTGTGACTCCGAGCCCCCCGGAGAATGGGGTGGGCTGGCTGAACCACCGCGTCGAGGCGGCCACGCCGGCATCGACCGACACGCTCAGGCGAGGGCTGCCTGGGGATGGGAGTGCCGTCTGCGCCGCGCCATCAGCGGGCACGGCCAAGCGGAGCGCCAGCAGGACAGCCGCGGCGCACGGGTGAGATGGGACGACTGCCGGGAGAAGCCTGGGGTGGATCGGCATGAGGTGGGTCCCGCCGTTTCCGTCGTATCAACCAGCCGAATGTAATGACGAACGATGCTTTCGCGCCATGAAAACGAAACCGCCGATGCGCCTGCGTCCTCCACGTGCGAAGCGGTCGCGCCGCTAAGCCTCCAGCGCGAGGAGCGCGAAGGTGGCCAGCCAGTGCTCGCCCATGTAGTCGCCGGCCACGTGCGGCAGGCTGGCGGCCAGGTGCGCCCCGGCGGCGGCTTCGGCGCGGGCACGGCGAGGGTCGTCCGCGGCCCAGGTGCGCGCGAGCGAGCGCCAGCACCAGGCGCGGCTGAGATTGAGGCCGTCGAGGTGCGCAATCTTCCCGTCCGTCCGGTCGCTGACCGTGGCGGGGTGGAAGAGCGTCTCGGGCTCCCCGCCCGCGACCCGGGGGAGGAAGCGGTCCATCCACGCGCGGAAGTCGGGCGGGAGCAGGACCCGGCGCATGCACTCCGCCTCCATCAGCGCCGGGGAAAGGAAGTCGTCGCCGCCGGGCTCCCACGCCTGGCAGTCCACGTCGCGGCCGTACCACGCCACCGCGCGCTCGCGCAGCATCGCCCCGAGCTCCGCGTCGCCCGCCTCGCCGGCGTATTCCAGCGCCAGCGCCACGGCGAAGGCGGTGTTGAAGTGCGTGCCCACGCGCACGGGGTAGGTGGCCTTCGGCAGGAAGCCGCGGAAGCGCTCCGCGAACGCGTGGGCCAGGGGCGCGAGCGCATCGGTGCGGCGGCGGCCGGCGTCGCTTCCGTCGCGCGAAAGCTCGGCGTGCAGCATCAGCAGCCACGCCCACCCGTACGGCCGCTCGAAGCCGCGCCGCAAGGGATCTTCGTGCAGGTACGCCACCTCTCCATCGACGAGCTCCGGCGTGAGGTGCGTGTCCAGCAGCTCGGCGATGCGCGGCGCTTCGGGGAGCTCCGGGAAGCGGCGCAGCAGCCGGGCGAGGAGCCAGTAGCCGTGCACGCACGAGTGCCAGTCGAAGCTGCCGTAGAAGACGGGGTGAAGGTCGCGCGGCCCACGCACGTCCGCGGGCCCGCGCAGCACGTGGTCGAGCTTGTGGGGGTACTCGCGCGTGACGTGCGCCAGCGCCAGCGCGGCGAAGCGCGACGCGACCTCGGGCGTGAGCACGAATTCCGTCATCGGCGCCCTCACCGGCGGAAGGCCAGGAAGTAGATGAGCGCGGTGTTGACCGCCAGCAGGGCCAGCGCGGTGGGCACCTGCACGCGGATCACCGCCTTCTCGTCGGGGAGCTCGAGCAGGGCCACGGGGACGATGTTGAAGTTGGCGGCCATCGGCGTCATCAGCGTGCCGCAGAAGCCGGCCAGCATCCCGATCGCCGACACCACCGCCGCGTCGCCGCCGAAGCGGTGGACGATCAGCGGCAGCCCGATCCCCGCCGCCATCACCGGGAAGGCGGCGAAGGCGTTCCCCATCAGCATGGTGAACAGCGCCATCCCCACCGCGTAGGCGATCACCGCGGCGAGCGGGCCGTTCAGCGGCAGCCACCGCGTCACCGCCGCGCTCACCACCTTTCCCACCCCCGCCAGCGCGAAGAGCGCGCCCAGCGCCGCCAGCATCTGCGGGAGCACGGCGGCCCACCCCACGGTGTCCATCAGCCGCCGCGCCTCGCGCACCGGCGTCAGCGCCGCGGGGCGGAGGATGGCCAGCGCCGCGGCCAGCGCCACCAGCGTGGCGATCCCCAGCGAGATCACCGTCACCTGCTTGGGGTCGACCAGCGGCGCGCCGTGGAACGTCGCCTTCTTCAGCGTCAACGTGCCCAGCAGCGCCACGCCGGGGACGAGGAGTGCGGGGATGTACAGCCGGTTGCCCAGCCGGGTGGCGTGCGACACCCGCTCCTCGGTCGTGGTCGTGTCCGGCTTGCCCTGGCCCAGCCCGCCGAAGCCCGCGACGGCCGTCATCGCGAGGACGAGGATGCCGCTGGCGAGCGGCGGCAGGTAGCTGCCGAACAGGAAGGTGGCCGCGTAGATCCCCCAGAACGCGGTGTTGCGCCAGCGCTTCGGGTTCGTCCGGTCGCGCGCGTTCACGGCGGTGATCCCGGCCAGCAGCAGCCCCATCAGCAGGTAGATGAACTCGAGCGTGATCATCGGCCGCCCTCCGCCGCGGCGGAGGGCGCCCCGTCGCGCGCCCGCTCGTCCGCGGCGCGCGCGGCCCGCACCTGCGCGCCCAGGCGGCGGTCCAGCAGCAGCATCCGCGCGCCGTGCACCAGGAAGGCCGCGATCGCCGTGGGGATGGCCCAGAGCGCCAGCCGCGCCGGCTCCAGCAGGATCCCGTTCTGCTCCAGGAAGCCGCGGATCAGCAGGATCGAGCCGATGGCGATGAAGATGTCTTCGCCGAAGAACAGCCCGACGTTGTCGGTGGCCGCCGCGTACGCGCGGATGCGCTCGCTCACGGCGCGGGGGAGCTCGCCGTGGCGCGTCTCGGCCGCGGCCTCGGCCATCGGCGCGATCAGCGGGCGCACCATCTGCGCGTGGCCGCCCAGCGAGGTGAGGCCCAGCGCGGCGGTGACCTGGCGCAGGGCGAGGTAGGAAAGGAGCACGCGCCCGGTGGTGGCGGCGTGCACGCGCGACACCAGCTGGCGGGTGCGCTCCTGCAGCCCGTAGCGCTCTAGCACCCCGATCACCGGCAGCACCATCCACACGATCGCCACGTAGCGGTTCTCGATGAACGACTTGCCGAACGCCTCGACCACGGCGACCAGCTTCAGCCCTCCCGCCAGCCCGGTGGCGATCCCCGCCACCGTCACCACCAGCAGCGGGTTGAGCCGCAGCACGAAGCCGACGATCACGATCACCACGCCGATCAGCACGAGCAGGTTCATGGGCGAGCGCGAGGGAGGATGTGGGACGGTGAGCGCCGATACACGCGTATCAGCTGCCACCGCAAGTTATCCATGCACGGCCGGCGGCGCACGGCGGGCAGGAACCATCGGAAACCACTGCCGATGCCGATACCGTTCGGTTAGCCTCGTGCATGGCAATGTCGTCCTCGACACGAACGTGATCGTCTCCGCCTTGCGCTGCGACGCGGGCTTCGTTCCGGGTACTGCGCCTGCTCGGCGACCCACGGATACGCGTGCACCTCTCGGTGCCGCTGGTGTATGAATACGAGGAGGTCAGGAGAGCCGCGATGAGTACCGTAAGCGTCCAGCTACCGGATGCGGTGCACGACAAGATCAAGCAGTTGGCCGACAGAGACGGGGTTTCCGTCGACCAGTTCCTCGCGAAGGCTGCCGAGAGGCTGGCGGCGAACGTCGAGTACCTGGAAGAACGCGCATCGCGGGGCAGTCTGGAGAAGCTGCACGCGATCCTGGACCGCGTGCCGCACGTGCCGCCTGACCCCGGCGACGAGTTGTAGGCT
Source organism: Longimicrobium sp. (assembly GCA_035689035.1). Classification (GTDB taxonomy): domain Bacteria; phylum Gemmatimonadota; class Gemmatimonadetes; order Longimicrobiales; family Longimicrobiaceae; genus Longimicrobium. The sequence continues at coordinate 13,357 of DASSME010000172.1, read as the reverse complement.
GTCCGTCTGCCAGGGAAAGCCATGAGCACGATCCAGCTGACGCTTCCTGATTCGGTTTACGCCCGCGTCCAGGAGGCCGCCCGCCGACACGGCATCTCCGCGGAGGAGTTCATCGAGGCTGCCGCGGAGAAGCTCGCTTCCGATGAGTACTTGAACGCCCGCGCGCGGCGTTCGACGAGCGAGTCATTCGAATGGGCGCTCGCCAAGGTGCCCGACGTGCCGCCGGGTCCAGGGGACGGGTTGTAGGCTGGAGGATGCAGCACGGCAGGTCCACCGCTCTCTGTCCGCGGAATGCCGCGTGGCACTCTGGTCTTTTGATCGAGTTTTCGCGATGATGGACTGGGCTGCCTGTCCCGCGGTGGAGCGCGACGCCGAGCGTGTGAGCGGAGCCTGGACCTTCCGTGGCACACGCGTGCCGATTGCGGCTCTGTTCGAGAACCTGGAGGACGGCGTTGAAGTCGACGAGTTCGTGCGGCTCTTCCCCGGCGTGACGCTGGACCAAGCGCGGAGCGTCGTTGAGCACGCCGCTCGAAGCGCGCGCTGAGGCCCGGTTGGACGAAGACCCGCCGCGGGTTGTGCAACGCGGCGGATGCCGTTATTTTCCACGGCTTGCAAGTTGTTTGATCCGCATGAAGTTTCCACAACGGGATTTCACACGGATCGGTAACTCCCTGACCAGCAACTGACTCTTCAGGAGGTCCGATCGATGGCTCTGACGGCCGAAAACCGCAACGAGATCATCCGGAAGTACCAGCTCGACGAGAACGACCGTGGCTCTTCCAAGGTCCAGGTCGCGCTGCTCACCGCGCGCATCAACGACCTGACGGACCACTTCCGCGCGCACAAGAAGGATCACCACTCGCGCCGCGGCCTGCTCAAGATGGTGGGCAAGCGCCGCCGCCTGCTGGACTACCTGCGCCGCAACGACCTGGAGGGCTACCGCGCCCTGATCGCCGACCTGGGGCTGCGCCACTGATCGGGCGGCGCGCGCCGGCGGGGCCGGTTCGGACGGAAGGCGGTTCGTCGGCGCGTTCGCTCGCGCCGCGATGCCGCGTCGCCACGAGCCGCATGCACCGCCGGGTGCGCGGGATGAAGTAGATGGCCGGACGGGGCCGCACGGGCATGGACCGTGCGGCCCCTTCGCGCGTTTCCGGAAGCTGTCCGACGGCGCGCCAACCACGGAAGCAACAAGCAAGCACAAGGCTACGCCGCTCGCGTCTCGGGGGAGCGCGGGCGAGCACAAGCGGCCCTTCCCCCGGCAACCAAGAGAGAAACGAGATTCGGACAATGGCCAAGCTGGTTCGGCAGTTCGCGGGACGCCCGCTCACCATCGAGACGGGGAAGATGGCCCGTCAGGCCGACGGGAGCTGCACCGTGATGTTCGGGGAGACGATGGTGCTGTGCGCCGCCACGGCGCAGGACAACGCCACGCACCTCCCCTTCTTCCCCCTCACGGTGGAGTACCGCGAGCGCACCTACGCCGCGGGCAAGTTCCCCGGCGGCTTCATCAAGCGCGAGGGGCGCCCCAGCGACAAGGAGATCCTCTCCGCCCGCCTGGTGGACCGCCCGCTCCGCCCGCTCTTCCCCGACGGCTTCGCCAACGAGACGCAGATCTTCGTCACCGTCGTCTCGGCGGACCAGGAGAACGACGCCGACGTGCTGGGGATCACCGGCGCCAGCATGGCGCTGTCGCTCAGCCGCATCCCCTTCGCCGGCCCGATCGCCGCGGTGCGCATCGGCCGCATCCAGGGGCAGTGGGTGCTGAACCCCACCTTCCAGCAGCTGGAGTACAGCGACCTGGACATCATCGTGGCCGGCAGCGAAGACGCGATCATGATGGTGGAGGGCGGCGCGCTCGAGGTGCCCGAGGAGGTGATCGCCGAGGGCCTCGCGGTGGCGCACCAGGGGATCAAGGAGCTGGTGCAGATCCAGCGCGACGTGATGGCCGAGGTCGAGATCCCGGCCCCGATGGAGTGGACGCCCAAGCAGGTGGACCCCACCTTCCGCGAGCGCGTGGAGTCGATGGCGGCCGACCGGCTGAACCAGGCGCTGCGCGTCGGCGACAAGGCCGAGCGCAACGCGGCGATCAAGCAGGTGAAGGCCGACGTGATCGCGCAGCTCACCCCCGAGTTCGAGAACGCCGAGAAGGACGCGGGCGAGGTGCTCAAGGACATCGAGAAGCGCGCCATGCGCGAGATGATCCTTGCCGAGGGCGTGCGCAGCGACGGCCGCGACACCGACACCGTGCGGCCGATCGACATCGAGGTGGGGGTGCTGCCCCGCACGCACGGCTCCGCGCTCTTCACCCGCGGGCAGACGCAGGCGCTGGGCACGGCCACGCTGGGCACGCAGGGCGACGTGCAGGCGTACGACACCATCGACTACGCGCAGCAGCAGAACAAGAGCTTCATGCTGCACTACAACTTCCCCCCGTACTCGACCGGCGAGGTGCGCCCCGTGCGCGGCACCAGCCGCCGCGAGATCGGCCACGGCGCGCTGGCCGAGCGGGCGCTGGAGCCGCTGCTGCCGCCGTTCGAGGAGTTCCCGTACACCATCCGCGTGGTGAGCGACGTGCTGGAGTCGAACGGCAGCTCGTCGATGGCGTCGGTCTGCGCCGGGAGCCTGGCGCTGATGGACGCGGGCGTGCCGATGCGCGCGCACGTGGCCGGGGTGGCGATGGGGCTGATCAAGGAGGGCGAGCGGGTGGCGGTGCTCACCGACATCCTGGGCGCCGAGGACGCGCTGGGCGACATGGACTTCAAGGTCGCCGGCACCCGCGAGGGCGTCACCTCGATCCAGATGGACATCAAGATCGACGGCCTGACGGTGGAGCTGATGCGCGAGGCGCTGCAGAAGGCGAACCGCGCCCGGCTCCACATCCTGGGGCTGATGGAGCAGGCGCTCGAGGGCCCGCGCGCGGAGCTCTCGCGGTACGCGCCGCGCATCATCACCATGAAGATCAACCCCTCCAAGATCGGCGAGGTGATCGGGCCCAAGGGGAAGACGATCCGCGGCATCCAGGAGGCCACGGGCGCCACCATCAACATCGACGACGACGGCACCATCACCATCGCCAGCGTGAACGGCGAGGGTGGCGAGCGCGCGCGGCGGATGATCAGCGGGATGGTGGAGGAGCCCGAGGTGGGCCGGATCTACGAGGGCGTGGTGAAGAGCACCACCACCTTCGGCGCGTTCGTGGAGATCACGCCGGGGACGGAGGGGCTGCTGCACATCTCCGAGATCCAGGACGGCCGCGTGGCCAACACCGAGGACGTGGTGAAGAAGGGCGACACCGTGCAGGTGAAGCTCCTCTCCATCGACGAGAAGGGCCGCCTGCGCCTTTCCCGCAAGGCCGCGCTCAAGGAGCTGGCCGAGCGGGGCGGCGGCGCGCCCGCGGAGCAGCCCGAGGGCTGACGACGCCGGGCGGGGCGCGGCCGGCGACGGTCCGCGGCTCCGCCGAGGTTCCCGTCCGACCGACGAAGCCCCTCTCCCGCGTCAGCGGGGGAGGGGCTTCGGCGGATGGGGAGCCAACGGGGTGGACTGCAAAGGCTTCGTGACTTGCGCTTTCGAGTGCGCGCCGGATTGGACAGATTGAGATCATAACCCTTGTCTGCCGGAGTCGTGTGCTGCAGCTTGGTAGCCGCAATTCGAAGGTGCACGGCTTCCTTTCCGGCCACCCGCCGAACATTCCCGCAGCAGTCCTTCTCACGCAGTCGAATGCCGAATCGTTCCATCGCTCCGCATCTGCGCGGCCGCTGGCCCGCGCTTCCCGTCTTGGTCGCCGCCGCGGTCGTGATCGCGGCCGGATCGCTGGCCGCGGTGACGCGCACCAGCACGCTTCACGCTCGGATGGCGGCGATCACGCCCGGGCGCACGATCCTTCCCCGCACGTCGGTGGAGGGGAGATACCGGGAATGCGCCGTGGAGCGGCCGGACAGTGCGATCCCCAACCTGGCGTGCGCCCGCGGCCCGGCGGCCGGCGGCGAAGCGGCGGTGGCGCTTGGATCCGAGGCAGAGACCCGGCTGAAGAAGGGTCGTGACGCTGACGCGCTGCGGACGTTGGCCGAGCTCCAACTCCAGGTTGGCGACGCGGATGGATCACAGCCCGCGCGCGCGATCCCCAACCTGCTCATGGTGCTGCCGCTCACCCGTGATTCGGCCGCCGTGATGGCGGAGCTCGCGGCCGCCCACCTGCTGCTGGCAGGGCAGCAACAGACGATGGAGAATCTGCTCGAGGCCCTGGAGTGGAGCGAATGGGCGATCGAACTGGAGCCCCACAACCCGCAGGCGTTGTACAACCACGCGCTCGCCCTGGAATCGCTCACGGCCGACATCGCGGCCAAACACGCATGGACGGCCTATCTGGACGCGAGCACGCCGTCGCGCCTTCAGATGTTCTTTGGTGGAAAGGATGAGGCGCGGTTCCGGCAGGAGGCGCGCAGGCACCTGGAGAGTCTCGCCGCGATGCGCCGCGTCGAAAACCCACCACTCGATGCCAGCGCCGCGGAACTGATCCGCTTCGCCCACGAGCATCCTCAGGAGGCGCGCGAGTTCGGCTGGATCACCTTGCTGGGCCGCTGGGCCGACACGCTCCTCGCCGGCGACACGGCCACCGCGGCTGTGCTGCTTCGCCGCGCCGACGTGCTTGGCGCGGCGCTGGTCGCGCGCAACGGCGACGCCACGCTGCACGACCAGGTGGGCGGGATACAGGCGCATCCCCAGCGCCTTCGTGACGCGGCCCGGGCACAGCGAATCGAGGCCGAGGTGCTCCACGCCCAAAGGGAATTCGGCCCAGCCCGAGCCGACTCTCTGCTGGAGCAGCTCAGTGCCTCTCCGGTGACGCCTTCACAAGCCGCGCGGCTTTTGATCAAGCGTGCCCGGGCCAAGCTGGATCGGCGAGATCTGCCGGCGGCGAAGCGCGTGCTGGATGATGCGCAAGCGAAGGTCGATACCGCTCGCTATCCCTCGACCGCGGCCCGTCTCCACTGGCTGCGCGGTACCCTGCTGGCGCAACAAGGAGAGTACGGCCGGTCCGTGGCGGAATACCGGAAGGCCGAAGCGGCGTATGCCCGCCTGGGAGAGCCATTGAACCGCGCGGCGGTCGACCAGCTCATCGCGGAGGTGGAGGAAAAGGGCGGAGACTTGGCGGCAACGGACACCTGGCTCCTGAGAGGGGCCATGACTGCGCGTCCATTCGGGGTTTCGCCCGCACGGGCCGCCGTGGTGAAAGGATTGGCCTTCACCGCCTTGCACCTGAGGTTAACCCGCGCGATGCGCGTCCTAGCGGACGAACACGTCGCGATCAACGACAGCCTGGGTGCGAAGGTGTTCGCGGCCGAGGCGAGGTTCACGCGCGCCATGCTGCTGGCAGGCGCGGGTGGTGACCAGGAGGCGCTGCAGGCACTGCATGCGATCGGTTCCCTGGACCAGTTCGACGACCTCGCGGCGCGCGACTACATGGCCGCGTCGGACGCGTACGTGCGCGCGCTCGCCACACTGCATCGGGATCCCGCCGCAGTGCTCCCCCTGGCGAAGACCCTGATCGCGTACCGGGGGCAAGAGATCTGGAAGACCCGCGGCTTTGCCCTGTCGGCGAGCGCGCACGTCACCCTTCGCGACCGCGAGGCGGCGATGCGCGACCTGGACAGCGTGTTCGTGGCGCTGGACCACGGCCGCGACGGGCAGGGCGGCGCCGCGATCCGCGAGATGGTGGAGGTGGACGTGCGGCCGGCGCTGCTGCGGCTGGTGGAGTTGCTGGCCCAGTCGGACGCGCGCCTCGCGCTGGAGTATCTCGAACGCGGGAGCGCCGCGCTCTCGGCGGCCGACGTGGGCGATACTCGGCTGCGTCTGCCCATCCCGTCTGGTCGGGTCGTGGTGCGCCCGCTGGTGCTGGACAGCACGCTTCTGGTGTGGACGGTCACCGACGACCGCATCGATCTGAGCGTGACCCGCACCTCCCCCCGCGAGCTTGCCGAGGCGGTGGATAGCGCAGACACGGCGCTGCTGCACAATTGGGAAGCCCGGCCCCACTTGGGCCGCCTCTACCAGATGCTGATCCAGCCCCTGCAGCAGAGGCTGAGAACCGACACCGAGGTCGTGTTCGTACACGACGCGGCGCTGAGCGGCGTCCCGTTTCCAGCGCTGCTCGACGGCTCGGGGCACTTTTTGGTGGAGAATCACGCCTCGTGGCGTGCAGTGTCGGTGGCGGCGGCGAGCAAGCCGACGGTCGCGGCGGTGCCGGATTCGGCGGCGTTCGCGGCGCCCGAGTTCAACCGCGCTGCGAACCCCGGGTTGCCCCGGCTCCCCCATGCCGCGCAAGAGGTCGCCGACGCCGCCACCGCCTTTGCGCGCGTGGACTCCGGTGCGAACACCCCCACCGAGTTCACGGCGGCGCTATCGCGCTACCCGCTCGTGCACTTCGCCGGGCACGCGGTGGTGAACAACCTGCGCCCGGAACGATCGTACCTGGTCCTTGCCAAGGAACCAGGTGCGCCCAGCGGACGCTTGACCGCCGAGGGACTGGAAGCGCTTGACCTGCGGCATCTGCAACTGGTCGTCCTGTCGGCCTGTTCCACGCTGGGCGGCGAAGCGGGGGATAACGGGTTCGCCGGCCTGAGCGGGGCCTTGCTGGGCGCCGGCGCCCACGGTGTGGTGGGAAGCCTGTGGAAAGTGGACGACGCCGCCACGCGCACGCTGATGAGGGCTTTTTACTCTGAGTATCGCGGCGACGGCAACGCCGTGCGTGCCCTGCGCGGAGCACAGCTGCGGCTGCTGAACGCGAAGACGCCACTCGGCGCCTGGGCCGCATTCCAGTACGTGGCGCGCTGACCTCTGCGAAAACCGGCGAACCCCTCTCGCACATCGCGGGAGGGGTTCGCCCGTGGCTGGGATGCCGCGGCGCAAGGCTGGAAATCGGTTCGCGAGGTCCGTCACACAGTGCAACGCTTTGCGGGAGCAGTGTCGAGCTCCGGGGCGTTTTCACGCGGGACAGCCACACACACCTTGTTCCGGAGGACCTCATGCCGTTCGATCTGACACTCACCTTCACCGGGATGATCCTGTACGTCCCCGAGCTCACGCAATTGCAGCTGCTGATGCCCAAGACGCCGGAGATCCTCCCCCCGCCCGTGATCCTCCCCGAGGGGCAGAGCTGCGGCAGCAACGGCGACTGCATGGAGGCGCACTCGGCCCGCATCACCTTCGACACCTCCTACATGCGTCAGGGCGCGCAAACGCTCGACGGGGTCACCGCGCACGTCTCGCTCCGGGGGAAGAAGCTGGACGTGCCCGCGGTGGGCAGCGCGTACGTACGGGGGGTTCCGCAGGAAATCACGCGCCTGTCATCGCCGACCCGGGCCGACGTGCTGGACGGCACCGCCAACAGCGAGCTGGCGGCGCGCGTCCGGGTGCGCACCGGCCGGGCCACTTACGCCGACCCCGGCGAGTGCTGGGAGTACCAGGGCACGGTGCGGCGGATGAGCCACCAGGTGGAGTGGACGATCTCCGGGATCGACCAGGACCACATCGAGCTGCCGCTGATCGACCTGGGTGGGCTCGCGCCGGATACCTCGCTCCCGTGGCTCTACCCGGTGAACGGAAGGATCGAGCTGTGGATCTGGCACGCGCCGCCGGCCGAGCTGCCACCCGACGCGCTGGTCCCCGAGCTTCCGCCGTCGGGGTCGCAGGGCCACCACTTCAGCCACCTGCGGTCGCTGCTGGACAGCCGCACCCTCGAGGCGCCGCTCTTTCGCCCCAACGCTTGCGGCCCGCTGCCGGAGGGCACCCGCCTGCGCGAGCGTGACAAGGGCGCGTCGTCGCTCAGCTGCACGGGTGGTCAGGCCCCGGTCGACCCTTGAGCGGGCGCGTCACCCGCGCGCTTCCTCAACAGGTCGTCCAGCATCTTCCGCAACTCGCTCCAACCGGCCGGGCTCGCCTCGGCCCCCGCCACGGCATGCCGCAGGGTGTCCACCTCACGCTGCGGCAGCCCCTCGCCGGCGCCCCGGCCCTTCAGCACCTTTCGGCTTGGCGATGAGCGAAAGAATTTCACGTCGCTGCTGGCCGCGGCCACACGTGCCGTTTCGATCCAGGCGCCCAGCTCGGCGTTCCGGCCGCCGAGACCGGCCGCGCGCCGCACGAAATCCGAGTCCGGCCGCGGAGGCGGTCGGCGTTGCGCGAGCCCCTCGTAGTACCGCACCAGGTCGCCCGCCCCCGTTACAGGGTGAAGCAGGTCCGCCACATCGGTGGCGGCCTCGCTGGCGCGGGGGTCGTGGGCCGCCGCCAGAAGCTCCAGGTCGGCGAGCCGGGCTCCGAGCCGCACGGCTTCCCCGGGGCCCAGCGGGGTTTCGCCCGATCCACGGCTTGCGGGCAACGGGGTCATCGCGAACCCGGCCGGGATGCCGGTGGGATGCGACAACTCGGCCACGACCTGGGTCGGGGTGCCGAAGCCGCCGTCCCGGTTTCTCCACAGCAGCGGGCCCACGATCAGCGCAGCCAAGCCCGCCGCGGCGGCGAGGCCCACCCAGCGCGGGGGCTTCCAGCGGCGGCGGACCGGCGACGCCGGAGTCACGGCCGGTACAGGGGCGTGAAGCGGAGTCGCCCCGTCGCGGCGTTCCTCCTCCTCGTATTCGCGCAGCGCCGATGCCACGGCTGCCAGCATCTCCATGTCGTCGTCGTTCGCGGCGAGCTGGGCCAGCAGCTTCTCGCGTTCCGCATCGCTGTACTTCCCGTCCAGCAACGCGGCAATGCGCTCTTCATGCGAGAGATCCATCACATCCTCCTCGAATTGTCCGGGCACACCTGTAAGACGGGTGCGCCACGCCAATCTCCCACTGATGAGTCATTTTTCGTCCTCGGCCAGCATGTCCTTCACGTCGCTTTGCGAGATCCCCGACCCCTCCAACTCCTCGCGCAGCCGCAGGAGCAAGCGGTCAAGGCGGCGATACAACGGCTTCTGCTCCAACCGTAGCGCCCGTGCGATATCCGCCACAGAGGCGCCTTCGAAGTACCGCAGGTGAACGATGTGCCGGTCCTCGGGAGAGAGCTTCGCGAGAGCCGCGTGTACCGCGTGGTGGGTGCGCTCGCGTTCCGCCTCGGCTTCGGCGTTGGCAAGGTCGCGGTCCGCGGCACCCGGCGCGGCCACGTCACCCAGTCCGGCATCGCCTACGTTCTTGGGCCTGCCGCGGTTGCCCGGCGGGAGCTTCTTGAAGAGTTTGCGCAGGTCCTCCTCCGTGGCACCCACGCCGCGGGAAAGGAGAATCGACACCGCCTGGTCGAACGAGTTCCCGTCGCGGTACACGAGCCGCTCCAGGGCGATCGCCACGGACCCCAGGCGCTTCGCTTCGGCCGACGGGCGCCACCGGCCCTGCCGGCTCACCCGGAAGTCCTGATAGAGGGTGTACAGCACCGTGGCGACGTAGGTGGAGAACGCGCTCTCGCCTCTGAACTTGCGGATCTTCGCGTAATCGTTCTCGATCAGCCGCTGCGTTGCCCACGACGTGAAGTCGGCGGTTTCCTCTTCGCTCAGTCCACCCCCGCGGCCGTACTTGGCCGCCATCCGTTCGATGAAGGGGAGGTGCTGCACGAGCAGCGCTTCGCAGTCCCGCGGTTCGGGCATTTTCGGCGCGTCGGCACGGGCCACGCCTGGCGGGAGGCGCGCGCCCACTATGTGACAGAGATAACACGGGTTCGGAGGAAACGTACGCCGGGCAAGCAGCGGGATCAACCCGCCCCGAAGAGCCGGAAAGCGATGGCCCGCGTCCGTCCTACGGGCATTACGTGGCGTGACATGGAAGACACCTCCCAAGGAGAACATCATGGCCATCGGACTCTCGATCCACATCGGACTGAACCACGTCAGCGAAGGGCACTACGGCCATATTCCGGTGCTGCGCGGCTGCGAGGGCGACGCGCACGCCATGCGCAAGCTCGCCGTGGACGCGGGCTTCGAGCCGATAGCCATGCTGCTGGGCCCCGACGCCACCGCGGAGGCGGTGCTCGACGCCATCCGCGGCGCGGCGCCACGCATCGGCGGCGACGGGATGCTGCTGTTGACCTATTCGGGGCACGGCGGACGCGTTCGTGACCTGGGGATCGCCGACCGTGACCGGGACCCTGACGCGGGCGACGGTTGGGACGAGACCTGGTGCACGCACGACCGCGAGCTGATCGACGACGAGCTGAACGACTGCTGGCCCGACTTCGCCCGGGGCGCCCGTATCCTGGTGGTGAGCGACAGTTGCTTCAGCGGCGACATGATCCGCCTGGGTGAGGGGCCCGCGCGGAACGAGGCCGGCGTGCCGCACGGACAGCGCAAGCGGCGCACGCTGCTGAACGCGATGCCGCTGGAGGAGCGGCCGGACGAGCGAGAGACCAGCGTCCCGGACTGCTCCGACGGCACGACCTCGGTGCTGCGGCAAGCCGTGGTGACGCGCGGGGGCGGGTCCGCTCCACGCGCGCTCAACGGCCGGCTGTCGCGCAGGGTCTACAACCGGAACTACACGCTGTACGACCAGATCCAGCTCGACGTGCATGCGCGGCCCAAGCGCCCGATCGAAGCCGAGGTGCTGCTGCTGGCCGCCGCCCAGGACAACGAGCCGGCCCTGGACGGAGCCGTGTACGGGGCCTTCACCGAGGAACTGCTGCGGGTGTGGAACAGCGGGGCGTTCGAGGGGAACTACCGTACGTTCTACGCGGCCCTGCGCGACCGCCTCAAGGGGCGGCAGGAGCCCGCCATCCTAGCGATCAAGCCGCCGGCGTTCGCGGACCAGCGTCCGTTCACCATCTGACGAGCGCCACCTCCAAGAAAACCCGCCATGGGAATCGGGATCTCGCTCCACATCGGGCTGAACGAAGTCGACGCCCGGCACTACGGCTCTCCCTGCCCGCTCAAGGGCTGCGAGGGCGACGCGCACGCCATGCGCAAGCTGGCCGTGGAGGCCGGCTTCGAGCCGCTCGCGATGATGCTGGGTCCCGCCGCCACGTCCCAGGCGGTGTTGGACGCCGTCCGCAGTGCCGCGCCGCGCATCGGCGGGGACGGGATGCTGTTGCTGACCTACTCGGGCCACGGCGCACGGGTGCGCGATGTTTGCGGCAACAGGGGCGGGCCGCGCTACTGGGATGAGACCTGGTGCACGTATGACCGCCAACTGTTGAAGGACGAGCTGAGTGCATGCTGGCGCGACTTTGCGCAAGGTTCGCGCATTCTGGTGGTGAGCGACAGCTGCTTCAGTGGTGACATAGTCCGAGGCTACGAAGCGCAGCAATCGCGCCGTTCCCGGAAGCCTGAGACGGTCGAGATGCAGCCCGTGCTGTGGGACGCCAAGCCCGTGGACCAGAGGAAGGGGGTGCTTCATCTGCTCGACGCTTCTGTCGGCAATTCCGAGCTCCGGGCCGTTCCGGGAGGGCGCGATGGTGGACCCGCGATGCGCGCGCTTCCGGCTCGGAACGCAGCGCGAGTGTACAACCTCCACCAACATATGTACGACCAGATCCAGCTGGACGTGCATGCGCACCCCCGGCGCCCGATCGACGCCCAAGTGCTGCTGCTCGCCGCCTCACAGGACAACGAGCCCGCGCAGGACGGCCCCGCGAACGGCGCCTTCACCGCGGCCCTGCTGCAGGTGTGGAACGGCGGCGATTTCGAGGGGAGCTACTGCAGGCTGTACGAGGAAATCCGGAACCGCCTGGTGCCGCGGCAGCACCCCGAGATCCTGGCGCTCAAGCCACCGGCGTTCTCGGGCCAGCGGCCCTTCACCATCTGATCGCCGCGAACTGGATCACCTCGGCCTCCGCGCCGCTCCTCGTCGCGGCACCCCGCCGGCGGCGTATCGCACTTCGTTCAAGGATGTGGCGAAATCGTCGATGCCGCGCGTCCGGCGGACCCATGCACGGTGGCGTGAGCGGTGCTCAGCCTCGCGCAACGCGGGCTGGCGTGTATATTGTGCGCCGCCCGCGCGGCTTCATTCGGCGGGCTGCACTCAAAACGCTGAACTGAAGACCTGGCGATGATCATCGGGGTCCCGAAAGAGATCAAGACGAACGAGAACCGCATCGCGCTGGTCCCCGCGGGGGCCGAGGCGCTGGTGCAGGCCGGCCACACCGTGCTGGTGGAGCGCGGCGGCGGCCTGGGCAGCGGCTTCGACGACGAGCAGTACGAGGCCGTCGGCGCCCAGATGCTGGACGTGGAGGAGGTGTGGGCGCGCGCCGAGATGATCATGAAGGTGAAGGAGCCGATCCCGGTGGAGTACCCGCGGATCCGCCCCAACCAGGTGCTCTTCACCTACTTCCACTTCGCCGCCGACGAGACGCTCACCCGCGCCATCATCGACTCCAACTCCATCGCCATCGCCTACGAGACGGTGCAGCTGCCCAGCGGCGAGCTGCCCCTGCTCACGCCGATGAGCGAGGTGGCGGGGCGCATGGCGATCCAGGCCGGCGCCAAGTACCTGGAGAAGTTCTACGGCGGCCGCGGGATGCTGCTGGGCGGCGTGCCGGGCGTGGCGCCCGCCAACGTGCTGATCATCGGCGGCGGCGTGGTGGGGATCAACGCCGCCAAGATGGCGGCGGGCTTCGGCGCCCGCGTCACCATCCTGGACCTGTCGCTGGAGCGGCTGCGCTACCTGAGCGACGTGATGCCGGCGAACGTGGAGATGATCTACAGCAACCGGCACAACCTGCTCGAGCGGCTGGAGCACGCCGACCTGGTGGTGGGCGCCGTCCTCCTCCCCGGCGCCAAGGCGCCCAAGCTGGTGAAGCGCGAGGACCTGTCGCGCATGAAGAAGGGCTCGGTGATCGTGGACGTGGCGGTGGACCAGGGCGGCTGCGTGGAGACCATCCGTCCGACCACGCACGAGAACCCGATCTACGAGATCGACGGGGTGATCCACTACGGCGTGGCCAACATGCCGGGCGGCGTGCCGCGCACCAGCACGCTGGCGCTCACCAACGCCACCTTCCCCTACGCGGCGCGCCTCGCCAGGCTGGGGTGGGAAGAGGCCTGCCGCCGCGACCGCTCGCTGCTGCTGGGCCTGAACGTGGTGGGCGGCAAGGTGGTGTATCCCGCCGTGGCCGAGGCGTTCGGGCTGCCGTCCACGCCGATCGACCAGGTGCTGCAGACCAGCTGAGGGGACAGGGGACAGGGGACAGGGGACAGCCTGCGGATTTCGCCGCGGGGCTGTCCCCGCTCGTTTCCGCCAGCTTGATCGGTGTCCTCTACAAGGGTAAGGGGACAGGGTACAGGGGACAGGGTACAGCCTGCGGGCTTCGCAGTCGGGCTGCCCCCCAGTTCGTTTCCGCCGACCTGGTCGACCCGTACCCAATCCTTGCGCGCGTCGTCGTTTCCCCCTGTCCCCTGTCCCCT
>DASSME010000171.1:0-18681 GCA_035689035.1 Longimicrobium sp. | reverse complement strand
GTGCGTGGGTGCGTGGGTGCGTGGGTGCGTGCGTGCGTGAGTGCGCGGCGAGGGCGCGGCGAAGGGCGCGGCGAAGGGCCGGGCCCTTTCGCGTGCCATCGCCGAAGCGTCGTGGCGGGAGTGTCCGCGGAGCCCGTCCGCGCGCGGGAACGCCCCTCCAGGCAACTTCCCCCACGTCGCCCGCGTAGTTCTCCCCACGGCGGTTGTCAGAAGGCCGCACGGTCGTCCGTTAGACCTATGAAGGGCCGCGCGCCACGGGAGAGGCGCGCGGAGCAGGAACACCGGCTCGGATCGCGCAGTACAGGCTGGTGGGGGAGTGACTGCAGGCGCTCCCGCTTCTCCCGGGTGACGGGCTTGTCCGCCACCCACCGTGAACCCGCAGGGCCGTTGCGAGCGGCCCCGGCGTCCACACCGCCGCACCGGAGGAGCACATGTTCAAGGTCGTCGCAGAACCCAGGAAGCGCCGTGTCTGGTCGCCGCGCACCGTCGCCGCGTCCGTCTTCTTCCACCTGCTGCTGCTGGCCGGCTTCGTGACCGCGGCCGAGACGCACGACCCCGAGGTCGTGGTCACCCCGTTCGACATCGGGCCGGTGCCTCCCGAGCCGCCGCGCGTCAAGGCCGTGGAGCCGCCGCCGGCGCAGAAGCCCGACCAGCCCCGGCCGGTGAAGGGCCAGACCGTGCAGCTCCCCGCGCCCGACAAGGTGCCGGACCAGATCCCCAGGCCCGACCTGCACGCCACGCCGCTCACCGAGGCGCAGACCAGCGGGCTTGGCCCCGTAGGCGACGTGTTCGGCACGCCGGACCCGAACCCGCGGCCGCCCACCGGCAACACCGTGAACAATGGCGGCGACGAGAACCTGCCGGAGTTCCGCAAGCCGATGGAGGTGGAGTACGTGGACGTGCGGCCGGAACTGTCCAACCGCCGTCAGGCCGAGCTGATCCTGCAGCGCAACTATCCGCCGCTGCTGCGTGACGCCGGGGCGGTGGGCCGCACCACCGTCCAGCTGATCATCGGCGTCGACGGGAAGGTGGAGCCGGGGAGCGTGCGGGTGCAGGAGTCCACCCACGAGGCGTTCAACGACGCGGCGGTCCGCGCGGTTGAGCGGTTCCGCTTCAAGCCGGCGATCTACCACGGCCAGCCGGTGGCCGTGCTGGTGACGCTGCCGATCGAGTGGACGCTGGAGAACTGACCGACTGCAACCGGTGCGCGAGCGCGCGACGGCGGAAGGGCCCGGCGAATGTGCCGGGCCCTTTTGCGTTGCTCCGTTCGCGCGTGGAACTGACGGCCGTCAGTCCGAGGCGACCCGCACCTCCTCGCCGCGCCGCTCCGCGCCGTCGCGTCGCCGGCCGTCCACCACCGTCTTCGCCAGCGTGGAGCCCAGGATCAGCGCGCCACCGGCCAGCGACCACACGCCGGGGCGCTCGCCGTGCACCAGCCACGCCCAGAAAGGGTTCAGCGCCGGCTCCAGCAGCAGCAGGGTGCTGGCCTCCACCGCGGGGACGTGGCGGATCCCCGTGCCCAGCAGCAGGTACGCCGCGCCGATCTGGAACACGCCCAGGTACCCGATCGTGGCCACGTCCATCCCCGTGGGGTGCGCGGGGAACGCCAGCGGCAGGCACGCCACGAAGGCGATGAGGTTCCCCGCCACCACGCTGGGAAAGGTGTTGCCGTCGCTCCCCGGCCGGCTCCCCATCCACCGCATCCCCATGATCGTGGCGGCCCAGCACACCCCGCTGACCGCCGCCAGCAGGTTGCCCGTGCGCGGGTCGGGCGCGGTGGCCGCGGCGGGGGGGCGCTCCACGAAGAAGAGGACCATCCCCAGCGCCACCAGCGCCATGAACCCCAGGTCGCGCGCGCGGACCTTCTCGCGCAGCAGCAGCGGTGACAGCACCAGCACGTACAGTGGCGCCGTGGCCTGCAGGAAGATGGCGTTGGCCGCGGTGGTCAGCTTGTTGGCGATCACGAAGAGGATCATGGCGCCCGCGTAGGCCACGCCCACGGGAAGCACGTGCCACGTCCAGCCGCGGCGCGCCTCGCGCATCACCAGCCACACCATCAGCGCCGCCACGCCCGAGCGGAAGCTGGCCACCTGCCAGCCGTTCAGCGTGGTGGCCTTGACCGCCGCGCCGCCGGTGGAGAACAGCAGCGCCGCGCCGAGGAGCTCGAGCCTGTGCCGGACCTGCGCCACGGAGAACCGAGAGGCGGACGGGTGAAACGACGGGATGCTTCGGCGCGGCAGGACGATGCCCCCTCGCACGCCCGGCGGCAACCCCCGGCACGCATGCTGCACCATCCCCCCGCTCCTTCAGGATTCAACAAACCTGATGCAACGAGGAGGGACGATGGAAGACCCGCACGCGCCACACGGGGCCGAGCCCGTGCCCACGGAGAAGAAGCTCGAAGACCTGTACGCCCTGGTGGACGGGATCTCGACGGCGATGTTCACCACGCGCCGGCTGGACGGCCGCCTGGTGTCACGGCCGATGGCGACGCAGGAGCGCGACGCGATCGCCGACTTCTGGTTCGTGACCGACGACGACAGCGACAAGCTGGACGAGCTGGAGCACGACCCGCACGTGAACCTGTCGTACTACCGCGACCGCACCCGCGAGTGGGTGTCGGTGAGCGGCACCGCCCGCATCTCGCGCGACCGCGAGCAGATCCGCCGCCTGTACAAGCCCGACTGGCGCGCCTGGTTCGCCGACCAGGGCGGCGAGCGCGACGGCGGCCCCGGCGACCCGCGCCTCACCCTGGTGCTGGTGGAGGCCGACAGCGTGATCTACATGAAGAGCGACACGCCGCGCCCCGTGGTGCTCTTCGAAGTGGTGAAGGGGATCATCACCGGCCAGCAGCCCGACGTGGGCTCGGTCCGCGCCGTCAGCGCGAGCGAGCTGCACGGCAGCCGCTGACGGGCCCCCGGGATGCCGGAACGGGCGAGGCCTCGCGCAGTGCGAGACCTCGCCCGTTCTCCTATCCTTCATCGAGCCGGCGATCAGCTACGCCGCCAGGATGCGCCGCACCTCGGCGAGCAGCTCGAGCGGGGTGCAGGGCTTGGCCAGGTAGGCGGTGAGCCCGTCAGCCAGGAGCCGCTCGCGCTCGTGGGCGCTGGGGACGGTGCTGAGCGCGAGCAGGGGCACCCCGCCGGTAGCGGGCTCGGCGCGGAAGGCGCGCACCACGCGCAGCGCCTCGTCACCCGGCGGCGTGACCGACAGCACCACCAGCTCGGGCGGCGTCCGGCGCGCCTCGGCCAGCCCCGCGTCGGCGCACGCGGCTACCGTCACGGCAAAGCCTCCGTGGCGCAGAATGGTGGTGTAGATTGCGCGGCAGTCGTCGTTGGAATCGACGAGCAGCACGTGAGGCGTGGACACTGCTGTGGCCGGAGAGCGGGGCAGGGAGGCGGATCGGCAGTTCAAGATGTAAAGGATCCCGGATAGAAACAAGAGTTTTGTCCCGAACCTCGGAACACGGCGCACGGTAACGACTTCGGAGCGGTCATCTCCAGCGTTGCGCGAGGATCCTGGACGGCCATTTCATCTCGCGCACCACCACGAAAGGAAGCGCCGCCGGGGGGCCCGGCGGCGCTTCTGCTGGCCTGGGTCCAGGGCGCGGTCAGGCGCCGGCGGGCTCCAGCACGATGAAGCGGGCGTCGTCCTTCCCCATCTCCCTGAGCCAGCCCAGCAGCGAGGCGATGGCGCTGGGCGGCTGCGTGCCGCGGCCGCCGCTCATCCGCTTCACGATGCGCAGCTCGCGGCCGTTCATCTCGTAGGTGGCCGTGTAGCTGCCGAACACGCTGTTGGCGGTCACGTTCTGCGGGAGGCGCGCCTTCCACCCCTCGGGGAGCGTCACGCGGAACTCGGTGACCGACTCCATCGGCCCGATCACCGAGGCCACGTCGATGGGGAAGCGGCGCACCTTCGGCGCGGCCTCGAGCTGGGCCACCAGCTCGTCGTTCTGCCCGTTGGCCACCGGCAGCGTAAGGATCAGCGTGCCCCCCGAGCGGCTGGCGGCGCGGCCGCCGCTCACCCACACCTGCGTCTGCGGCGTGGCGGCCAGGTCGCGCCCGTCGAACAGGTGCAGCGAGTCGGCGCTGGCGCCGGTGAACAGCCCCTGCGCCACGGTGCGCCCCAGGTCCTGCCGGTCCTTGTCCGAGAGCCGGCTCGACAGCGCGCCGCGCATCCGGTACTGCAGCGCCCCGCCCACGCGCGAGGTGACCGACCCCTTGAACACGCCCTCGGTGGAGAGCTCGCCCACGATGACCGTCTCGCGGCGGTTGGCGGCGGGCGGGTCGAGCGGGAAGGTGATCTCCTCGCCCCGGCCGTCGGGGTGGATCACCAGGCCGAACTCGCCCTGGTAGCTGGGCACCACCGAGCCGTACGGCGTGAGGTCGCTGGTCAGGTCCACGTAGGTGTAGCCGCCGCCCGGCTTCTCCACCGCGGCGATCATGTGGTCGAACTGGTTCAGCGACGGCATCGCGCGGTTCACGCCGCCCTCGGAGCTCAGCAGCACGGGATAGGCGTTCACCCCCATCTTCCGCATCACGGCGATGAACAGCGTCGCCTTGTCCTTGCAGTCGCCGTACTGCGTCTGGAAGGTGGAGGCGGGAAGGCGCGGCTGGTAGCCGCCCAGGCCAAGGGAGAGCGAGACGTAGCGGAAGTCCTGCGCCACCCAGCGGTGCACGGCGCGGATCGAGTCGTCGCGGGTGCGGGCGCCCTTCACCACCTCGGCCACCTTCGCCTCGATCTCGGGGGTGAGCGCGTAGCGGCCCTCCTCGAGCCCGTGGTACCACTGCGCCACCTGCTGCCAGGTGGTGTTCCCGCCCAGCGCGATGCTCATGTACACGTCGTTCGAGTCGGCGGCGAACATCTCCGGCTCGACCCTGGGGACGTTGGCGGTGGTCCAGTTGTAGACCACGGCGTTCCCCACGCGCTGCTCGCGGCGGCGGAACACCAGGTTGCGCTCCCGGATCCGCGCGTTGATGGCCGCGGGAAGCTCCACCACGTAGCGCGAGCGCAGGGTGGGGCGCCCGGTGTGCACGCTCCAGCTCCCCATGAAGTCGCCGGGGAGCACCGGCTTGATGTTCTCGATGGTGTAGCTGTAGTCCACGATGGCGCCGGGGACCACGCCGCCCATGGTGATGCGCCGCACCTTCTGGTCGGTGTACACCGGCGAGCTCTCGGACACGGACGCCAGGCTCTCCTGGTCGTGCTCGGGCTTGTCGGAGATCACCCGGCCGTCGGGGCCGATCACCCGGGCCCAGTTCAGCCGGAAGCGCTGGCGGCTGGCGTCGTAGCCGAAGGTGTTCTCGGCCAGCCCCTCGACCGCGTCCTGGGTGAGCGCCTGCGCCACGGTGCGGTAGGTACGGCTGTCGGTGCCGTCGGCGTTCACGATCACCACCCCGTCGTCCAGGATGGTGACGGCGTCTTCGTCGGGGTAGTCGGCGGGCTTGGCGGCCAGCCGGTACAGCGTGTCGTCGCGCACCGACGGGTCGCCGCGCTCGGTGATGCGCGGGGCCTGCGCGTGCAGCGCCGGCGCGGCCAGCGACAATGCCGCCAGCAGGGCCAGGGTTCGCATGGTGGTGCTTTCCTTCGGGATGGCGTGGAGCGGCGGGAAGCGGCGTGCGCCGCCGGAACCGCGGAGGTGCGGCGGGGAATGTAACCGCGGGGCGCCACGCCGCTCAAGCCGGGGCGGCGCGGAAGGGCTCGACCGCACCGGCGTGCCGCGGGCGGTCAGCCCGCGGATCAGGCGGGCGGGGTGCGCTCCGAGACCAGGGTGCCGAAGCCGCTCTCCTCGGCGATCTCCAGCACGTAGCGCTCGTCGCCCGGCTTGCGCAGCCAGGGGAAGAAGAGGACGGGGACGGGCGCCAGCAGCTCGCGCAGCGTCTCCAGGTTGGTGCTCTCGGCGATGCCGGGGGGATCGGGGTCCTGCGTGTTGAGCACCACGCCGCGCACGCGCAGCCCCGCGTCGTGGGCGGCGCGCACGGTGAGCAAGGTGTGGTTGATGGCGCCGGGCCGGTTGCCGGCCACCACCACCAGGTCCAGGTCCCACTGCACGAACAGCCCGTCGTACGCCACGTCGCGGGTGAGCGGCACCAGCAGCCCCCCCGCGCCTTCCACCACGATGGCGTCGCGGCCCCTGCACAGCTCGCGGAACGCGTCGTCCAGCGCGTCGAGGTCCACGCTGGTGCCGCCGCGCGCGGTGGCCACCCAGGGCGCGAGCGGCTCCTTCAGCAGGAGCGGACGCACGCGCTCGATCGGGTCGCCGCCGCCCGCGGCCTCGCGCAGGCGGGCGGCGTCGCTGCGGGGGTCGCCGGGGCTCACCCCCGTCTCCACCGGCTTCATCGCGGCCACGCTCAAGCCCCACGCGCGCATCAGCCGCAGCAGGACGGTGGAGACCAGCGTCTTCCCCACCCCCGTGTCCGTGCCCGTCACACCCAGGCGGATCATCGTACCTCCAGGAATCGGCCGATCACGCGGTACACGTTGTCCACCTCGACGGTGTCACGCAACAGGCATCCGACACACCGCACTTCGCGGCCGAGGCGGCAGCTCCCGCCGCTCCCGCGCCAACGCACGTCCCACGCCCCACGGGGGGCCGGGGCGGCCGGCCGCGCGCTCCGCTCGAGCGCCACGCGCGCCGGCCAGGACCGCGACCAACGACGGCGGCTCCGGGCGCGCACGGGTGGGCGCGCCCGGAGCCGCGGGTTCGAACGGCGGCGTCAACGCCGCTGGCCGGCGGGGCTGTTGGCGGCCAGGGCCATGCACCGGTCGCCATCCAACGGCGCGGGCGGGCGGTTCGGGTCCGGCCGGGGCGCCGCCTGGGGGATCCGCTCGTTCACGAGCACCGACGGGACCCTCGCCTGGCGGCGGAACAGCAGCCCCCGCAACCCGCCCACCAGCCCGCCGAACACCGCGCCCTCCGCCGCCGCGGGTCCGGGCGACGCGATCGGCGCGCAGTCCGGCCGCCGCTCGGCGAGG
Organism: Longimicrobium sp.; assembly: GCA_035689035.1. Taxonomy (GTDB): domain Bacteria; phylum Gemmatimonadota; class Gemmatimonadetes; order Longimicrobiales; family Longimicrobiaceae; genus Longimicrobium. The sequence goes on along the minus strand of DASSME010000171.1, from coordinate 11,706 downwards.
GCCGCGGCATACGCGGCACCGGTCGCCGCGCCTTCCAACGCGCCGATCAGCGCCGCCTGCGCCGGGTCGTTGTCCGTGATCCCGACGAGGACGACGGGCGGCACCCCCAGCGAATCCACGCCCGGAAGCGGACGGGGAAACGGCTGCGGAACCTGCTGCGCGAACGCCACCCCTGGCGCAACCACCAGGGCAAGTGCGACGATGATCACCCTGTTCATCTATACCCACCCCCTGGGCTGGAGGGACTCCGCGGCGGCGCGGGGGGACGGCCGGCACCGCCCTAGAACGTTTAAGGGGGGGTGGATGATACATGCAAGGGGGCTTGAAAGAGGGCAAGAGGAGGTGTTATGATTTCTATAGAAGTTCAGAAAACAGGAGAAACCATATGGCAAGCAAGACGATTTCGGCGTACACCGACGCGGAGACGGCCAGCATGGTGGAGCAACTTTCTCGGGTCGAGCAACGCAAGCCCTCGCAGATCGCGGCGGCCGCGCTCGCGTTCTACGTGCGCCTGCCGGCCGAGGCGCACGCGGCGCTGCGCCGGCTCGAGGCCATGGGCACCCCCGAAGACCTGAACCTGATGCGGCGCGAGGTCACCCGCGCCATCAGCAACGCCTCGTACAACGCGGCCGTGCGCCAGTCGGGTCCGCGCGTGCGCGAACAGTTCGGCGACGCGCTCGACAGCGACGACGACATCCTGAGCACGGCGGTGCTGTTCTCGGGCTCGCCGCAGCGCTCGCCGGGGGTGCTGCGCGTGGCCGAGCCCGGACCCGCGCCGCGCGAGCCCGGCACCGAGCCCGGGGAGCCGTGAGCCCCGACATCGAGCCGCAGCCGTTCCGCATCTGCCTGGACCTGAACATCTGGTGCGCCGCGCTGCTCAGCGACGCGGCCGGGCGCACGGGGAGCGCCACGCAGTTCCTGGTCGAGCAGGTGCGGCGCGGCGTCACCGGGTTCGGGCCCACGCAGCTGGTGATCTCGTGGGGGATGCTGAACCGGCTGGGGCTGGTGCTGCAGCGCGTGGGGTTCAGCCGCGCCTCGGCCGACACCATCGTCGCCGAGATCGCCCTGATCGCGCAGGTGGGGCCGGTCGAGCTTTCGCCGCTGCTGATCCTGGGCGGCACCGGGCTCGCCCCGCTCCACGACGACGAAGACCTGCACGTGATCGAGGTGGCCTTCACCGGACGGGCGCAGCTGCTGGTGACCGCCAACTTCCAGGACTTCGTCTCGTACGGCACCGAGGTGCTGCGGCCGGGGCGGGTGGCCGTGCAGAAGCGGCTCCGCCACGAGGTGGTGATCGCCCACCCGCACGTGGCGGTGGAGTGGGTGCGCAGCGGCGAGATCCAGCTCGGCCGCCCTGCGCTGGACCGTTCGGCCGAGCCGATCTCGCTGAGCCTCCCCGCTTCTCCCCCGTAGACGGCCGGCGGGCGCCGCCCCGGCGTCGCGGCGGAGGTTCCGTCCTTCACGTACAATCCGCCACATTGCGCCACCGTGCGCAAGGGTTCGGACGTGAGGACGCAGGGCGTGTCCATCCCTGCCGCGGTGCACCGGAAGGACGGATGGGAGCGGACTTAGGCGCGGATCAAGCGGCTGCGCACCACGATCTTAGGTCGTTCTGGTTGCGCCTGGTGTCCGTCTCAGGTACGGGCCGATTACGCCAACGTATCACACGCACGCCGCGCACTTTGGCTACGAGCGGTGGATAAGACTATGGCGCGGCAGGGGGTTGCGGCTTAAGATAACGTACGATTTCCTCCCACTGATTCCGGGGCCCCTTCCCCAACCACAGTTCAGCGTACATTCGGGAGTGACATGCGACCCAAGCGCCTTTCCCCCCCGGTGCGCCGTACCGCGCGCCGTTGGCGAACCCCACCCGCCATCACCCACGGTGCCGAGGCCTACGAGGGGCTCGCCATCCTGGAAGAGGTGAAGGGCCAGCTCGGCTTCCTGCTCTGGCAGGTGGGCCGTGACGTGGCGTTGTGGGCATCGTTTCCGCCCGAGCAGCGCGCCGAGCTGTTCGAGCCGGGCGCCGAGGCCACGCTGCACGGGCTGGTGCGCGGCACCGGGGTGGAGGTGCAGCTCGAGAGCCCGCTGATGACGCTGGTGCGGATGGTGGGCTCGCCCGACACGGCGCGCCCCGAGTCGGTGGAGCTGGCGTGCCAGCACATCGCCCACTGGGCCGACGGGCACGGCTACGGCGCCACCGCGGTGTCGTTCGCGCAGGCGGCGGCCATGACGGTGCCGTTCGACGCCGGCGCGGCCTATGCCGTGGGGCGCCTGGCCAAGCGCCGCGCCGAGTACTCGCGCTCCGAGACCTGGTACCGCCGCTCCATCGCCCTGGCGCGGCAGAGCGGCGACTGGAGCAGCTACGCGCTGGCCTTCTCGGGGCTGGGGAACCTGTACATGCAGCGGGGAAGCATCCCCGCCGCGCGCCGCTTCCACCTGCGCGCGCTCAAGGCCGCGCGGCGGCACTCGCTGCGCTCCATCCAGGGCTCGGCGCAGCACGACCTTTTCGTGATCGCCGCCGGGCACAACCACCTGGAGGAGGCGGAGCGCTACGCCCGCGGCGCCTTCGAGAGCTACGGCCCCGAGCACCCGCGGCTGGCCCCGCTCGCCAACGACATCGCGTACTTCTGGCTCGAGCGCGGGCACTTCGCCCCTGCGCTCACGGTGTTCGAGGCGCTGCTCCCGCACATGTCGCGGCAGGAAGACCGGCTGGTGGCGCTGGCCAACATCGTGCGGGCGGCGGCGGGCGCGGGCGAGCGGCGCCAGTTCGAGCAGACCTGGGACGAGGTTTGGGACGCGCTGGCCCGCGACGAGGCGGCCGAGAACACCGCGCAGGTGCTGCTGGAGCTGGCCCACGGCGCCGCGCAGCTGGGCGAGTACGAGCGGGCCGAGCGCGCGGCCGAGCGCGCGGTGCGCACCGCGCGCGAGCGCGGCGAGAACAAGGTGCTGCTCACCGCCGAGAGCGTGCTGGACTCGGTGCGCCGCTCGCGTGGCGCGCGCGGCCGGGCGGCCGAGGCGCCGCGCCCGGAGGCCCCCGAAGAGACGGAGCTGTTCGCGACGGACCTGGTCCGTTCGCTCAACGCGTCGCTGGTCACCCGCTGACGCACTCGCGGCGCGGCTCTCCCCCACCGGGAGCCGCGCCGCACGACTGAACCAGACCCGGCGCAGGGCGGCGGAGCGCGTCCGCCGAGCGGTACCGAAAGACACTCTTCCGCGCCTGCCGAGACATCCACCCTTCCTACACTGGCTGGTCCATCATGAAGATCGCCGCACGCCCGCTGCTGGTTCTGCACGGCACCGAGGAGTTCCGCGAGCGCGTCCGCAAGGTCGCGGGCAAGGAGTACACCTTCCAGTCGGTGCCGGACTGGCCGAGCCTGGAAGAGGCGGTGCGTGACTCGCCGCCCTCGGCGCTGGTGGTGGTGAACCCGTACGAAGATTCGAACGGCCGCGCCGGCCCGTCGCCCTCGCTGCGCTCGCTGCTGGTGGAGTTCCCGTCCACCGCGGTGTTCGCCGCGCTCGAGGTGAAGCCCGAGCGGATCGACGACCTGCGCACGCTGGGCAAGTGGGGCGTGGTGCAGGTGATCAGCATCGGCCACGACGACACGCCGCAGGCGCTGGTGCAGCGCTTCCGCGCCAGCCAGGGGCGGCCGCTGAAGGCGCTGCTGGAGAACACGCTTCCCCCCGACACCCCGGGGCGTGCCCGCGCCATCGTGGACGCGGCCGCCGAGGTGGTGGCGGTGGGCGGGCACGGGCGCGACCTGGCCCGTTCGCTCCAGCTCTCGCGCCGCACCCTGCTGCGCTGGTGCGAGCGCGCCGAGCTGCCGCCGCCGCGCAAGCTGCTGGCGTGGATGCGCATCCTGCTCGCCTGCGAGCTGCTGGACGACCCGGGCCGCACGGTGCTGTCGGTGGCGCACGCCTGCGGCTACAGCAGCGACAGCGGCCTGCGCCGCGTCACGCAGAAGTTCGTGGGGAGCAGCCCCACCGAGCTCCGCCGCCGCGGCGCGTTCGCCCGCGCCAGCAAGGTGTTCCTGGAGTCGCTCTCCAAGTACCGCACCCAGCAGCCGTTCTGATCCTTTTTCCAGGATCCGGACGCAAAGGGTCAGCTCTCCACGCGGAGCCGGCCTTCACTGCATCGGTCACACGGAGGAGCGGAGGAGAACGGAGCAGCGGAGAACTGCGGAATCCATGCAGTTCCTCCGCTGCTCCGTTCTTTTCCGCTTCCCGGTGTGACGCTTTGCTGGTCTGTTTCCTGGACCCATGGTGAAGATCGGGGGAGCCGGCCGAAGCCGCCTCCCCCGATCCGTCTGTCCGCCGGCCGGTCTCAGTAGATGTAGACCGGGGTGCCGACGGGGACGTTGTGGTACATCCACAGGATGTCGTCGCGGTGCATGCGCAGGCACCCGTGGCTGGCCGCGTCGCCCACCGAGCTGGGGTTGTCGGTGCCGTGGAAGTAGTACCCGTCGTACATCTCCAGCTTGGCGGCGCCGAGCTTGCCGCGGTACTGGCGCTGCGGGCTCCCCCACGGCGGGATGATCACCTTGCCGCCGCGGATCGGCACCTGCCCGGCCGGGTAGCCGGCCAGCGCGTTGGGCGGCGCGTCGCTCATGTCGATGATCCCCAGCCCGTTGCGGCGCGCGACCTCCACGTAGTGCCAGTTGGGCGGAACCCACACCGGGTCCAGCTCCTTGGAGGTGATCGCCATCTTGCCGCGCGGCGTCTGGAAGCGCTTGGTGACGCCGTCGATCACCACCGTCTTTCCCGAGCCGACGGCCACCGGCGCCTTGAACAGGGTGTCGTCGCCCTTGATGAAGAGGACGCGCCGCTCGGCCAGCGACACCACCAGGTACGGCTTGTCGCGCGGCACCAGCTCGTTCTCCTTCTGGGCCAGCGCCTGCTCGCGCCGGGCCACCTGCTCGGTGAGCTGGGCCTCCTTCTGCCGCACGAAGGCCAGCGAGCGCTGGTCGCGGCTGTACACCATCTCGGCCACCCGCCGGTCCAGCCGCGCGTTCACCGCCCAGGCGCTGGTGGCCACGAACATCCCCGCCGCCAGCAGCGCCCCCAGCAGCAGCAGGGTGACGGTGCGCCGGTGGTCGTGCGCGATCCGGCGCAGCCGCCCCGGGGGCGTGTAGTCGCGCCGGTCCTCGATCCCCGATCGCGTGATTCTAGCCATTCACTCCCACTCCCTCGAAGTTTTCCCGCCGCTCCGCCCCAACGCACTCCCGCACCCGTTCCCGCGCACTCCCGCACCCGTACCTCAGTAGATGTACACCGGCGTGTCTTCCTTCACCGCGTCGAAGATCGCCACCAGGTCGCGGGCGCGGGCCATGAAGCCGGCGGGGATCACCCCGTCCTTCAGCGGCCCCGCCTGCGGCTGGCTGTAGATCTGCGTGCCGTCGTCGAGCGTGATCACGTAGGCGCCCATCCCGCCGGGGACGCGGCGCTCGCTCTCGGGCGGCACCGGCTGGCCGCGGCTCACGTACACCCACTCGGGGATGGTGACGGTGGGGTTCTGCTGCCGGGTGGCGATGTGCCGCTCGCCGATCCCCTGCACGAAGCGCCACGTGTGCCCGTCGGGGGCGCGGACGATGGAGTCGGGCCCCATGACCAGCTTGGCGCGGCGCAGCGTGGCCCGGCCCTGCCGCAGCTCCAGCACGCCGTCCTTCAGCACGATGGCCAGGTGCCGCTTGTTGGTCTGCAGCGACTTGATGCGCATGTCGCGCTGCATCACCGCCACGGCCAGCTGGGTGCGGTGCTGGCGGTGCCGCAGCAGCTCGTCGCGGGTGCGGCGCTGCTCGGCCGTCATCCGCTGGGTGATCTGCGCCGCCTGGGCGTTGTAGCGCGGGATGCGCCACGCCACCGCGGCCGTGGCGGCGACCAGGAGCGTGATCAGCGCCACGCTCCCCCAGAAGAACACCGGGTGCTCCCGCCTGAAGCCGTCCCGCGTGGGCGTCTCCGGTTCCATCACTGTCCCCAAGTGCTTGCGCTGGTTCACGTTGTACGGTCAGACCCCGGGACGGGTGCAAGACGCGTTCCGTTCCAATGGGTCCCGATGCGGTCGTATCCGCTTGCCGGGGGGCCGTTTAGCCGCGTCTGGCGGATCGCCTTCCGCCGGGCGCATCTTCAATCCACCGGCCGACGATCGTTCGCCGGGGTGACGATGGGAGAGCAACGGGAGCGATGATGGCGCGGACGTTCTGGCGGTTGGGGTGCATCTTCGGCTTCCTGGGCGTGGGGGCGGGGGCGTTCGGCGCGCACGCGCTGCGGGCCCGCCTGCCGGCCGACCTGCTGGCGGTGTTCGAGACGGGCGCGCGGTACCAGATGTACCACGCGCTGGCGCTGCTGGCCGTGGCGCTGCTCGCGTCACGCGCGCCGTCCGGCGCGGTGCGCGCGGCGGGGTGGCTGTTCACGGCGGGGGTCGTGATCTTCTCGGGGAGCCTCTACGCGCTGGCGCTGAGCGGTGTGCGCGTGCTGGGCGCCGTCACCCCGATCGGCGGCGTGTGCTTCCTGGCCGGCTGGATCGCGCTGGCGATGGGCGCCGCCGGAGTGGTCGATGAACGGCGGGGGGCCTGAGGCTGAGGGCTCAGGCTGAGGCGACCCGTTCGAGCGTGCTCCGGGCCTCGACCGGACTCCGAACCCTTGGCCGTACTCCGAGCTCTCGACCGGACTCCGAGCTCTCGACCGGACTCCGAACTCTCGGCCGTACTCCGAACTCTCGGCCGTATTGCCCTTGCACCCAGGCGGTTGAAACCGCGGCAACAACGGCCCGAAGTCCGCCTTCGCGGACTCGCACGCAGGCATCCGCGCGAACGGGAGAGCATCGGCGTGGCCGCGCGCCCCCGCCCTGCGGCGGAGAATCCCGTTTGCGGTCCGGTTCTCCGGGGGGGGGGGCGTGTCCACGGAGGTGGACGCTTTCGTCCGCGCGGGTGAACGGACGGCGGACGGGCCCCTGCGCGGCGCAATCATAAGGTGTTGCGGTGGAACCGGTTGACTGTCGACGGGTAAGGGCGTGCGGATTGCTCCGTCATCCTGCCAGAACCGTGTGAACTCTCCCTCGTCTCCGCCGAAGGACATCATGAGACGCCTGGCTGCCTGCCTGTTGCCGGCACTTGCGCTGTCGGCCTGCTACGTGCCCGCGCCGTACGGCGGCCCGTACGCCGGCGAACGCTACGACCGCACCAGCGACCGCTGGTCCGACAACGAGAACGTGGCGCTGGGCGCCCGCATCGTGCCGCGCCTGGGGAACCAGTTCTCGGTGGAGCTCAACCGGCCCGCGTACGTAGCCGTGTTCGAGATCCTGCCCGGACAGGGCGTGGGGCTGCTGTACCCGCGCTACGACGGCGAGAACGCGTACCTTCCCGCCGGCCACAGCTACCTGGACGCGGTCACCAGCCGGATGCGCTACGACTGGTACGACGCCGGCCTGCGCGGCCGGAACGGGCGTGACATGCCGCGGTTCTACTTCCTGGTGGCCAGCAAGCGCCCGCTGCGCGTCAGCCGCTTCCAGCGCGGCGGCGAGGGGGCGCTGCGCAGCGTGCTGGGGCTGAGCTCCTACAGCACGATCAATTACCGGACGGTGATGAACGACCTGGTCGACGCCATCGTTCCCAACCAGCCGCTGAGCGACTGGACCACCGACGTCTACGCCGAGTGGCCCACCCGCGGGTACGACTACTACTACTCGAACTACCCCGACACCTACGTGCGGGTGTACTGCGACGACGGGTCGACCGTGGTGATTCCAGTCGAGCTGAGCCCCTACGCGTGCCGGGGCCGCCAGCACGGCCACTACAACGGCAACGACCGCAACAACCCGCCGCCGCCGCGCGACACCACGCAGGTGACCACGCCCGGCCGGCACCGCCCCGAGCCGCCCACCACCGGCGGCGGCAACACGGGGGCCGAGGGTGTGCGCCGCCCCCGCCCGCTGAACCGCCCCGAGGCGGGGCCCGACCCCATGCATCCGCGTGAGGGCAACGAGGGGGAGGGCCCGCGCGTGGCCCCCACCGAGGGCCCGCGCCGCGAGCCCGTGACCGAGCCGAAGACCGAGCCGAAGGTGGAGCCGCGCGACGAGCCCAGCGAGCCCCGCGTGGAGCCTCGCCAGCCGCCGCGCCGCGAGCCGCGCGAGGAGCCCCGTGCCGAGCCGCAGCCCGTGGCGCCGCGCGTGGAGCCGGTGGAGCGCCACGACCCGCCGCGCGAGAACCCGCGCCCGGAGCCCCGCTCCGAGCCCGTGTACCAGGCGCCGCGCGAGTCGCCGCGGGTCGAGCCGCCGCCGCGCAGCGAGCCCGTCTACAGCGCTCCGGCACGGCACGAGGCGCCGCCGCCTCCCCCGCCTCCCCCGCCGCCGCCACCGCCGCCGCCGCCTCCTCCGCCACCACCTCCGCCGCCTCCGCCGGCGCCGGTGCGGTCGGAGCCGGCCGAGCCCGCGCCGCCGCCGAGAGTGGCGGCACCGGTGGAGCCGGCGAGCCAGAACTGAGGTGTTGAACGCGAGCCGCACCCGCCAGCAGCAACGGCGGGTGCGGCTCCTTTTTGCGCCATCGGTTTACACAGGAAACGAGGGGACGGTGTCGCTCCACGCTGCGCCCGGCGGTCCGCGCAGGGGTTGCAGCGTATGATGCCCCGGCCATCGCGGGCCACGCGAGACCGATCCCGCGGAGAAAGAAAAATCATCCCCCCGCAGGTGTTGTCGAGATGTCGCTGAAGGTGATCGAGCAGCAGGTGGTGGAGTGCCGGCGGTGCGCGCGGCTGGTGGAGTGGCGCGAGCGGGTGGGGCGCGAGAAGCGGCGCGCCTACATGGACTGGGAGTACTGGGCCCGCCCCATCCCCGGCTTCGGCGACCCCGACGCGCGGCTGCTGATCCTGGGCCTGGCCCCGGCGGCGCACGGGGGCAACCGCACCGGCCGCGTGTTCACCGGCGACCGCAGCGGCGACTGGCTGTACGCCGCGCTGCACCGCGCCGGGTTCGCCAACCAGCCCACCTCCACCCACGTGGGCGACGGGCTGGCGCTGGCCGACGTGTGGGTCACGGCCGCGGTGAAGTGCGCCCCGCCCGACAACAAGCCGCTACCCGACGAGCGCGACGCCTGCTTCCCGTTCGCCGTGGCCGAGCTGCGCGCGCTGCCCAACCTCCGCGCCATCGTCTGCCTGGGGAAGTTCGCGTGGGACAACGCCCTGCGCCTGCTGCGCGACGCCGGCCACGCGATCCCCGTCCCCGCGCCGGTGTTCGGGCACGCGGCGGTCGCGCGCATCGCGCCGGGGCTCACGCTGATCGGCTCGTACCACCCCAGCCAGCAGAACACCTTCACCGGCCGGCTGACCGAGCCGATGCTGGACGCCGTGTTCACCCTCGCGCGCGAGGCGATCGCCGGCGAGCCCGGGTGAGCGGGCGGTCCGCTCCGCCGGCAGGGTGGAGCGGATCCGCGCGGGGCGCCGCGAGCTTGATCGGCCGGGCCGGCACGGTTAGCGTGTGCTTGGCGGGCCTATGGAGCCTCCGGTGGGACTGCGGCAACCCTTCTCGTCATCCTCCCGATCCAGATCATGACCACCAGCGATGCAGCCGCGCCGGGCATGCCGGTGCTGGCCGGAACGGTGTCCGCCGCCCCGCCGGGGGCGAAGGGGTTCGACGCGAACGTGACCATCACGCCCAGCGTGGCGCGGGCGTTCGCGCAGGCGGGCTACCGCTTCTGCATCCGCTACGTGGGCCGCACGCAGATGGCCGGGCACGACCTGACCGCGGCCGAGGCGAACGACATCCTGGCCGCCGGCCTGGCGCTGATGGTGGTGCAGCACGTGCTGGACCCCGGCTGGGAGCCCACCGACGATCTGGGCGACGAGTACGGCACCAACGCCGGCCGGTTCTGCAAGCAGGTGGGCCTGCCGCCGGGCGTGAACGTTTGGTGCGACCTGGAGGGTGTGTCCGGCGACGCGGCCGCGCAGAACGTGATCGCCTACTGCAACCAGTGGTACGCGCAGGTGCGCGAGGCGGGGTACGTGCCGGGGCTGTACGTGGGCTACGGCGCCGGCCTCAGCGCGCAGCAGCTCTACCAGAAGCTGCGCTTTCAGCACTACTGGCGCGCTTACAACCTGAACGACGACCAGGTGCCCGCCGGCCGCGGCGTGCAGCTGACGCAGAAGACGGGGAAGGGCACCGTCGGCGGCCTGACCACCGAGGTGTACGACGACGACTTCACGCAGACCGACGCGCTGGGCGGTAACGCCCTCTGGCTGGCGCCGCCGGGCGCCTGACGTCCGGCGGCGCCTGGCCGGCGTCATCTCGCATCCACGCCCGGACGGGAGGGATCCCGTGCGGCACACGCTGAATCCGGAAACGCTCACCGTGCAGTCGTTCAGCACGCAGGCGATGGCGGACGGCGAGGGGTACGACACGTACAAGATCCGCATCAGCGACGTTTCGCACTCCGGCGTGTGCACCGACACCGGCGTGCAGGCCGCATGGGCGTGAACGGCGGTGAGAACGGGATGAGACGGCGGCGGGCTCCACGCGCGGGCCCGCCGTCTTCCGTTGCGCGGGGCGGCGGCAGGCGGGATGATGTCGGGCCACACGGCGGGACGGAGCCAGTGGATCGCGGATCGGGGGAGGATGGAATGGGGGAGATGACGGGGCGCGTCTGCGTGGTGACGGGCGCCAGCGGCGGGATCGGCAGGGCCACGGCGGTGGAGCTCGCGCGGCGCGGGGCCACCGTCGCGCTGGTGATCCGCAGCCGCGAGAAGGGCCAGGCCGTGCTCGCCCAGATCGAGCGCGACACCGGCCGGCGCGACGCGCGCCTGGTGCTGGCCGACCTCTCGCGGCGGGCAGAGGTGCGCCGCGCCGCGGGCGAGATCGTGGCGGCGCATCCGCGCATCGACGTGCTGGTGAACAACGCCGCCGTCTACACCCGCCGCCGCACGTTGACGGACGACGGGATCGAGATGCAGTGGGCGGTGAATCACCTCGCGCCTTTCCTGCTCACCCACCTCCTCCTGCCGGTGCTGGTGGAGAGCGCGCCGGCGCGGGTGGTCACCGTCAGCTCCAACGCGCACCAGAGCGGGGAGATGCGTTGGGACGACCTGGAGATGAAGAACCGCCGCTACCTGGGCTTCCGGCAGTACGCCAACACCAAGCTCGCCAACGTGCTGTTCACCCGCGAGCTGGCGCGGCGCACGGCGGGGACCGGCGTGACCGCCAACGCGCTGCACCCGGGAGTGGTGGCCACGCCGCTGCTGCTGAACGGCTTTCCGCCGATCCGCCTGTTCCGCCGCTGGATGCGCACCCCCGAGCAGGGCGCCGCCACCTCGGTCCATCTCGCCACCTCGTCCGCCGTCGCCGGCGTCACCGGCCAGTACTTCCAGGACGAGCGCCCCGTCCCCCTCACCACCAAGCTCGCGACCGACGACGAAGCCGCCCGCCGCCTGTGGGAGATCAGCGCGCGTGCGGTGGGGGTTGAGTGAAGGTGGGCGGTGATACCGGCTTCTACGATCGATTGTGCATTCGTGCCGGTTATCCCAGGCTGTTCATCCTGGGCGGGACCACGCCCTGCACCTCGCTCACCGGCGGCTGAAGCCGCAGCGTAACCGTTCAGTGGGGTGGAAACGAAGATTGTGGACTTTGTTCACGAGCGCCACTACATATTGTGGCTCATGAACAGAGTCGACGAACTGGAAGCTAGCGGCGAGGTTCTCTCTCCGGCCGTCCGTGCAGTGATCGAG
>DASSME010000170.1:0-8628 GCA_035689035.1 Longimicrobium sp. | reverse complement strand
CATGCGGTCCGTCGCGCGATGTGGTTGATGTATTTCGAGTTTCGTGCCCGTTCGCGGTGCCCGCCACGCGCGCCGGGCGCCGGTCACCCCGGCAGCGCCTCGCGTAGCGTCTCCACCAGCCCCTGCGCCTCCTCGCGCGTGGGCGCCTCGCAGATGATGCGGACGATCGGCTCGGTTCCCGACGGGCGCAGGTGCGCCCAGCTCTTACGCTCGGCCCAGGAGAGCCGCAGGCCGTCCTGCCGGTCCGCCTCGGCCTCGGGGAAGCGCGCGGCCAGCGCGTCGTAGACGGCGTCCAGCGGCTGCGAGGGGCGGGGGAGCTTCTCCTTCACGATCTCGTAGCGCCCGATCCCCGCGGCCAGCGCGGAGAGGGGCTCCCCGGTCTCGGCCAGCAGCTGCAGGATCAGCGCGGCGGCGACCGGCGCGTCGCGCGTCAGGTGCACGTCGGGAAGGATCACGCCGCCGTTCCCCTCGCCGCCGATGGTGGCGTTCTCGGCCTGCATCCGCCGCGCCACGTTGATCTCGCCCACCGGCGTGCGGTGGAGCGGCACCCCGGCCCGCCCGGCCACGTCGTCCATCAGCCGGCTGGTGGAGAGGTTGGTCACCAGCGGCCCCGGCCGGTGCCGCAGCACCAGCGACGACGCCAGCGCCAGCGTGTAGTCCTCGCCGATCGCCTTCCCCTCTTCCGAGACCAGGGAGAGGCGGTCCACGTCCGGGTCCGTGGCCAGGCCCACCACGGCGCGCGAGTCGCGCACCAGCTGCTCCAGCTCCTTCAGGTTCTCGGCGACCGGCTCGGGCTCGCGGGGGAAGAGGCCGTCCGTCTCCAGGTTGATGGCGGTGACGGTGCACCCCAGCGCCTCCAGCAGCCGCGGGAAGATCGTCCCCCCCGCGCCGCGGACGCAGTCGAGCGCCACGTTGAAGCGCATCGAGCGGATCCGCTCCACGTCCACGAAGGGGATGGCCAGGATGCGCTCCACGTGCCGCTCCACGGCGCCCGGATCCTCCTCCCAGCCGCCCAGCTCCTGCCAGGTGGCGCGCGGGATCTCGCCCTCGAGCAGGGCGCGCATCTCCGCGCCCTCGTCGGCGTCCAGGAACATCCCGCTGGGGCCGATGAACTTGAGCGCGTTCCACTCGATCGGGTTGTGGCTGGCGGTCACCGCCAGCCCGCCCGCGGCCTTCAGGTCTTCGACGGCGAGCTGCACGCTCGGCGTGGGCGCGATGCCGACGTCCACCACGTTGCACCCGGCGGCCTGCAGCGCGGCGGTGGCGGCGCGGGCGAACATGGCGCCGCTCACGCGGCTGTCGCGGCCGATCACCACCGTGCGCCCCGGCCCGCGCCGGCGCGCGTAGGCGCCGAACGCCGCCGCGAACCACGCGATCACCTCGGGCGTCAGGCCGTCGCCCACCCGGCCGCGCACGCCCGACACGCTCACCATCAGCTTGGAAGTATCCAGCACGTTCCGGTACGGGGCTCGCGGTGTCTCTCTCACGATGGACGCGCGCCGCCGGCAACGGTGCCGGGGCGCGCGTCGGGGGCGGGAATGTCGTCCCCGGCGCACCGCCCGTCAAGGCAAACAGACGGCGCGAAGAGGACGCCGTCTGCAAGAACGGTTCTCGACTTGCGTTCGATGAGCCGAATGGTACCTTGGCGCGCCGTAGCCCGTGGCCGCACCCCCCGGATGAGCGTTCACTTGACCCACCCGCTCGACACCCTGATCGCCGCCGCCGCGCGCGAGGCGCCGGAGCGCCCCGCCCTGGCCGCCGACCCGCCGGCCACCGCCCACGAGCTGGAGCGCCGCGTCCACGATTTCGCCGGCCGGCTGCGCGGGCTGGGCGTGCACGGCGGCCGGCTGGGGCTGCTCCTTCCCAACGTCCCCGCCTTCCCCACCGCCTTCTTCGGCACCCTGCGCGCCGGGTGCAGCGTGGTGATGCTCAACCCGCTGCTCAGCCGCCGCGAGGCCGCCGAGTACCTGGCCGACAGCAAGGCGCGCGGCGTGGTGACCATCGAGGCGATGGAGCACCTGGTCCCCGAGGGCGTCCCCAAGCTGTGCGTGGACGCGGCGGACGGCTCGCTCGAGACGGGGTTCGACGCCGCGCCGTACCAGGCCACCCCCGACGGCCCGCTCCCGCGCGGCGGCCGCGAGGCCGTGGTCATCTACACCTCGGCGATGGACGGCTGGGCGCGCGGGGCGCGGCTCACGCACACCAACCTGGCGGCGAACCTGCGCGGCGTGGTCGAGGCGATGCAGCTCACGCCGGACGACTGCGTGCTGGGCCTCCTCCCCTGGGTGCACGCCTTCGGGCTGACGGCCACGCTGAACGCGCCGCTGGCGGCCGGCTCGCGGGTGGTCCCCTTCGAGCGCTTCCACCCGGTGCGCGTGCTGAGCGCGCTGGAAGAGACGGGCGCCACCGTGCTCTGCGGCGTCCCCGCGACGTACGTGGCGCTGATCTCGGCGGCCGAGCGGCAGGGGGTGCCCGCGCACAGGCTGCGCGTGGCCGTATGCGGCGGCGCGCCGCTCCGGGCCGAGGTGGCGCGGCGGTGGGAAGAGACCTTCGGCATCCCGCTGCGCGAGGGGTACGGGATCACCGAGTGCGGCCCGGTGTGCCTGTTCAACCGCGTGGACCGCCCCAACCGGCCGGGGACGCTGGGCTACCCCTTCCCCGGCGTGGAGGTGACCGTGCGCGGCCCACGCGGCGAGGACGTGCCGCACGGCCAGACCGGCGAGATCTGCGTGGAGGGCGCCAACGTCTTCCCCGGCTACGTGGGCGACGCAGGGCGGGACCCGGAGCACTTCTGGGACAACGCCTTCCGCACCGGCGACCTGGGGTGCGTGGAGGCGGACGGCGCGGTCCGCTTCCGCGGCGTGAAGAAGCGGATGTTCACGCGCGCCGGCTTCAACGTGTACCCGGCCGAGGTGGAGCGCGCGCTGTGCGGCGACCCGCGCATCGCCGAGGTGAGCGTGACCGCCGCGCCGGACCCGGTGAAGGAGAACGAGGTGGTGGTCACCGTGGTCCCCGCGCCCGGCGCCGAGCTGGACGAGGCTGCGGTGAAGGAGATCTGCCGCGAGCGCCTGGCCGGCTACAAGCAGCCCGGCGTGGTGGTGATCGAGAGCTGACGCCCTCTGGTGTGGTTCCCACCGGCTTTCGGGCGAACGAGCTGTCGCGTTTGTGAACACGGAGCCACGGAGAACCACGGAGGACACGGAGAACTGCCTTGCTTTTCTCCGTGTCCTCCGTGCTCTCCGTGGCTCCGTGTTCACGCAGTTGCGGTTCGATCGGTCGACTCAGCTACGGTCGGGTCCGGAACGCCGGCTTCCGGGGCGAACGAGCTGTCGCGTTTGTGAACACGGAGCCACGGAGGTCCACGGAGGTCACGGAGAACTGCCTTGCTTTTCTCCGTGTCCTCCGTGCTCTCCGTGGCTCCGTGTTCACGCAGTTGCGGTTCGATCCGACGAAGACGGCCCGTTCTCCAGGGGTGGAGAACGGGCCGTCTTCAGCTACCGCCGGGACCGGAACGCCGGTCAGAACCAGCGCGTCCAGTTGCTCTGGTAGCGCAGGTCGCGGCCGCGGGCGTAGCGGTGCGCGTCCACGCCCCCGATGTCGCTGTCGGGAAGGTTGCGGGCGTGGAAGTCTTCGGGGCGCATCTCGTGGTCGTAGCCCCAGCCGCCGCCGTAGCTGCCGCCGTACCGCATCCCGGCCACGCGGTCGTACCCGCGCGCGCCGCCGTACCCGCCGCCGTTGCCCGCGCGGAAGCGCTGCGTCATCCCGGCGCCGCGGTCGTAGCCGCGCATCCCCCAGCCGCCGCGCGGGTCACGCCCCGCGTAGCCGCCGCCCCCGGGCTGGAAGCCGGCGTCGTACCCCTCGCGGCGGGCCTGCATCCGCTCCTGGTCGATCAGCCCCCAGGGCACGTCTTCCTGCGCCGCGCGCGGATAGGGCCGGCCCAGGAAGTCGGTCTCGCCCGCGTCCACGTGCTGGTTGGTGGACGGGTGCGCGGTGGCGCCGTAGGGCGTGCTCCACGGCTGGTGGCCGCGGTACCCCTGGTCGTAGCCGCGCCACCCCGCGTCGTAGCGGCCGCGGCCGGCGCGGAACGTCTCGTCGTAGCGCGGCATCCCGCCCGTCGGCCCTGCGCCCGCCCATCCGCGGTCGTAGCCGCGGAACCCCCTGTCGTACCGCATGGTCTCATCCTCCCCATTGGCGCGCCGCCCGCCATTGGGCGGCGGGACCGGGAGGATCGTGGCAACGTCCGCGCCAGCGGTCAGCAGCCGCCACCGCCGCCGGTGTAGACCACCGCCCAGCCGTCCGGCCCGCGCCGGTAGACGTCGTAGCGCCAGCTCTCCGTCATCGCGGTGCGCGCCACGATCTCGGGGGTGCCGTCGCCGTCCAGGTCGGCGGCGTCCAGCAGGCGCCGCTCCACCTCCTCGTCCTCCTCGCCGCCGGCGCTCAGCGCGTGCGACCAGGTGGCCGCCGGCCGCAGCGCCCCGTCCGCGCCCGCCTCGGCGATGATGAAGGCCGCGTGGCGCGGACGGTTGTCCTCGCCGGCCGACGACGCGGGATACAGCGCCGCCGACCCCACCACCGCGGCGCCGCCGGAGAGCGCCACCCTCAGCACGTCCACCCGCGCGTCGCCGCTCCACCTGCCGCCCTTCGCCTCGACCTCGCGGCGGAGCAGCGCGGTCATCGCGGCGCGCTCGGCGTCCGTCGGCTGGCCCACGACGGGCGTGGGGCGGGCGATCGGCGCGTCGGTGGCGAGCCCGGCGCCGAACCATCCCGGCTCGCTCACCTGGGCGCGGGTCTGCGCGGTCAGCGCCATGCACCCGGCCATGTCGTTGTCGGTGATGGTGATGGTGCCGCTGCGGGCTCCGCCGCGCAGAACGGTGTAGCCGCGCCCGGGCTTCAGCCACCGCTCGTAGAAGTTCGTGGCCGCCGCCGAATCGTCCAGCGCCGGCTGCGCGAGCCCACCCGCCGCCGGCATCACCGCGAACACCTCCACGCTCGTCTCCCCGTGCTCCATCCAGTACACCGCCAGCAGCACGTGCTCGCTCCGCACCTCCGCCGGCCTGTTCGCCGCCGGCGCGGGCGAGTCGCCGCGCTGCTCGGTGCGCGCGGCCGGCGGACCGGCGGCGGGCGCATCCGCCTTCGCCTTGCACCCGGCGGAGAGGGCGAGCGATCCCAGCAGCACTGCGCGAACGCCGTGGAGCCTCATGTCGCCTCGTCGGGATGATGTGGATCGAACGTCCGGGAGGATGCAGCGGGGGATGATGAGCAATCTGAAACACGAACGCCCCGCCCGGAAGCCGGACGAGGCGCTGGAATGCCTGAATGCGAGTCCGCGAAGGCAGACTTGGGGCCGTCGTTGCCGCGATTTCAATCGCCCGGCCAACCCTGGCGCGATGCGATGCAGACGGTCCGCGGGGATGCCGCTCCCGCAATCCGCGCAGGCGGATTTCCCGCCGTCCCAGCGGCAGGTTTCAACCTGCCGTCGTCGCCGTTACGCCGTCCCTCAATGCCCGCAGCCGCAGTCGCTCCCGCAACCGCCCGCATCACCGCCCTGGGGCGTGCGCGCCGCGGCCACCGTGCGCCACGCGCGCCGCCCCACGTAGGCCAGCGCCGCCAGCACGATCAGCCCCACCACCAGCGTCTGCATCATCTGCGCGTCCATCATCGTCCCCCTTCTCGTGTCGCCCCGCCTGAATTCCGTAGCACTCAGCACTCAGCACTCAGCACTCCTTAACGAAACCCCAGCAGCTTCCCGCCGTGATACACCAGGAACGCGGCGCCGTACGCCAGCGCCAGCATGTACGCGAACTGGAACGCGGCCCACTTCGCCCCCGTGCGCCCGCCGCCGGTCTCGCGGACCACCACCGCCACGGTGCTCATGCACATCATGGCGTACACGTAGAACACCATCAGGCCGACGGCGACGAGCGGCGTGTAGGCGATCAGCCCGGTGCGCGGGTCGCGCTCGCGCTGCAGCTTCTCGCGCAGCGCGCCGCTGGTCTCGTCCGCGCTGCCGACGCCGTAGATCGTGCCCATGGTGCTCACGAACACCTCGCGCGCGGCCAGCGAGCTCACGATCCCCACGCCGATCTTCCAGTCGTACCCCAGCGGGCGCACGGCGGGCTCGATCACGTGGCCCATCCGCCCCAGCGCGCTGTGGGCCAGCTGCTGCTCCTGCGCCACCTGGGGCGGCGTGCCCGGAGCGGCGTGCGTCTTGGGATAGGTGGCCAGCGCCCACAGCACGATGGAGAGCGACAGGATCACCGTCCCCGCCTTGCGCAGGAACATGCTGGAGCGGTGGCCCACGCTGAGCGCCAGCGACCTGACGCTCGGCAGCCGGTACGGCGGGAGCTCCATGATCAGCGGGCGGGCGCGCCCCTTCAGCAGCGTCTTCTTGAACACCGCCGCCATCGCCAGCGCCGTCAGCGTCCCCAGCAGGTACATCACCAGCAGCGTCACGCCCTGCAGATTGAAGATCCCCGCGACGGCGACGGGCGGGATGAAGGCGCCGATCAGCAGCGTGTAGACGGGGATGCGCGCCGAGCAGCTCATCAGCGGCAGCACCATGATGGTGGCCAGCCGGTCCTTTGGGTTCTCGATCACCCGCGTGCTCATCACCCCCGGCACCGCGCAGGCGTAGCCGCTGAGCAGGGGGATGAAGGAGCGCCCGTGCAGCCCCACGCTCCTCATGAAGCGGTCCATGATGAACGCCGCGCGGGCCATGTACCCGCTGTCCTCCAGGATCCCGATGAAGAGGAAGAGGATGAAGATCTGCGGGAGGAAGACGAGCACCGAGCCCACGCCCGCGATCACGCCGTCCACCAGCAGCGAGCGCAGGTCGCCCGCGGGGAGCGCCGCGCCCACCGAGCCGCCCAGCAGGTTGAACAGCCCCTCCACCCACCCGATCAGCGGCTCGGCCCAGGTGAAGATCGACTGGAAGACCAGCGCCATCAGCAGCACGAAGATCACCGGCCCCCACACCCGGTGCAGCGCCACCGCGTCCACGCGGTCGGTGAGCGTCTTCCGCCCCGTGTGCGTGCGTTCGGTGGTGCGCTCCACCACCTCGGAGATCCAGCCGTAGCGGGCCTCGGCCTCGAGCGAGCGCGGGGTGAGCCCGGCCGCCTCGACCCGGGCGCGCGCCGTCTCCACCGCCGCCGCCAGCCCGGGCACCTGCGCCAGGTGCGGCCCGATCTGCGTGACGGCGAGCAGGCGCAGCGCCTCCATCGCCGCCGCGCTGGGGTTGAAGCCGCCGCGCGCCAGGCACTCCTCCACCGGCGCCAGCGCCTCGGCGACCTCGGCCGGCAGCTCGAACTGGCGGGTGGCCGGCGGGAGCGCGGCGGCGCGGTTCACCGCCTGCTTGAGCAGGTCCAGCCCCTCGCCCCGGGTCGCCACCGTCGCCACCACGGGCGCGCCCAGCTCCAGCGTGAGCTCCACCGGGTCGATCCCGATCCCGGCGGCCCGCGCGGCGTCCACCTGGTTCAGCGCGATCACCGCGGGGATCCCCAGCTCCAGCACCTGCGACGCCAGGAAGAGGTTGCGCTCCAGATTCTGCGCGTCGACCACGATCACCACCACGTCGGGCGCGTCCACCCCCGCGGCGCGGCCCAGGAGCACCGAGAGCGCGATCTCCTCGTCGGGGCTGCTGGCGCTGAGCGAGTAGGTGCCGGGCAGGTCGAGCACCGACACGGGGCGGCCCTCGGCGTCGCGGTAGCGCCCCTCGACGCGCTCCACCGTAACGCCGGAATAGTTGCCCACGCGCTGCCGCATCCCCGTCAGCGCGTTGAACAGCGTGCTCTTGCCCGTGTTGGGGTTGCCGGCCAGCGCCACATGCAGCACACCCCCGCCACGCGCTGGGGCGGGCGAGGGTGCATGGGTCGCGGCCGGCGCCGCCTCGACTACGTCCATCTACTCCACCGTGATGTGCTCCGCCTCCGAGCGGCGCAGGGTCAGCATGAATCCGCGCACGCGGACCTCCATCGGGTCGCCGAGCGGCGCGCGGCGCACCATCTCCACCGTGGTGCCGCGGATCAGCCCCAGGTCCATCAGCCTGCGCACGGCGTCGGCGTCGCCCTCGACGGCCGTCACCTTGCCGCGCTCGCCGGGATCCAGCTCCGAGAGTGGGCGGTCCAAGGCCTCAGGCCCCCAGCGGGAGCACCGTGATGGCACGCGCCAGCTGCTCGCCCAGCGCCAGCTTGCTCCCCTTCACCTCGAGCAGCATCCCGTTGCGGCTGTCGAGCACGCGCACGCAGGTGCCCTCGAACAGCCCCATCCCGCGCAGCCGGTGCGCCTCGCCGTGGTCGCACTCCATGCGCAGCACCGCGGCCTGGCACCCGCTGGCGCAGGCGGCCAGCGGGCACTCGGCGCAGCGCGAGCGCGGCGCGGCGGGTGCCGGGGTGCGGCGGAAGAGGCGCTTCAGCATCGGTCCGTTGCGCGGACGCCGTGAAGGTGAGAATCAGTTTCAACGAACGGTGGAATGATACCGATTCTCAGCCGTGTACGCAAGCTCCACGCGTACGGCGTTTTCCGGGTATCCGGAGGGGAAAAACCCGTCACCGCGCGGCGTGCGCGGGGTGACGGGCTCCTTTCCGGCCGGGGCAGGCTCAGCCGCCGGTGGGGAGCGTGGCGGTGCGGTAG
>DASSME010000169.1:0-8299 GCA_035689035.1 Longimicrobium sp. | reverse complement strand
TGGTCGACACGGACCGCCGCGCGCTGTGGGAAGACGGGACGCTCGAGCGCTTCCCCCGCTTCGCCGGCGCCTTCCGCCGGTTCCTGGAGAACCACGGGCACCGCGAGGTGGATTTCGACGCGTACGTCCCCACCTGGATCGGCCAGCCGTGGGTGGTGCTCGAAAACCTGCGGCTGATGCTGATGCGGGGCGACGTGGCCGACCCCGCCGGGCGCGAGGTGGAGCTGCGCGCCCGCCAGAGCGCCGCCGAGCGCGAGTACCTGGCCGCCGTCCCCGACGGGCTGCGCAACTTCGCCGCGGAGCTGCTGCGGCTAACCCGCGCCTACACGGGGCTGGACGACCTGGAGCACTACCAGACCACGCGCCTCTCCATCCCCTTCCGCGCCGCCATCGTGGAGGTGGGCAGGCGGCTGGCCGCGCGCGGCGCGATCGGCGCGGCCGACGACGTCTTCTTCCTCCGCAAGCAGACGCTGGTCGCGCTGATGGAGGGCGGCGCACCCGGCGGCGCCGCGGACGAGGCCCGCCGCAACCGCGCCGAGTACGACGCCGCGAAGGAGCGCACCCCGCCGCGCGTCTACGGCGAAGCAGTCGAAACGCCCGCGGACGGCGCCTTGCGCGGCCTTCCCGGCTCGCCCGGCGTGGCGGAGGGCCCCGTCTGCCTGGTGCACGGCGTGGAAGACTTCGCGCGCTTCACCCCCGGCTCGGTGCTGGTGGCGCGGACCACGAACCCGGCGTGGACGCCGCTCTTCTACAGCGCCGTCGCGGTGGTGACGGAGAGCGGCGGCCCGCTGTCGCACGGCGCCGTCACCGCGCGCGAGGTGGGCGTCCCCGCCGTGATGGCCGTCCACGGCGCGCTGTCCGCTTTGCGAGACGGCGAGCGCGTGCGGGTCAACGGCGGCCAGGGCGTGGTGAGCCGGGTGGAGTAGCGCGGCCGGATCGCTGATACCCGATCCAGAACGTCATTCGTCACACCGGCTCAGCGGGATAGGTCACACGGAGGAGCGGAGTGCAACGGAGCAGCGGAGAACTGCGTAAGATTCCGTGCAGTTCTCTGCTGCTCCGTTCTCCTCCGCTGCTCCGTGTGACCCTCTTAGCTGTGTGATTCAACAAGCTGTATATCGGGATTCGGTAGGATTCGGCCGGAACTCCGGTCCATCGTCCTGGCGGGCGACGAGGAAAAGCACGAGGCACGGAGGAACCGCGCGGTTCTTCCGTGCCTCAATGTTCTGGGCGGCGGACCGGATCAGTCCGCCAGCTCGGCCACCCGGGCGTGCGCCGCCTCGAGCTGCTGCGGGCTCCCGATGTCGATCCAGTGGAAGTCGTCCACCCGGAAGGGGAGGATCGTCTCGCCCGCCCCGGCAAGGCGCAGATACGGGTCCAGGATCGAGAAGGCGCCCCGCTCGGTGAGCAGGTCCAGGAACCGCGGCGAGATCACGTGCACCCCGCCGAACGCCAGCTTCCGCACCGGGCCCACGGCTTCGCGCACGCGAAGGTCGAGACCCTTGGACGCGTCCGTCCTCCCCAGCAGCCCGCGATCGTCGAAGAGCAGGTGGCGTTTGGTGTCGCGCTCCATCACGGCCAGGGTGGCCAGCGCGCCGGAGAGCTGGTGCGCGCGGTACAGGGCGCCCAGCGGCAGGTCGGTGAGGATGTCGGCGTTGTGCACGAAGAACGGCGCGTCGCGGCGAAGGAGCGGCTCGGCGAGGGCCAGCGCGCCCCCGGTCTCCAGCGGCGCCCCCGGCTCGCGCGACACGTGCCACTGCACGCCGAACCCGCCGCGCTCGCGCAGGTAGCTCTCGATCTGGTCCGCCAGGTGGCTGACGTTCACGATCAGCCGGTCGGCCCCGGCGGAGATCAGCCGGTTCGCCACCCGCTCCAGCATCGGCACGCCGGCCACGGGGATCAGCGGCTTGGGCGTGTGGTCGGTGAGCGGGCGCAGGCGCGTGCCCAGCCCGGCCG
Organism: Longimicrobium sp.; assembly: GCA_035689035.1. Classification (GTDB taxonomy): domain Bacteria; phylum Gemmatimonadota; class Gemmatimonadetes; order Longimicrobiales; family Longimicrobiaceae; genus Longimicrobium. The sequence goes on along the minus strand of DASSME010000169.1, from coordinate 6,343 downwards.
CCAGGATCATCGCGTCCACGGCGGCGCTACGCGGCGCCGGCCGCGCCCGCGGGCTCCCGCTCGGCGCCGGCCTCCTCCTCGTCCGCCGGCGCTGGCTGGTTGGCGGGCCACTTCGCCTCTTCGCGGTGCGTGACCATCACGTTCACCGAGGGGAAGTTCCGCCGCAGGTGCTCGGCCAGGCGGTTGGCGTAATACACCGAGCGGTGCTGCCCGCCCGTGCAGCCGAACCACACGTTCAGCGAGGTGAAGCCGCGCAGCAGGTAGACGCCCACCGAGTTGTCCACCAGCCCGCGCACGTGCTCCCAGAACTCGTGCACCTCGGGCATGCTGTCCAGGAAGTCGACCACCGGCTGGTCGCACCCGCACAGCGGCGAATACTCCGAGTAGCGGCCCGGGTTGTGGATGGCGCGCACGTCGAACACGAAGCCGCCGCCGTGGCCGCCCGAGTCCTCGGGGTAGCCGCCCTTGAAGCTGAAGCTGCCCACCTGCACCGTGAGCCCCGGCGGCGCCTTGGGCTGCGACTTGCGGAGCGAGCGCGACGCGCAGATCCGCTCGAACACGGCGCGCAGCTCCGGCAGCTCCACCGGCACGAACCCCGTCTCCAGGATCCGCTCGATGTTGCGCACCGCCTGCGGCACGCTCTGCAGAAAGCGCGGCTTGCGCTCGAAGAAGCCGCGGTAGCCGTACGCCCCCATCGCCTGCATGATGCGCACGAGCACGTAGCCGCGGAAATGCTGGCGGAAGCGCGCCCGGTCCACGCCGCGCACCAGCGTCTCCAGCTGGTCCAGGTAGTGGTCCAGCAACGTTTCGCGCAGCTCCTCGGGGACGCCGGCCTTGGGGTCGATCAGCAGCGAGGCCACGTCGTACTGCAGCGCCCCGCGGCGGCCGCCCTGGTAGTCGATGAACCACGGCTCGCCGTCGCGCAGCATGATGTTGCGGCTCTGGAAGTCGCGGTACAGGAAGTGGCGGGTGTCGGCGCCCAGCAGGAAGGTGGCGAAGCGGCGGAAGTCCTTCTCCAGCCGCGCCTCGTTGAACGGCACGTGCGCCAGCTTCAGGAAGTGGTACTTGAAGTAGTTCAGGTCCCACAGGATCGACTGCCGGTCGAACGCCGCGCGCGGATACGCCACCGAGTAGTCCACCGCCTTCCCGCCCTGCACCTGGAAGCGTGGAAGCAGCTCCAGGATGCGGTGGTACACCGGGATCATGCTCTGCGGGAACGCCGCGTCGGGCTCTTCCTTGCGCGCCAGCGTCAGCGCATCGAACAGGGTGGTCTCGCCCAGGTCGTCTTCCAGGTACACGCCGGCCTTCTCGTCGGCCGCCAGGATCTCGGGCACGGGGAGGCCGATGGAACGGAACGCCGCCGTGTACGACAGGAAGGCGCGGTTCTCTTCGCGGTCGGGGCCCACCACGCCGATGGCCGTCTCCATCCCGTCGCCCACCAGGCGGAACATCTGCCGCTGCGAGCCGTCGCCCTCCAGCGGGAGGATGGAGACCGGGTACTTGCCGAACGCTTGCCTGAAGAGGCGGCGGAAGGTCTGCTGCACGGAGACTGCCCTGCCGGAGTGCACCGAAAACGAAACGGGAGCACAACCTACCACGCAACGCCGGTGCCGTCACCGGCGTGCGCTGGTGACGACGGAACCAGATCGAAGAGCCCGGCTAAAGCGACATGTGGCGAACGTGCAGCACATCCACGCGGCGGCCGACCACCTCGTACACGAAGCGGTAATCATCAAAGAACAGATTCCGCACGGTACCTGTCGCCGTTTCCGATTCACGAGCGACCGGGCAGCGATGGGGCATCTCGCTCAGCGTGCCCATTGCGTGATTCACCCCGACCAGCCAGCGGTCTGCGTAGCCCGGTTTGTGTTCGCGGAGGTATGCGTAGATGTCGCCGATGTCCTGTCGCGCCGGGCGAGTGACATCGACGCGGTATTTCACGGTGCTCGCCGCTCCGCGTTCCTGCGAATCTCGGCGAACGCCTCGTCCAGCGGCAGCGAATCACCACGCGCGGCGGCCTCGCGTCCCTTGATGATGCCGACCACGCATTCCGCATAATCGAGGCGCCGGAGCAGCTCACGGTATGCGGTCGCGGTCTGCACCACGACATCGGGCCCGCCCTCCACCGTCAGCACCTCGGGCTGTCCGGTCTGCTCCAGCCGGTTGAGGTGCTCGCGCGGGCTCGCCTGGAAATCGGCGAGCGTGGAAGGCGTTCCGAGGTCGAACATGTTGCGCTCCTTCAGCAGGTTGGCTCCTGCTGCAAAGATGCGCTCGTCTTCCAGTGCGTCAACGTCGGTCGTCATCCCGTTGCCTCCAGGCTGTGATTGAGTAGTCTGTTCGATCCGGTGCCGGCGCCTAGTTCGGTGGCGGCTTGCGGCGGCGCAGCGGGGGGCGCGACATGTGGCGCACCGTGAGCACGCGCACGTGGCGGCCGGTGATGAAGTAGAGGATGCGGTAGCGGTCGTGGATCAGCTGCCGGATGCGCTTGCCGACGTGCTCGGCCTCGGGCGCCAGCGGGCAGCGATGGGGCATCTCTTCCAGCGAGAGGACGGCGTTCGAGATGCCGTTCAGCCACCGTTCCGCCGCGGCGGGGGCGGTGCTCGCGAGACAGCGGTGTGCGTGCCTGATCTCGCGCTCCGCCCGTGGCTGAACGATCACCTCGTACGATTTCACCCGGGTCCCCTGGCGTTCTGGCGCAGCTCGGCGAACAGTTCACGCGCGGAACGCCCCTCGCCGCGCGCGGCGGACTCCAGCCCTTCCTGGATGGCCAGGATCGCCTCGGCGCGCTCGATGCGCTCCAGCAGCTCCTGGTAGCTGGCCGCGTCCTGCACCACCACTTCGGCGCGGCCATTCACGGTGAGCACCGTGGGCCGGCGGCTTTCCTGCAGCCGCCGCACGTGCTCGCGCGTGTTCCGCTGGAAGTCGGTGAGCGAGTAGATGTCTTCGAGGTTGAGCATGGACGCCATCCCGGTGAGCAGTGAATTCCCTGCTCAAAAGATGGTAACTCCACCTCCCCCCGTCAACCCCTTCGTTCACCCCAGCGTCCAGTCTTGTCCATTATTGCACAGAGTGAACAAGACGGGACGCGAATATCACGTGTGGAGAGATGGAGCGCAAGGGCCTTATACGGGCGCTGCCGCGTCGTTCGGTCCGGCCTTCGCATGCATCTCGTTGTGGATGCTCCACTTCCTCCGAACCTGACCGGATCCGATGTCCAACCGCCTGGCGAACGAGACCAGTCCGTACCTGCTGCAGCACGCGCACAACCCCGTGGACTGGTACCCCTGGGGCCCCGAGGCGCTGGAACGGGCGCGCGCCGAAGACCGCCCGATCCTGCTCTCCGTGGGCTACTCGGCCTGCCACTGGTGCCACGTGATGGAGCGCGAATCGTTCGAGGACGAGGAGACCGCCGCGCTGATGAACCGGCTGTACGTGAACGTGAAGGTGGACCGCGAGGAGCGGCCCGACATCGACTCCATCTACATGACCGCCGTGCAGCAGATGACCGGGCACGGCGGGTGGCCGATGACCATGTTCCTGACCCCCGCCGGCGAGCCCTTCTACGGCGGCACCTACTATCCGCCGCAACCGCGGCACGGGATGCCGTCGTTCCGCCAGGTGCTGCTGGCCGTGGACGAGGCCTGGCGCGAGCGGCGCGCCGACATCGACCGGAGCGCGGGTGAGATCCGCGGGGTGCTGGCGCAGACCGGCGCCGCGGCCGCCGGTGAGTCGGCGCTCGACGCGGCGGTGCTGGAGCGGGCGTACGCCGACGTGGCCCGGCGCTTCGAGCCGCGCTGGGGCGGGTTCGGGAGCGCGCCCAAGTTCCCGCAGCCGATGCTGATCGAGTTCCTGCTGCGGCACTGGAAGCGCACCGGATCGGCGGACGCGCTGCGGATGGCGGACTTCACGCTGCGGATGATGGCGGCGGGCGGGATGTACGACCACGCCGGCGGCGGCTTCGCGCGCTACAGCACCGACAACCAGTGGCTGGTGCCGCACTTCGAGAAGATGCTGTACGACAACGCCCTGCTCGCGCGCGCCTTCCTGCATGCGTGGCAGGCGACCGGCGATGACGCGCACCGCACCGTGGTCGAGGAGACGCTGGCGTGGGTCGCGCGCGAGATGACGTCGGCCGAGGGCGGCTTCTACAGCGCGCTCGACGCGGACAGCGAGGGCGAGGAGGGGAAGTTCTACCTGTGGACCCCCGCCGAGGTCGACGAGCTGCTGGGGCCGGAGGACGGGCCGCTCTTCCGCCGCTACTACGACGTGAGCGAGGCGGGGAACTTCGAGGGCCGCAACATCCTGCACGCCGCGCACGGGGTGGATGAGATCGCCGCGGCGGCGGGGGTGACGCCCCAGCGGCTGCGCGAGGTGATCGACCGCGGGCGGACGGTCCTGTACGACGCGCGGGCGAAGCGGGTGTGGCCGGGGCTGGACGACAAGGTGCTCACGAGCTGGAACGCGATGATGCTGCACGCCTTCGCCGAGGCGGCGCGCGTGCTGGAGCGCGACGACTGGCTGGCGATCGCCCGGCGCAACGCGGAGTTCCTGGCCTCCAGGCTGATGGCGGACGGACGGCTGCTGCGCACCTACAAGGACGGGCGCGCCAAGATCCCCGCGTTCCTCGAAGACCACGCCCTGCTCGCCGATGCGCTGATCGCCGTCTACGAGGCCACGTGGGACACGCGCTGGATCCGTGAGGCGCGCACTCTGGCCGACGCGATGATCGAGCGGTTCTGGGAAGAGGAGGAGGGCGTGTTCTACGACACCGCGAACGACGCCGAGGCGCTGGTGATCCGCCCGCGCGACGTGTTCGACAACGCCACGCCGTCCGGCAGCTCCGCGGCGGTGAGGGCGCTGCTGCGGCTGGCCGAGCTCACCGGCGAGCATCGCTACCGCGAGGTGGCCGAGCGCGCGCTCGCCGTCATGGCCGAGTACATGGCGCGCGTGCCGATGGGCTTCGGGCACCTGCTCTGCGCGCTGGACTTCGCGCTCGCCACCCCGGTGGAGGTCGCCATCGTCGGTGAGCCGGCGGCGGACGAGACGCGGGCGCTGCTCCGCACCGTCAACCGTGCGTATCTCCCGAACGCGGTGCTCGCCTTCGCCGCGCCGGGCGGCGCGGGCGATTCTGCGTCCGTCATTCCCCTGCTGGAAGGCCGCACGGCTCAGGGCGGACGGGCGACGGCGTACGTGTGCGAGCGGCTGGCGTGCAGGCAGCCGGTGACGGAGCCGGCGGCGCTGGCGGAACAGCTCGGGATCGATCCCGCGGCAGCCTGACGTTGACCGGCGGCACGGCGGAACCTTCGGCGCCTTCGCGGGCCGCGGAGCGCCTTGCCGAGAGGCGGCGCCCCCGTCAGGTTCACAGCCGCTGACCCACCTGACCCGCGTTCCCGATCAGACCGGCCGGATGACTGACTTCAGATATTTCGGGGGGATCGACTTCTCGGGCGCCAGGGAGCCGCTCTCCAACCTGTGGGCCGCCGTCGGCCGCGAGCACGAGGGGAAGCTCGAGATCGTGAGCCTCTGCCCGCTCCCCTTTCGCGAAGACCTGCGCGCGCACGTGGCCGGCTACTGGCGCAAGCCCGCCGGCGCCGGCGAGGGCGACACCATCCTGTGGGGCGCGGACTTCCCCTTCGGCGTGCCCGCGGCGGTGGCGCAGCGGATCGCCGCCGAGCGCGGGGCGAGCTGGGCGGGCGTGGCCGCGTGGATCGCCGACCGGCCGCCCGAGGAGATCCGCGAGCACTTTTCCGACGCGCACAAGATGCTGCGCGCCACCGACACCGGCGGCGCGCTGGCCCCGCTCGACATGCGCATCTACAAGCAGACGCTGGAGGGAATGCGCTTCCTCCACGAGCTGCGCGACGAGGCGGAGGTCTCAATCCTCCCCCAGGCGCCGTCGGGCGCGGCGACCGCGATCATCGAAGTCTACCCCTCGGGCGCGGCGAAGGACCTGGGGATCCGCGGCGGGCGGGTTCCGTCGCGCGCGGGCGAGGTGCGCGCGCGGCCGGCGGCGCTCAAGCCGTTCATGACCTTCGCGCACCCGTCGATGGAGGCGTGCGCCTGCACCCTCGAGGACGCGCGCGACGCCTGCATCGCCGCCCTGGTCGCCTTCCTCTGCCGCGGCGACCTGGACCAGCCCCGCCGCCTTGGCCGCGTGCCGGACGACACGGTGGCGCTGGAAGGCTGGATCTATCGCCCGCCCGCGGCGCTCTGATCGGACTCGAAGGCTCGCAGCGACCCCCTCCGCGGCTCCGCGACCCGACCGGCGCGGAGCCGTTCCGTTTGCACCGGCCGCACGGCGCGATCGCGTTCCCGCGAGCGCGGCGGGCCGTGGCCGGTGTAA
>DASSME010000168.1:0-18723 GCA_035689035.1 Longimicrobium sp. | reverse complement strand
GGTCGAACTCCTTTTCGAGGGTGGCGGTCACGCGCGCCACCTCGTCGTCCAGCTTCTTGCGGTACTCCTCCACCTGCTCGAAGAAGCGGTCCACCCCGTCCACCACCTGCGCGGTGGCCTTCTTGAACGCCTCGATCGCCGGGGCGACGTCGACCTTGGCCACGAAGTCGCGCACCTGCTTGCCCACCGCCTCGATCCGCTCGCGGGCGCCGTCCAGGTAGCCGGCCACGGTCTTGAGCCCGTCCTCGAGCGCCTTGGCGGCGTTGCGGGCGGCCTCGTCGGCGAGCTTGGCGGCCTCGGTGAGGTACTCGCGGATCTGCGCGATCATCCGCGACAGCTCGAGCACCGGCCCCTCGATCGCCTTGAGCACCGTGGTGATGCGCTCCTTGATGGCGTCGAAGGTGGCCTGCAGGAACACCTCGTCGGCGGTGGCGAAGCCGGCCACGTTCTTCAGCGCGCGCTCCAGCGGCGCGGTGTCGTTGGCCTTGAGCAGGGTGAGCGTGCGCCCCGTCTCGGTGAACAGCTTGAGCGGGGGGAGGGCGCCGTCGCGGGTGGCCTTGATGGCGGCGGTCAGCTCGGGGCCGGCGGTGGCCTTCACCTGGTCCAGCCCGTTGAGCAGCGCCTCGTAGCGGTCCAGGTAGCCGCCGTCCAGCGCGGCGCGCGCGCGGTCCAGCGCGTCCAGCGGCAGGCGGTAGCGCAGCTCGGCGGTCTGCGCCACCAGGATCTCGCCGAGCGCCTCGACGGTGTAGCCCTTGAGACGCTCGGCGTCGGTGGCGGTGTCGACCAGGCGGTCGAGCACGGTGAGCATCACCTGCAGCAGGCGCAGCGGGGTGGCGGCGCCGGCCTCGGCCAGGCGGCGCAGCGGCGCGCTGAAATCGCCCAGCGCCGAGGGGAGCGGCACGTTGGTGTCCACCGTGCGCGGCGTGGCGGCGGGAAGCACCTGGCTGGTGATCCCCTCGACCACGCGGTTCACCTCGGGCACCTTCTTGTCCACCACCGGCGGCGGCGTGGCGTTCACCCCCGCGGCCAGCGAGTCGGCGTTCACCGACGTCAGCTTGGAGAGCGGGTCGCTGAGCGCCGAGCGGAACGCCGTGGGCGAGGGCGCGTCCGACAGGTCGGGGAGCGCGCCGCCGGCCACGTTCCCCACGTCGGCCGGAACGCTGCTGGCGATGTCGCTCCCCAGCGTGTCGACCCCCGGCAGCGAGGGCGCGGTGAAGCCGGGAAGGGAGGCGCCCGAGAGCTGGAGGGCGTCGGTGCTGGGAAGCGAGTCGAAGATGGTCGCGGTCTCGGGCATATGTCAGGCGCTCTGCGGAGGTCGGTACGGGTGTCGGGGTCGGTGCTTGGCCGGGCGGCAAAACGGGTGCGTGAGTGCGCCAGTGCGTGAGTGCGTTCTACGGCCGGGCGATTCCAGCTTCCTGCATCGGGCGGGCGGATCCGGACGACACGAGCCGAAGGTCCAGACGTGCACTGGAGCCGGAACGCACTCGCGCACTCACGCACTCACGCACCCGTTCCCATCGTCAGATTCCGAACAGCATCTTCAGTCCGCTCATCGATTCGTTCAGGGCCTTGGCGCCGTCGGCCACGGGGCTGAGCGCGCCGGTCAGCGGCTCGAACGGGTTGCTGATCTCTGGCAGCGAGCCCAGCGCCAGCGCGTCGGGGAGGGTGGCGATGTCCATCAGCGTGGCGGCGTCCATCGCGATGCCGGCGTCCACCGCCTCCATGGCCGCGGCGTTGCTCTGCGGCGGCTCCACGTACTCCGACACGGTGAGCGTCCAGCTGAACTGCTCGGGGTCGGCGGCGCTGTCGGTCACCTCCAGCCGGTCCAGCGCCACGCGGCTCACGTAGGTCTGCCCCACCAGGTCGGCGATGAAGTCGACCGGCTCGCGGGCGATGTACAGCCCGCGCAGCGCCTCCAGGTCGTCGACGGCGGTGGTCCCGAAGCAGATCCCCTCGATGCGCAGCCGCACCGAGCGGCGCCCCAGGTCCTGCAGCACGTCGCCGGTGGCGCCCGGCACGCGGTGGTGCACGAACGCCGCCTGCTCGAGCGTGGTGATGCGGTGCACCCGGTTCAGCGTCAGGTCGGCCAGCTGGATCGGCATGGTGGTCCGGTTCTGCTCGTTCGGTCGATGCGTGCCGGCGGCGGCGCGCCGCGACGTTCAGGCGCCGTAGTAGCGCCGGTACTCGTGCATGATCTCGCGGGCCAGCGCGTCCATCAGGTCCTGCACGTCCAGGTCGGGCCAGCCGGGCGCCTCGGTGAACGCCTCGGGCGGCGCGGCTTCGACCGAGCGGACGATGGCGACGGGCGGCTCGTCGTCCGGGGCGCGGGGCCGCGGGTCGGGCGCGGCGCCGGGCTCGGGCGCGGGGCGTTCGGCGGGCTCGGGCGCCAGCGTGGGCCACTCGGCGCTCCCCTCCAGCCGCGGCGCCGACTCGACCGTCCGCGCCCCCTCGCCCAGCGCGGCCAGGATCTCGGCCGCCGGCCTCACCCGCCGCCCCAGCGCCCGCGCCAGCCCGGGCGCCTGCAGGGGGTTGGGATCGGCCCCGAACTCGTCGATCCACGGCTGCGCCGCCGGGTCTTGCTCTTCCCCGGCCGCCGGCCACCCGGCGGGCGCCGCCGCGTCGCGCTGCCGCGGGGCGGGGAAGCCGGCCCCGCGGCGGTCGGCCGTTCCGCCGTCCCCGCTGCCCCGCGGCGCCCCGCCGCGTTCGCCGGACGTGCTCCCGGCGCCCTCCGCCTCCGGGTCCGCCTCGCCCGGCATGGCCAGGAAGGGGAGGGCGACCGCGCCGGGGCCGAGCAAGCCGAGCGTCAGCGCGTCGCCGCGGGCCAGCCCGGCGAGGCTCGGCGGCAAGTCCCACCTCCGCTCGTCCGGCGCCTCCGGATCGCCGGTGCCCCCGCGCGATTCCCCCACCGGGCCGGTCCCGGCGTCACGCTCCCACCCTGCCGCCGGCGCTCCGCCCTCCGGCCGGTCCCAGGACCGCAGCCGGATCGGAGTCCGTGCCGGCGCGGGGGCCGGTGCGCCGGCCGTCGTGGGATCGCCCGGGAGCGGCTCCAGCCGATCGTCCCACGTGCGAGGCGTGTCGGCCGGTGCGCGATCGGCCTCGTCCCACGCCGCCCGTGGCCGCCTCGCATCGTCCGCTCGCGGCGCGGTGCCCGGACGAGGCGCGGACGCGGTGTCCGTTGCGTCCTCCCAGCCGGGCGCGGAACCCCGGGCAGGCGATGATGCGGCGGCGGGACCCGCATCTTCCCACCCGCGCTGTCCGCCCGCCGCGTCGGGACCGCCGGGGTGCGGCGGAGGCGGCGGGTTCCGCCGCGGCGCGGCGGCCGGCTGCCCGGTTTCGGGCGGCAGCTCCAGGCCGGCCGCTCCGGCGAGCGAGGCCAGGTCGCCGAGCCCGCGGATCCCGCCGCCGATCGACGGGGCGAGGTTCGGCGGACGATCGGCGCGAGGCGCGTCCACCCTCCGTGCCGCCTCGCTGCGAGCCGCCGGCTCCCGCTCTTCCGGCGGCGTGAAGGGGCGATCGGCCGGCCGCGCGGGGGACGGCGGCCCCACATCTCCCCGGCCCCCTTCTCCCGCACCCCGGGTGAAGGGGGGGACGCGCGGCGGGCCGTCGTGCACGTCCCCGGCGTCGCGCGGCCACGGTCGCTCCCCGGCCGCGGACGGAGCGGGTGCGACCCACGGCTCCGCGCCACGACCCGGCCGGCCGGCGCGAGGCCCGGCATCCTCCGTCTCCCCGGGCGCCGCGTCCACGGGCGGGGCGGGGAGAGCGGCGCCGGGGAAGCCGGCGGTGAGCGCCGTCTCCAGCTCCTCCAGCTCCGCCACCTGCCCGGCCAGCGCCGCCACCGCGCGCTCCAGGATCACCAGCTCGGCGATCGGCTCGGCGGCCGCCTCGGCGCCGGGGAGGGTGAAGCCGCCCAGCAGGCCGCCGATCCACTCCGCCGCCTCGCCGCGGATCTCCAGCCCCAGCGTGGCCAGCTCGTCACCCGCCATGCGCGCTCCCCGCCTCGTCCTGGAGCAGCGACAGGTACATCTGCACCTGCGCCATGGTCATCTCCTGCACCTGCTGCGGCGTCCACCCGAAGGCGCGCGCCAGCAGGTAGGCGCCGCGCACCACCGGCGAGGCGTTCAGCTCACCGGCCGCTTTTTTTTTTCGCCCAGCCCGCTCACCTCGCGCACGTGGGCCACCAGGAAGCTCACCAGCCCCAGGTGAAGCTGCCGCACCTGCTCCAGCGACAGCCTGGGCGCCACCAGCGACTCCTTCAGCATCAGCAGGGGGATCAGCCCCGGGTCGTTCCTGGCCGCCTTCAGGATCAGCTGGAAGGCGCCGATGCTGAGGGGCCTGAGCTGCACCGTGCCCCCCTCGGCCGCGCCGAAGCCGGCCGCCGCGCCGCCGGGGTGCAGCACCTCGGGCGGCACCTCCACCTCGTAGGTGGCGGTGGCCCCGGCCAGCAGGTCTTCGGGCGAAAGCGCTTGCAGCTCGGTCGCCATCTCGGATCAGTCGAAAGAACGTGGGCCGTCCCCTGTCCCCTATCCCCTGTCCCCTATCAGGCGGCGGCCGGCTCCTCGGTGGCCACGCGCAGCGCCCGGAAGGTCACGGCCTCCATCACGAAGTCGTCTTCGGGGAGCGAGAAGCTCCACGAGTCGAACTTGACCCCGAACAGCACCACCTTGGTGCCGTTGCCGGGCTGGGCCGGGTTGTCGAGGGTGATCACCAGGTTGAACGAGGGCTGCGCGATCGCCCCGGTCGGCGGCGGGCTGGTGGCGCCGTCGCCCAGCAGCAGCTTGAGCAGCGCGCCGTTCACGTGCGCCCGCTCGGCGAAGCCGGTGACGTTCACGTTCCCCGGGCGCAGCTCGCTGGCGAAGCGGCGGCCCAGCTCGTGGTACGGCCGCAGGTCGTTCTGCACCTGCACGCGCACCTGCTGCAGGCGGCCCACCACGCTGCTCAGCTCGTACTCGCTGATCAGGCCGTCGGCCAGCGACCCCTCGGTGGTTTCCTTGTCGTCCACCGCCAGCACCAGGGTGGCGTCGGAGCCGCGAAAGACGTTCGTGTTCGGCATCTTGAAGTGTCCCGGTCAGGTATGGGAAAAGGCGGCCCCGGCGGCCTAGCCCAGGTACATGGTCACGCGGATGAAGTCGATGCTGAAGGTGGGCTGCAGCGTCATGTTCACCACGCACACCCCCGCGATCTCCTGCGCCCGGGTCGCGCTCACCTCCAGCTGGTAGCCGGTGAGCGCCTCGTCCTGCACCATGCGGGTCAGGAAGCCGTCGATGGTGGCCTTCATGGCGCCGCGCACCCGGTCGTTGTTCAGCTTGCCGATGTACGGGTTGCAGGCGCTGCGCACGCCGTACATCGCGTAGTCCACGATGCGGCGGGTGGTCACCTGGTGCCACGCCGGGTTGGTGCTGGTGGTGATCCCCTTCACGATGCGGAAGCCCTCGCGCTTCTCCACCGCCGTGACGCGGTTCTGCACCAGCTTCTCCAGCCGCGGCTGGTTGAAGGCGGTGCTCAGGCCGCCCACCGTCAGCGGCTTGTTGGTGGGCGAGGTCTGCACGGGGAGCGACGAGATCAGCCCCGCCACGGCCGCCGCGGTGTAGGCGCCGGGAAGGTTCACCTCCACGTCGCGGTGCGTTTCGGGGTCGGTCACCCGCGCCTTGATGCCGGGCGCCACGTAGATCAGCCGGTCGCTGTTCAGCGAGTGCGCGGCGATCTTGTCGGCGTCGTCGGTGCCGTTGCTGCCGATCACGCCGATGCGCTCGCGGCGCATCTCCTTGGTGCGGTTGAGGTGCCCCGTGATCGTCTCGCCGCCGGTGGCCGCGTCCTGCCCGGCCAGCACGATGATGTTCACGATCTCGTTCTCGAGCTGCTCCAGGGCGCGGTTGTAGTCCGACGCGGCGGTGGTCTGGCCGTTGGCGCCGCCCGCCAGCGCGGTGGCGGCCGTCACGTCGTCGGGGACGTCGCTGCCGCGGTCGGCCCGGGCGGAGAGGAGCGCCGAGTTGCGGTTCACCGCGTCGGCCAGGGTGGCGGCGTTGGTGCCGCTGTGCGTTTCGCGCTGGGTGTCGAGCGTCACCTCGAGCACCTTGGTCCCCGAGGTGTCGCCCTCGGGCGCGGCCAGGCGCACCTTGACCCCGTTCCCCCAGGTGCCGGCGCTCTTCGCCGTGAGGGTGAGGACCACGGCGGTGCCCTTCTTTAGGCCCAGCGTGGCGGTGGCCACCGAGCCGGTCCCCGCCCGGGCGGCGGCACGCACGGCGTAGACGGTGCTGGCGCCGTTGTTGAAGGCCAGCTCCAGCGCCCGGATCAGCGTCAGCTCGCCGCCGCCGCTCTTGTAGGGGTCCGCCTCGCCGAACACGTTGCGTGCCTCCACGAACGAGCCCAGCGTCACCACCTGCTCCACGGGGCCGCGCTCGGCGGTGCCCACCATCCCGATGTAGCCGGTGGCGATGCGTCCCGCCGTGATCAGCCCCTCGTCACGGACGGTGATGTAGGTGCCTGGCAGGATTTCCTCGGCCATGGTGCGGTTCCTTTCTGGATGGTTGGAGCGGGTAAAAGGGCCGGTCGCCACGCCGGCTTCGGCGCCGGCGGCGAGGGCGAACGTGCGCGGGGGTGATGTTCGGTTCCGGTGTCGCGATCGGGGCGGCCGTGGGGCCGCGCGGTACGTGGAGCAAACCGGGGAAGCATGGAACGCGGCGCCGTTCCGCGGGGGAACGTGCCGTGCCACTCTTCATCTGATCCGCCGCATTGTTTCGCTGCGCCCGGGAGCCCGGCGGCGCGGTTGCCGCCCCACTCCCGTCCATGGAAAGTTGTCTGAACGGGTGAAGGTGGGCAAGTGTCTTTTTCGATCCGCAGGCGCACCATCGACTTGCGCGGACAGCCCTCGCCGGATCTGCTGTTTCCGCCGTGCACCATGGGGCATTCGTGTCGCAGTTTTTCGAAATTCCACCGATCCGAACCGACGCTTTTGTGCACGTCCACTCCTCCCCCCGCCGCTCCCGCGGTGGCGCGAGGGTTGCGGTGGTGCGAGCGGCCCCGGCAGCGTTGCACGGATGCCCGGCGCCCACGGCCGTGCGTCCCGGCAACCCCCCGCCCTCACCGCGGGCGGCATCGATCTTCCAAACCGCCGGGCATGGACGGAGGCAACGGGTAGAACGCAATAAATAGTCCGCTTACGGGTTGACAGCCCGTGGGGACACGGTTAGGTTCGCTGGACGAACGACGGCACAGGCAGAGCGAGTGACGCTCCCGCCCGGCACAGCGCCGGGCCGGAGCGTTTTGCGTTGGGAGATGACAGGATTGGCCGCCGCCGATCGAGTGGATCGAGTGGTGGATGCGCGGCTGAAAAATCGATACACCCGGGACCGTGAGGCCCCCGTCCGGCAGAGCGCCGGGCGGGGGCGTTCCGCGTCCCGGCGGGACGACGAGAGACGGGGCCATGCCAGGCCCTTCCGGCAGAGCGCCGGACGGGCCCGCGCGAGCGGGCCCACCACGGCGGCCGCTCCGGCGGGCGCACGGCGGGGCGGACGGGCGATCCCCGGACGAGTCCGGACCCGCGGTCGGGCACGCGGCGCGGCGGGCGCGCGGCGGCAACCCTTGGCAGGAGAATGGACGATGGCGAAGGCGCATACCCTGACCGACGACTTCCGCGACGGCGTGGCCGACGCGGTGAAGTGGTGGGTGGACGCACCCGCGCTGACCAGCGAGCAGAGCGGCACCCTCCAGATCCGTCCGAAGGTGGCGAACGACTACGGCGGCTACAGCTCCAATGCCGCATACGACCTGACCAGCTCGGAGTACAAGGTGCGCCTGGTGCGCCCGCTGCGCACCACCGCCGCGGCCGAGGCGTACCTGGCCGCCGGGAAGGACACCAGCAACACGGTGGTGCTGGGCGTGGAGGGGGGCGAGCTGTACTGCTCCAGGAAGGTGGCCGGCACCGTCACCGAGCCCGCGCGCATCCCCTACGACGCCGACGCCCACCTGTGGCTGCGGCTGCGCGAGCGCGGAGGCACGCTGTACTACGAGACCTCGGCCGATGGCGAGGCGTGGACGGTGCAGGCCGCCATCGCCAACCCCTTCGCGCTGACGGCGGTGACCGTCGAGATCTCCGCGGGGATCTGGCAGAACGTGCCGTCGCCGGGGGTGGCGATCTTCGACTGTCTCAACCTACCCGCGCCCGAGCCGCCGCGGGTGGTGGAGGAGCGGCGCCTTTCCGCGCTGGGCACGCGAGAGAAGGCGGCGGCGCTCGACGCGGCGCGCCCGCACCCCGAGCACCTGAACAACAACGACGAGGTGAGCTACCTCACCACGCCGTTCGCCGGGAACTTCTCCAAGGGGCTCAAGCACGACTCGCTGGGCGACCCGGACCCGGCGACGTACGCGATCCTGCTGCGCGCGCTGGAGAGCCGCGAGCCCAACGACTTCGAGGAGATCGTCCTGGGCGGGGCCAAGAAGCTCACCAACCCGCAGTGCGGCCTGGCCTTCAGCCTGGAAGGGCCCGACCCGCAGGAGCCCACCATGCCGCCCGCGCCGCGCTTCGACAGCCAGGGCACGGCCAACGAGGCGGGCGAGCTGTACTGGATGGCGGTCGCGCGCGACGTGCCGTTCATCAGCTACGGCACCAGCACCGTCATCGCCCAGGCGGTCACCTCGCTGAACAACGAGTTCCCGCAGTTCGGCGGCACCACGCCGGTCACCACGCAGAACGTCTTCCGCGGGGTGTACCCCGGCGAGCAGGTGGGGCCCTACGTGAGCCAGTTCCTGCTGAAGGGGAACAACGACCCGCGCAAGCCCGACGGCACCGGGCGCGACGCCAACGAGGGGTTCATCGCCTACGGCGCGCAGCGCATCCCTCAGCAGATCCTCCCTGCCGCGCCGCTGGTGGACTACCTGACCCTGCCCACCACCTGGCTATCCGTGCAGAACGGCGCCGACCTGCGCGGGCAGGACCAGTTCGAGACGACCTACCGCTTCATCCACACGCTGCGCGACGGCGCCACCTACGTGCACTTCGACCAGGTGGTCAACGCCTACTACAACGCCGCGTGGATCCTGATGACCGAGCCCACGGGGAACCAGCTCACCTTCCAGGCGGGCGTGACCGGGCGGCCGGGGATCGACCTGGAGTTCCCGTACAACGCGGGGAACTTCTACGATCCGCCGGGCACCGCCGACGACAGCAGGACCCAGGTGGGGTTCGGCACGCTGGGCCCCATCCAGCTGCTGGAGGTGCTCGACGAGGTGGTGGGGAGGGCGATCCGCACGGTATGGTACCAGAAGTGGTTCGTGCACCGGCGGCTCCGCCCCGAGGAGTACGGCGGGCGCGTGCAGAACCAGATCACCGGGGCGCGCAGCTACGGCCTGCACACCAGCATCACAACGTCGCTCAGCAGCGGCGGCCTGTCGGGGTACTTCGGCAACACCGGCGAGAAGTTCCCGTACTCGTACCTCCTCCCGCAGGCGTACCCCGAGGGCGCGCCCACCCACCCGAGCTACGGCGCGGGGCACGCCACCGGCAGCGGCGCCTGCGCGACGATCCTGAAGGCGTTCTTCGACGAGAGCAAGGCGATCGAGAACCCGGTGCTCGCCGCGGCCGACGGGCTCTCGCTGGTGGCCTACAGCGGCACCGACGCGGCGCAGATGACGGTGGGCGGCGAGCTGAACAAGCTGGCCGGCAACATCGCCCTCTTCCGCAACGCGGCGGGGGTGCACTGGCGGAGCGACTACACCTTCTCTCTCCTGCTGGGCGAAGAGATCGCCATCAAGCTGCTGCAGGAGATCTCGCTCACCCTGAACGAAGACGACGCCTTCTTCCAGCTCACGAAGTTCGACGGCGCCATGATCCGCATCCGCCGCGGCGTGGTGGAGACGGTGTGGGGCACGGACTGACCGGGGCATGACGCGGCGGCGCGGGCACCTCGCCCCGCGCGGCGGCCATGGACAGGGGGACGCTCACCCGGCCACGCGGCCCGCCCCGGGCGAGCGTCCCGATCGCGTGCGCCACGATGGGCGGGGTGCACCGGTGGGGCACGCGGGGGGAAGAGCGGTCGTTCAATAAACGGCTCCTAAGGGTTGACAGGAAGGTGTTGTACGAGTAGGATCGGTGGAGACCACGAGCGAACGGAGCGCGCGACGCTCCCGTCCGGCACAGCGCCGGTGCGGGAGCGTTCTTGCGTTCGGGAAGAGGCGGATGCCGCGTCCCCGGCGTCGGGGCTGGCGGGAAGATGAAAACGAGGAGACACGGGACCGTGAGGCCCCCGTCCGGCAGAGCGCCGGGCGGGGGCCTTTTCGCGTTCCGGCCGGCCCCGGAGTCCGCGCCGCGCACCGGCGGCGGGACGCGCGCGGAGAACCCTGGAGGGAGCCCGAAGATGACAGCGACACGCACACTCGTCGACAACTTCAACGACGACAGCACCGACACCGGCAAATGGTCGACGGACGCCGGCGGCCTGGCCCGCGAGGTGAACGGGCGGTTGGAGATCCGCCCGATCAGCGGCTACGCGAGCTACGGCTGGTACGTATCCAACGGTCTCTTCGACCTCCCGGGCTCGGAGGCGCGGGTGGAGCTGGTGCGCCCGCTGCGCGCGGCCGCGAGCTCCGAGGCGTACCTGCGGGTCATGAACAGCGGCAACGACAACGTCTTCATCACCATCTGCCACGACGGGAACGCCGAGGGGGTGCAGTACGTGGAGGCCGGCCAGCGGGCGTCGGGGGTGCTCACCCGGCTCGCCCGCCAGCCGTACGACCCGGCGCGCCACCGCTGGCTGCGCATCCGCGAGGCGCAGGGGATCGTCTACTGGGAAACCTCGCCCGACGGCGACGCGTGGGAGGCGCTGGCCGGCCGGCCGACCACGGTGCCGCTCACCAACGTGCGCATCGACGTCGGGGCGGGGACCTGGGCGGCCATTCCCTCTCCGGGCGTGGCGATCTTCGACAACGTGAACGTGTGCGACACCTCGGCGCCGCGGCGCGTGGAAGAGCGGCGCCGGTCCGCGCGAGACGTGCGGGTGGAGGCGGCGGAGCTCTCGGCCGCGCGCCGGCACGACGAGCACCACAACAACAACGACGAGGTCAACTACGCCGGCCGGCCGTTCATCGGCAACTTCAGCAAGAGCCTGAAGCACGACGCGCTGGGCGACCCCGATCCGATCAGCTACGGCACCCTGCTGCGCGCGCTGGAGAGCCGCGACCCGGCCGACTTCGAGGAGATCGCGCTGGCTTCGAGCACCGCGCTCAAGCTCACCAACCCGCAGACCGGGCTCACCTTCGACCTGGAAGGCCCCGACCCGCAGGCGCTCACCCAGCCGCCCGCGCCGCGCTTCGACAGCGAGGTGGCGGCGCACGAGGCGGGCGAGCTGTACTGGATGGCGGTCGCGCGCGACGTGCCGTTCATCAACTGGGGGAGCCACTCCGACACCGCCGCGGCCGTCACCTCGCTCAACGGCGAGTTCCCGCGGTTCGGCGGCACCCTCCCCGTCAACACGCAGAACCTCCTCCGCGGCATCTACCCCGGCGAGCAGGTGGGGCCGTACGTCAGCCAGTTCCTGCTCAAGGGAAACCAGGACCCGCGCAAGCCGGCGGGGCTGGGGCGTGACGCCACGGACGGGTATGTCTCCTACGGCTCGCGGGTGATCGACCAGCGGCTGTTCCCGGCGGCGGCCAGCACCGACTACCTCACCGCCTTCAGCAGCTGGCTCGACGTGCAGAACGGGTGGGACAGGCGCGGGCAGGACACCTTCGACACCACCCGCCGCTTCATCCACACCCTGCGGGCGGGCACCACCCTGGTGCACTTCGACCAGGTGCTCGACGCGTGGTACAACGCCGCGTGGATCCTGATGAGCGAGCCCACCGGCAACCAGCTCTCGGGGAGCACCGCCCGGCCACAGGTCGACCTGGAGTTCCCCAAGGACCAGGGGAACCCGTACGCCCCGCCGGGCACGGCGATGGACAGCATGACGCAGGTGGGCTTCAACACCTTCGGGCCCACGCACCTGCTCTCCACGCTGGCCGAGGTGCTGGTGCGCGCGCTGCGCGCGGTGTGGTTCCAGAAGTGGTTCGTGCACCGGCGGCTGCGCCCCGAGGAGTACGGCGGGCGGGTGCACAACCAGATCACCGGCGCGCGGACGTATCCGCTGCACACCAGCATCGCCACCTCGCTGCAGACGGGGGGGCAGCTGGCGCCGTACTTCGGCAACACGGGCGAGAGGTTCCCCAACGGGTACCTCCTCCCGCAGGCGTACCCCGAGGGCGCGCCCACCCACCCGGCGTACGGCGCGGGGCACGCCACGGGGTCGGGGGCGATGGCGACCATCCTCAAGGCGTTCTTCGACGAGGGCACGCCGATCGAGAACCCGGTGCTGGCGGCGGCCGACGGCCTGTCGCTGGTCTCCTACACCGGCGCCGACGCCGGCCAGATGACGGTGGGGGGCGAGCTGAACAAGCTGGCCGGCAACATCGCGCTCTTCCGCAACGCGGCGGGCGTGCACTGGCGCAGCGACTACACCGAGAGCCTCCCCCTGGGCGAGGCCATCGCCATCGGCCTGCTGCAGGAGATGAGTCTCGGCTTCAACGAAGACGACGCCTACTTCCAGCTCACCCGGTTCGACGGCGCCACCATCCGCATCTTCGACGGGAAGGTGGTGACGGTCACCACCTGACCCGCGGCGCAGCGCGGCGGAGCGGGCGGCCCCCCCTCCGCGTCGGTGATCAGTCAGAGAGAACACGGGCCCGCGAGGCCCCGCCCGGCACATCGGCCGGGCGGGGCCTCGCCGTGTCCGGCAGGGGGGAGCGAGACCCCCTCGCGCCGGATCCGCCCGCCGCAACCCGCCCGTGCCCCGCGCTGGCGGCACCCCAACCTCCAGGAGAGACACACCATGGCGAAGGCACACACGTTCACCGAAGACTTCAACGACAACACCCCCGACACCGCGAAGTGGTGGGTGTTCGGCGACCTGCGCGAGGTGAACGGCCGGCTCGAGATCCGGCTCCCCAGCAGCTCGGCGAACACCTACGCGGGGTACACGGCCAAGGGCACCTACGACCTGACCGGCTCCCAGATCTGGGTGGAGCTGGTGCAGGCGCCGCGCACGGGCCAGGCGCGGCTGCGGGCGTACCTGAGCGAGGGAAACGAGCTCAGCATCGGGCTGGTGGACGGCGTGTTCCGCTGCGAGCAGCAGGTGGGCGGCGCCTACACCGTCTTCCTGGTGATCCCCTATGACGCCGAGGCGCACCGCTGGCTGCGTATCCGCGAGCTGAACGGCACCGTCTTCTGGGAGGTGTCGGCGGACGGGTGCGCATGGGCGACGCTGTACAGCAGCCCGGCGCCGTTCACGCTGACCGCGGTGAGCCCGGGGCTGTTCACCGGCACCTACACGGCCGCCCCGTCGCCCGGCCACGCCATCTTCGACAACCTGAACGTGCGCGAGACCAGCCGCTCGCGCCGCGCCGAGGCCCGGCGCCTCCCCGCGCGCGACGTGCGCGCCGGGGCGGCCGATCTCGCCGCCGCCCGGCCGCACGCCGAGCACTTCAACAACAACGACGAGGTGAACTACCCGGCCACGCCGCTGGCGGGGAACTTCTCCAAGAGCCTGAAGCACGACGCCCTGGGCGACCCCGTCCCCGCCTCGTATGCCACGCTGCTGCGCGCCCTCCAGAGCGAAGACCCGCAGGACTTCGAGGAGATCCAGCTCGCCACGGCCACCGCGCTCAGGCTCACCAACCCGCAGTCGGGCCTCGCCTTCGACCTGGAGGGGCCCGACCCGCAGGCGCTCACCATTCCGCCCGCGCCGCGCCTGGACAGCCAGGTGGCGGCGCACGAGGCGGGGGAGCTGTACTGGATGGCGCTGGCGCGCGACGTCCTCTTCACCAGCTACGGGAGCGACGCCACCATCGCGGCGGCCGTCAGCTCGCTCAACGCCGAGTTCCCCGCCTTCGGCGGCACGGTGCCGGTAACGGTCCAGAACGTGTTCCGCGGCATCTACCCCGGCGAGCAGGTGGGGCCGTACGTCAGCCAGTTCCTGCTCAAGGGCACCACCGACCCGCGCAAGCCCGACGGGCTGGGGCGCGACGCCAACGAGGGCTTCGTGGCGCACGGGGCGCAGGTGAACGACCAGCGCCTGATTCCCGCGGCGGCGGGGGTGGACTACCTCACCACCTTCAGCGCCTGGCTCGACGCGCAGAACGGCGTGGACCAGCGCGGGCAGGACTCGTTCGACACGGCGCGGCGCTTCATCCGCACCCTGCGCGACGGCACCACCTACGTGCACTTCGACCAGGTGCTCAACGCCTACTACAACGCCGCCTGGATCCTGATGACCGAGCCCACCGGCAACCAGCTCTCCTACCTGGCCGGCACCACCGGCCGCCCGCAGATCGAGCTGGAGTTCCCCAGGAACCCCGGCAATCCGTACGACCCGCCGGGCGCCGCGATGGACAGCAAGACGCAGGCGGGCTTCGGCACCTTCGGCCCCATCCACCTGCTGCAGGTGCTGGCCGAGGTGCTGGGGCGGGCGATCCGCGCGGTCTGGTGGCAGAAGTGGGGCGTGCACCGGCGGCTGCGGCCGGAGGAGTACGGCGGGCGCGTGCACAACCAGGTCACCGGCGCCCGGACGTACGGGCTGCACTCCAGCATCACCACCTCGCTCACCAGCGGCGGGCTGGCGCCGTACTTCGGGAACACCGGCGAGCGCTTCCCCAGCTCGTACCTGCTTCCGCAGGCGTACCCGGAAGGCGCTCCCACGCACCCGAGCTACGGCGCGGGGCACGCCACCGGCAGCGGCGCCTGCGTCACCGTCCTGAAGGCGTTCTTCGACGAGAGCACGCCGATCGAGAACCCGGTGGTGGCCAGCAGCACCGGCCTGTCGCTGGTGGCGTACACCGGCGCCGACGCGGGGCATATGACCGTGGGGGGCGAGCTGAACAAGCTGGCCGGCAACATCGCGCTCTTCCGCAACGCGGCGGGCGTGCACTGGCGCAGCGACTACACCGAGAGCCTCCCCCTGGGCGAGGCCATCGCCATCGGCCTGCTGCAGGAGATGAGCCTCGGCTTCAACGAGGACGACGCCTTCTTCCAGCTCACCAGGTTCGACGGCTCCACCATCCGCATCTTCGACGGCAAGGTGGTGCAGGTGAGCTGAGGATGGGATGGGATGCGATGGGATGGGATGCGGCGGTGCCCGCGCGCAGGCGCCGTCCGCGTCCACCGCGTGCCTGTCGCGGAACGTCCGTTGACAGGACCTCGAATTGTAGATAATGTTGTAGTCGTGTTGTGATGATCGTTGTAAACGTAACAGTAAGTAGAGAGACGGGGACGCTCCACGCCCCTGCCCGGCAAGCCGCCGGGCGGGGGCGTCTTGCGTTCACGAATCGCCGGAGCTCGCCCAGCGGCCGGGCGGACGCCGGAAGGACGTGGAGGGGTCAGCAACCGAACGCGGGGTCGTCCTGACGCCCCGCCCGGCACAGCGCCGGGCGGGGCATTCCGCGTCCGCGGGGAGGGAAGGGAAGACAGACGAAAACGGGGCCGTCCCAGGCCCGCGGCCCGGCACAGCGCCCGGGCGAGCGGCTCCGGTCACCGGAGCACTGGACGGCGTCTCACACCGGCCCCCACGGGAGCTCCGGCGCGCGCCGTCCGGCCAGCACGGCCGCCGGGCAATCCGGCACGGCGGCAGGGACAGGCACCCCGTTTCACAGGGAGCGGCATCATGCCGAAGGCAAACACACTCGTCGACAATTTCGGCGACAACGCGATCGACACCACCAGGTGGTCGGCGTGGGTCAGCAACAACGGGACGGTGCAGGAGGTCAACCAGCGGATCGAGATCCGCCCGGCCAGCAACACGGCCAACAGCTACGCCGGCTACGTCTCGGTCTCGTCGAGCTACGACCTGACCAACTCGCAGGTGTCGGTGGAGCTGGTGCGCGCGCTGCGCATCACCGCGGACGGCTCCGAGACCTACCTGCACATCCAGAACACCGCGGGCGACCAGCTCTTCTACAAGGTGCAGGGCGGGATCTTCTACTGCAGCAAGGTGCCCGTGGGCGCGACCTCGTCCACCCACCTGGCCGAGGAGCCGTACGACCGCACCCGGCACCGCTGGATGCGCATCCGCGAGCAGCTGGGGATCCTGTACTTCGAGTACTCGGCCGACGGGTGCGAGTGGACGCTGCTGGTGAGCGTTGCCACCCCGTTCTCGCTCGCCTCGGTCAAGATCGAGGTGGCGGCGGGGACCTTCCAGGCCATCCCCTCGCCCGGCGTGGCGATCTTCGACAACGTCAACACCCCGTCCACCAGCGTGCTGCGCCGCGTGGAAGAGCGGCGCCTCTCCGCCCGCGACGTGCGCGTGGAGGCGGCCGAGATCGACGCCGCGCGCCGCCACGACGAGCACGCCAACAACAACGACGAGGTCAACTACGCCGGCCGGCCCTTCATCGGCAACTTCAGCAAGAGCCTGAAGCACGACGCGCTGGGCGACCCCGACCCGATCAGCTACGGCACCCTGCTGCGCGCGCTGGAGAGCCGCGACCCGGCCGACTTCGAGGAGATCGCGCTGGCCTCGAGCACCGCGGTCAAGCTCACCAACCCGCAGACCGGGCTCACCTTCGACGTGGAGGGCCCCGACCCGCAGGAGATCACCCAGCCGCCCGCGCCGCGCTTCGACAGCCAGGTGGCGGCCAACGAGGCCGGCGAGCTGTACTGGATGGCGCTCGCGCGCGACGTGCCGTTCATCAGCTACTCCGGCAACTCCATCATCAGCTCGGCGATCAACTCGCTGAACACCGAGTTCCCGCAGTTCGGCGGCACCACGCCGGTCACCGCGCAGAACATCTTCCGCGGCATCTTCCCCGGCGAGCAGGTGGGGCCGTACGTGAGCCAGTACCTGGTCAAGGGGAACGTGGACCCGCGCAAGCCCGCCGGACAGGGGCGCGACGCCGCCGACGGGTACGTCTCGTACGGCTCGCGCACCATCGACCAGCGCCTCTTCCCGGCGACGGCCAGCGTGGACTACCTCACCACCTTCACCACCTGGCTCGACGTGCAGAACGGGGTGGACAAGCGCGGGCTCGACACCTTCGACACCACCAAGCGGTTCATCCGCGACCTGCGCGCCGCCACCACCTTCGTGCACTTCGACCAGGTGCTCGACGCGTGGTACAACACCGCGTGGATCCTGATGTCGGAGCCGGTGGGCAACCAGTCCACCGCGGCGGGGGCCACGGGACGGCCGCAGATCGACGGGGAGTTCCCCAAGGACCAGGGGAACCCGTACGACCCGCCCGGCACGGCGATGGACAGCAAGACGCAGGTGGGCTTCAACACCTTCGGCCCCACCCACCTGCTGCAGGTGCTGGGCGAGACGCTGGGCCGCGCGCTGCGGGCCGTGTGGTACCAGAAGTGGTTCAACCACCGCCGCCTGCGCCCCGAGGAGTACGGCGGGCGGGTGCACAACCACATCACCGGCGCGCGCACCTACCCCCTGCACAGCAGCATCGTCAACTCGCTGAACGGCGGGCTGCTGTCGGCGTACTACGCGCTCAAGTACCCGGGCGTGTACCTGCTCCCGCAGGCGTACCCCGAGGGCGCGCCCACCCACCCGGCGTACGGGGCGGGGCACGCCACCGGCAGCGGCGCGCTCTGCACCATCCTCAAGGCGTTCTTCGACGAGAGCACGCCGATCGAGAACCCGGTGCAGCCCGACGCGCTGGGCACCTCGCTGGTGGCCTACACCGGCGCCGACGCCACGCAGATGACGGTGGGCGGCGAGCTCAACAAGCTGGCGGGGAACATCGCCATCTTCCGCAACGCGGCCGGCGTGCACTGGCGCTCGGACTACACCGAGAGCCTGCTGCTGGGCGAGGCGATCGCCATCGGGCTGCTCCAGGAGCAGAGCGTGGGCTTCCAGGAAGACGACGCCTACTTCCAGCTCACCAGGTTCGACGGCACCACCATCCGCGTCTTCGACGGCAAGGTGGTGCCGGTGGTGTGAGGCGAGGGTGACGGAGACGGGAACCGGGGCCGGCGGAGCGATCCGCCGGCCCCGGCGTTCGCGGGGTGCTCACCCTGGAATCAGCCGCCCGGCCGGGGCAGGCGTGGCGGTGGGACGATGATCCCGCCCGTCGTCCAGCGCACCCCCGCACCCGGTCACCGCGCGCTGGCCCGATCCTTTCGGTTCCCCCTCGTCCGGAGTAGATTCCGGCACTTTCCGTGGCCCCGTACGCGCGGCTTTCGCGCCTGCACCGCATAGAAGAGCGATGGAACGGTACTTCGACGAGAACCACCTCATGATCCGCGACATGGTGCGCGATTTCGCCCGGAACGAGATCGCGCCCGTGGCCGCCGGGCTCGATCAGTCGGGCGAGTTCCCGTGGGAGAACATCGCCAAGATGTCGGAGCTGGGGCTGTTCGGCATCCCCTGGAGCGAGGAGCTGGGCGGCGCGGGGATGGACGGCATCGCCTACATGATCGTGATCCACGAGCTGGCCAAGGTCGACGCCAGCCACGCCATCACGGTGAGCGCCCACACCACGCTGGGCACCTCGCCGATCGTCAACTTCGGCACCGACGACCAGCGGCAGCGGTACGTGCCGCTCCTCGCCTCGGGCTCCGTCCTGGGCGGCTTCGGGCTCACCGAGCCCGGCGCGGGCTCCGACGCCGGCGGCACGCAGACCACGGCCACGAAGGTCGATGGCGGGTGGGTGCTGAACGGGAGCAAGATCTTCATCACCCACGCCGGCGTCGGCGAG
>DASSME010000167.1:0-2010 GCA_035689035.1 Longimicrobium sp. | reverse complement strand
GCGCCCCCTCCCCGCGCCTGAGAGCGCGACCCTCCCCCGTTCCGGGAGAGGGTGGCAGACGCGGCTGCGGTGCGGGTACAACATGCAATCGCGCTGCGACGGCGGAGTCGAGCCAACGTGGACGTCGCAACCTCTCCCGGTACGGGGGAGGTGCGAGCCTGGGCGAGCGGAGGGGGCGCGCCGCCGCCGGAGCGCACGGTGCAGGGCCTGACGGATCGATTCGATTGCCCGCCTCCATGCCGGGCTCCGTGCAGTCCGTGCCCGCCCCGGTGCAGTTCGTGCGCGGACGGCTGACGGGGTTGCGCGGGGTCGCGTATCGTGCGTGCGTGGGCGGGTGCGCGGGTGCGTGCCCGCGGTTCGAATCAACGTGATGGATGCCGTGACCACGACCCGCACCGAGCCCGTTCAGCACGGCGCCGACACGCCGGAGGAAACCGCCCGCCTGGGGCGCGGCGAGCTGCTGGCCATCGCCCTGTTCTGGACGTTCCTGGCGCTGCTTTCGGCCGCCAACCGGCTGCTGGAGCCGCGGCGCCCGGGCCTGGCGCCCGGGTTCCCCACCGGGCCGATCGGCATGGCGGTGGCCGAGTCGCTCATCTGGATGCTGGTGACGCCGCTGGTGTTCGGCATCAGCCGGCGCTTCGTTTCCGGGCACCGCAACCGCGCGGCGCGCATCGCCCTCCTCTTCCTGGGCGGGATCGGCGTCTCGATCTTCGTGGACGTGGCGCTGGACGCCATCCGCGTGTACGTGCTCCACCTGGGCTTCCGCGGCCGGCCGCCGGAGTTCGACCCGTGGCGCAGCGTGTCGCGCCTGTTCTTCCTGCGCGAGATGGTGGTGTACTCCGGGATCGTGGCCGCCGGGCTGGCCCGCGACTACTTCTGGCGCTACCGCGCGCGGCAGCAGGAGGCCGTCCGCCTGCAGGCCGAGACTGCGCGCCTGCAGGCGCAGCTGGCCGAGGCGCGGCTGGCCACGCTGCGCACGCAGATCGACCCCCACTTCCTGTTCAACACCCTGAACGCCGTCAGCGCGCTGGTGGAGCGCGACCCGCGCGGCGTGCGCCGGATGATCGCGCGGCTCAGCGAGCTGCTGCGCCACTCGCTCGAGGGCGCGGCCGAGGCCGAGGTCACGCTGGCGCAGGAGCTGGAGTTCGTGGACAAGTACCTGGAGATCATGCGCATCCGCTTCCAGGGGAGCCTGGAGGTGGAGACGCGCGTGGACGACCCGGCGCGTGACGCGCTGGTGCCCAACCTCGTCCTGCAGCCGCTGGTGGAGAACGCTGTCAAGCACGGGGTCAGCCGCCTGCGCGGGGCGGGGAAGATCGAGATCGAGGCGCGGGTGGAAGACGGGCGCGTGGTGCTGCGCGTGCGCGACAACGGGCCCGGGCTGGCCGCAGCGCCGCAGGAGGGGGTGGGCGTGCGCAACACCCGCGAGCGCCTGCGGCAGCTCTACGGCGACGCGCAGTCGTTCGCGCTGCGGCCGGCGGAGGGCGGCGGCGCGGAGGCCGAGGTGACGCTTCCCTTCCACACGCGCGGCGACCTGCACGCGCGGGGCGTGCGCGCCACGGCCGGCGTGGCGGGATGAGCACGCGGACCCTGCGGGTGCTGATCGCCGACGACGAGCCGCTGGCCCGCGCCCGGCTCGAAGACCTGCTGCATGGCCAGCCCAGCGTCGACATCGCCGGGATGGCCACGGACGGCGACGAGGCGGTGGAGATGATCGCCGCGCTCCGCCCCGACCTGGTCTTCCTGGACGTGCAGATGCCGGGGAAGACCGGCGTGGAGGTGGTCCGCGCTGTCGGCCCCGAGCGGATGCCGGCGACCGTGTTCGTCACCGCGTACGACCAGTTCGCGCTGCAGGCGTTCGAGCTCGCCGCGGTGGACTACCTGCTGAAGCCGTACGACGACGAGCGCTTCGAGCAGGCGTTCGCGCGTGCGCGGCGGATGATCGAGCTGGCGGAGGTGGGGAAGCTGACGGATCGCCTGCTCACGCTGCTGCAAGGCGGCGCCGTCCCG
>DASSME010000166.1:0-2061 GCA_035689035.1 Longimicrobium sp. | reverse complement strand
GGTCATGGAGGATTATGGCGGAACTGCCATAAACCCACAAGAGAGTTCGATCCGAACTGTGCGCTAGCCCGACGTAGGCGGTGCGCACGTCGGCGACGGGTCGGTTGGCGGGGTCGCCGTGAGCTCGCCGACGACGACGGCGTCGGTGACGGGCGGGGCGCCCTGCGCGGGGGCCAGGCGGCCGCCGACGGAGTAGATGCGGCCGCCGATCACGGGGGTGACGTGGACGTGGCCGCGGCCGAAGGGGAGCGGCTGGGCCACCTGCGCCCACGCGCCCAGGGTGCCGTCGCGGGCCAGCGGCGCCCGCCAGACGAGCCCGCTGAAGCGCGCGTTGTCCTCCACGCCGCCGACCACCCAGAGCGCGCCCTCGTGGACGAAGGCGGAGTGGGTGGCGTACGAGTGCGGCATCTCGCCCACGCGGCGCCACTCGCCCAGGGTGCCGTCGCGGTGGATGTCGGCGCGCAGGACGTCGCGGTACTGCGTCGGCTGGCGCGCGGGGTTGCCGGCCAGGCCGCCGATCACGTACAGCGCGCCGTGGTCGATCACCACCGCGTGGTGCGAGCGCGGCTCGGGGAGCGCGCGCAGGCGCTGCCACGCGCCCAGCCGCCCGTCGCGCCCCAGCCGCGCGGCGAACACCTCCGCCTCGGCCACGGCGGCGCCCTGGCCGCCCACCACGTACACCCAGCCGTCGTGGAACACGGTGGGGTGATGGAACCGCGGCGCGGGCAGCGCCGGCCCCGGCGTCCACGCGCCGATCGCGCCATCGGCCGCAATGGGGGCGGTGTACGTCTCGGCGACGCGGGTGAGGCCGCGCAGGCCGCCCTCGGTGGAGACCTGGCCGCCGGAGAGCACGACGAATCCCCGCGCGGCGACGGCGCTGGCACCGGCCAGCGGCTTCGGCAGGGGCGCGGTCGCGAGCCAGGGGCCGGGCATCCCGTCGGGGCCGACGACGGTGCGCTGCACCACGTCCTTGATCTCGCGGTAGTCGGTGCCGCCGCCGGCGTAGATCAGGTCGCGGCCGCCGGCGCGCGCGGTGAAGATCACGTGGTGGTCGCGCGCCACGGGCGCGGGCGCGGCGCACTGCCAGCGCACCCCGCCCGCGGGCGCCTGCGACGCCGCGATGGAGGGGAAGAGCAGCCCCAGGCCGGGGAAGAGCGTGAAGAAGCGGGCGAGGTTCATCCGGATCGGGCGCGTGGCGGGGAACGGGCGGGACGGGCACGAACAGGGTAACGCGCCGTCTCTTCTTCCGATACCCGGACGCCGTGAAGCGTTGCGTCGGCGTGACGAAGCGGGTGGAGGCCCATCTCGCGGGGAACGAATCCCCGTCACGACATCCTTCCGCGTCGTGGCGGTGCGACCTATGTTTGCAGACACTCCTTTGCATTCGTTCGTCATCCATCGCTCCGCCGGCACGTGTCCCCCTCGGCCGATCCCTCCGCCACCACCGTCGACAGCCTCATCGGCGACGTCAACGACCGGTACGGCACGCGCTTCCCGCGACTGGCCGACCTGGCGCCGGGCACCTCGCTCCCGGCGCTGTGGACGAGCGCGGCGACCGAGCGCCCGCCCATTCCGCCTGAGGTGCTCCACGCCGCAGTCGACGCGCCGTGGACGGACGGCGTGACCGGCTTCACGCTCCGGCTCACGCTGGTGATCTCGAAAGACGAAACCCGCTGATCTCCCGGGCTCCCGCCCACGTTCGCATCCCCCATCCACGGAAAGCTCCCATGGCCAAGAGCAAGTCGCTGGTCGGCGTGAAAGTCCCCGCCATCGTCGCCGACGTTCCCGCCCGGCCCCCCGCGCCTCTGACGGCCGCCGAAGTGTATGCCCTTTTCCGGGCCGACTTCGAGGTGCAGAAGAAGGGCACACCGGAGAAGAAGACCTTCAGCGTGAAGGCCTCCGCCAACGTGGGCGGGCCCGTGAGCGGGCTCCGTTTCGAGCTGACCAACAAGGCCGAGCTCTTCTCGCTGGGCGACTTCGTGGATTTCCTCAACGAGACGCTGGGGCTGCCTGTCACGCGCGCGAACTTCGATCCGCTGCCGGACGCCAAGGGGCTGCTGG
>DASSME010000165.1:0-2536 GCA_035689035.1 Longimicrobium sp. | reverse complement strand
GGATCCTGCCCGTCGATCGCGGGGAGGTCCAGGTTCAGGCTGGGGAAGCCGACCTGGGCGCAGAGGGCGGAGTTCTGGTTCGAATCGCCCACGGCCAGGTGCACCTCGCGCGCCCGGAACTGGTCCTTGATGGCGTCCACGTCCCCCAGGGTGATCCACGCCGCGCGCCCGCCGGCGAGGTTGATGTCGCGCACCAGGTCGGTGGCCCCCGTGGGCGACGGACCCGGGTTCGAGGCGCTGATCACCCGCAGCTCGACGTCGGCGAAGTTCTTCACGACGGATTCGACGAACGCCTGCCGGGTGCCGCCCACCAGCCCCTCCAGCACCGGGCGCATCCGCTCCGCGTCCTTTCCCGAGTAGTAGATCCCGGTGAAGAGCCGCGAGGTGGCGCAGGTCCACTCGGGGTGCGCCGCGGGGGCGTCCACGGCGGCCTCCACCAGCTGCCCCGACATGGCGATGTCGAAGTCGCCCTGCGCCAGCCCGTCGCAGAGCAGTTCCAGCCGCCCCGCCTCGGAGACGGGCTGGGTTCCCGCGGCGATCCACTTCGCGCCGAGCCGCTCGAGCCCGTAGCGGACCCTGACCTTCTCCAGCGCGAGCGCCGCCAGGTCGTGGTCGAACCCGGCGTCGAGCCCGTCGGTCACGTACAGCCCGTCCGGGACGCAGCCGAAGCGCACCACGCCGCCGCTCAGCAACCGGGCAAGCCCGTCGTCCATCGCCGCCTCGGGGACCCAGCCGCCGCAATCCTGGCAGGTGGGCGGGTATAGCGGCGCGATCCCCATGTAGCGCAGGTACAGCGCGTCGTACGCGGCGGAGTCGGTGATCGCCTCGCGCAGCGCCGCGCTCCACACCTGGTTCAGCTGCGAGCGGCTGGAGCCCAGCGTGGTGATCCGCGCCACGCGCGCCACCAGCCTGGGATCGTAGCGCCAGCGGTCGCGGTCCGAGGGATAGGCGGTGATGAAGCCGGCGCTGCCGAAGGTGTGCACGTTCGCGTCGGTGGTGAACGACGGGTAGAAGTTGAGCAGCAGGTTGCCCACGTTCACCTCGCCGCCGCCCAGGCGCCGCCGCGCCTCGGCGAACACGGCGTCATGCGCGGCATCGGAGAAGAAGAGGCGGCAGTACAGCAGCCAGAACGCCCACATGTTGCTGAGCACGTTGCCCGGCGCGGCCCACGGGATCGGGAGCCGCCGCACCAGCGCGCGGTAGTCGCCGCCCGACGCCTCGGGGGTGAAGTACGCCAGCCCCAGCCCGCGGCAGAGTGCGCCCAGGTGATCGTCCAGCCCCTCCTTGGCCGAATCGTCCGGGTCGATGCGGTCCGCGCGGCCGCGGCCAAAGTCCAGCACCAGCCAGTTCAGGATGGTGAGGGGCTCGTCGCCCTCTTCCACCGTCACCGCCAGCATGGCCACCAGCAGGCCGCCCCGGTCGCGGTAGCGCAGCAGGCTGCTCTCCCAGAGCCGCGGAATGGCGAACGCGCCCGATGACGACCAGGTGAAGACGTTGTCGCTCCAGAACGTCCGCGCGTCGTCGCCCAGCGCCGCGTTTCCGTTCATCACCGGGCCCACCAGATACGGCGGCAGCGCGCAGATCTCCAGGAACCGCGCGACGTTGTTGCAGTTGGCGACGTCCGGCTCGGCGGGGAATTCGCCGCCGAGCAGCGCCGACGGATCGAACGGGATCGCGGCGGGCTGCAGCAGGCGGCTCCAGCGCGGGTCGTCGCGCAGCGGGCGCGCGGTGGGGCCCGGCGGTTCCACGCCGGCGATGCGGACGCGGAGGGCGTGTTCCTGCTCGGTGCTCATGGTTGGCCTCTCGCATGGAACCCGGCGCGGAGGGAAGACGGGCGTGAGCGGCGGAGGCCGCCCGGCCGCGGGCGCGCGGGAAGGATGGAACCGTGCTAGCGTAGGCGCCGGCCGCGCGGAGGTGCAAGCAAACGTTTGATGCGTCCGCGCGGCGTCCGTTCCATCCCGACGCCATGCCGGTGAGGTCAGCGCCCCGGGATGGACGACGGTGCGACAGCCTCCGGAGGCGGGCCTCGGGGCGCGCCGCGGACCATGGACGCGACCCGGGCCCCGACGCGCGCGGGTGCGAGGCCCCGGGGTGAACGACGACGCTGCGTGGTTCGGCTCCCAACGGGCCGTGAAGCATCCAGGCGGTGCGCGGCAGATCCGATTCCGGCTCGAACCCTCTGTCCCTGCGCTGGCGGGATCGGAGCGGCTAAACCGCCGATTGTCAAGCATTTACGCCGCAATAAAACCCTTGACGGGGCCGCGCTCCGCCCCGACTGTTGGGCGTCCATGCCACCCAACCAGAACGCCGGAGCGAGGACCATGAGAACACGACGCCCCACGATGTCGCTGGAAGGCACCCTCGAAGTGATCGACCTGTCGCACGCCTCCGACGAGGAGGCGATGGCGGCCGTCCTGCAGGAGCTCAGGGCGCGCCGCGAGGGGCGGCCTCGCCGGCAGAACGGCCCCGCGCTGATGATCGAGCTGGGCCGCCTGGACGGCGCCCGCGGGCAGCCGGCCGCCGGCGCCGGTGACGA
>DASSME010000164.1:0-2755 GCA_035689035.1 Longimicrobium sp. | reverse complement strand
GGTGAGGAACGAGGGGTGACGTGCGGGGGATGCGGCCGTTCCAGTGCGCCGGCGAGACGTCCCGAGTCAAACGTACGGCGAACAACGCGCGCCTGATCCGGGTCGGATCAGGCGCGCGTTCCGTTCAGCCGAGCCGCTGCCCGTGCCTCAGCACTGAGTCTCCGAGACCGGGTCGGGCACACAGAAAAAGCAGGACCTGTCGGTGTCGCGAGCGAAGCCGTTGACCGTTCCGCCGTTGCGGCCGGCCGTCTCCACCGCGAAGGAGACCACCTGGACCTGGTCGAGATTGAGCTCCAGCTTCTTCATGAGATTCACCGTTGTGTCGAGAGTGGGCGGCAAACGTTGGCCGGGGACGTCCTATCGTAGGGGGGAACCCATCCGCGGGCAAGTCGGTGTCTCCGGCCTTTACGCACCTCGCCGCCCCAGGACGCCGGGAGGCGCTCCGCGCGAGCCGGATCGTCCGATACGAACGGCGCCCGCCAGGGATGATCCCACCGGCGGGCGCCGCTGCGGGTGCGTGATCCGTGCGATCCTTGGATGCCGCCGCCGTTTCAGTTCCCCGAGGCCTGCGCCTGCGCGGGCTGCTGGCCCAGCAGGAACTGCCGCATGAACATCACGGTGGCGTAGAACTGGTAGTCGACGTTCGCCTTCTTGCGGAAGCCGTGGCCCTCGTCGCGGGCCATCAGGTACCACACGGGGCTGCCGTTCTGCTTCACCCGCGCCACCATCTGCTCGGCCTCGGTGCGCGGCACGCGCGGGTCGTTGCCGCCCTGCACCACGAACAGCGGGCGGTTGATCTTCCCCGCGTTGTTCAGCGGCGCCGTCTGCTCGAAGAACCGGGCCATCTCGGGCACCCGCTCGTCGCCGTACTCCACGCGGCGCAGGTCGCGGCGGTACGCCTCGGTGTTCTTCAGGAAGGTGTTGAAGTTGCTGATCCCCACCACGTCCAGCGAGCAGCAGACGCGGTCGTTGTAGGTGGTGGCCACGGCCAGCGTCATGAACCCGCCGTAGCTGCCGCCGGTCACCATCACGCGGCTGGCGTCGAGCTCGGGCTGCCGGGCGATCCAGTCCAGCAGCGCGCCGATGTCCTTCACGCTGTCGTAGCGCTTCATCCCGTTGTCCAGCTTCACGAACGTCTTCCCGTAGCCCGTCGATCCGCGGACGTTGGGGAAGATGATCGCCACCCCCATCTCGTTCAGGAAGTAGTTGTTGCGCCCCAGGAACCCCGGCCGGCTCTGCCCCTCGGGGCCGCCGTGGATGTTGATGATCACCGGGCGCCTGCCGGTGAAGCGCGCCGGCGGCCGGTAGTAGAACCCGGTGATCTGCCGCCCGTCGAAGCTTGGCCAGCTGATCAGCCGCGGCTCCACGAGGTCCGACGACACCAGGCCGCCCAGCTCGCTCTCGGTCCACCGGGTGACGGCGCCCGTGGCGGTGTTCAGCGAGTACACGTCGGCCGTGGAGCGCGCGGACGAGACGGTGAAGCCCAGGTCGCGCGAGTTGTTGTGCCAGCGCAGCCCGGCGATCACCCCCTGCGGCACGCCCGTCACCGGGCGCACGCGGCGCGTGGCGAGCGTGAGCAGGCGCAGCTTCGACACCCCCGCCTCGTTGGTGGTGAAGGCGACCGTGGAGCCGTCGGGCGACAGGTCGATCTCCTCCACGTCCCAGTTGATCCCGGTGGTCAGCGGGGTGACGCGCTTCGTCGCGACGTCCAGCAGCACCAGCCGCTGGAACTCGCCCCCCTGGTCGGTGGTGGCCACGATCGAGCGGCCGTCGGCGGTGAACACGCCGGCGCCCCACGCCGCGGTGTCGCGCGGGTCGGTGAGCGGCGTCTTCCGCCCGGTGGCGACGTCTACCAGGTAGAGGTTGCTCTGGTTGACGGAGAGGTATTCGCCCATCAGCAGCGAGCGGTCGTCGCGGCTCCAGTCCAGCGCGCCCCAGCCGCCGCCCTGCACCTGCATCACCATGCGGTCGGTGCGCTTGTCGGCCGGGTCCATCACGTACACGTCGCGGTCGGCGCCGTTGCGGCGGGTGCTGGAGTAGGCGATGCGGGTGCCGGCGTGGTTCCACACCATCCCGCCGTTCTGGCTGCGGCCGCCGTCGGTGAGCATCTCCACGTTCCCGCTCCCCGCGTCGTAGCGGTAGATCTGCGCGAACTCGTTGCCGCCCACGTCCTTGGTGAACAGGAAGTAGCGCCCGGTGCGCGGCTCCCACACCCCCGGGCCCACCGGCTCGTCGAAGAAGGTGAGCTGCGTGCGCGCGCCCATGGGCATGCGCACGTGGTGCAGCTGCGCGGTGTTGGCGAAGCGGGTGACGATCAGCATCTCGCGGCGCAGCGGGTGCCAGTCGGTCATGCTGGCGCCGCGGCTTTCGGTGTAGCGCCGCACCTCGGCCGCGAGCGACGCGGGGATCGGCGGGATGCCGTCCACCACCAGGTTCTCGTTGGGGGCGATGGACGGCTGCGCCTGCTGCGCGCGGGCGGCGGCCGGCGCCGCGAGCGCGACCACCGCGGCCGCGGCGAGGGAACGGCGGAGACGCATGGTGGGCATCCTCCGGGTGTTGGGGGACGATGGTGGGACCGGCGGCCCGCCGACGCGCTCGGCGCCGGGGGATTGTGTCGGGTTGTATACGGACGATGATACGCGCGGCGGGGGAAGGGAGCAACGGGGGAGAGGGCGGAGCGCGTGGCGCTGCGGCGGCGCCGCGGGGGCCCTCTCCCTGGCGCCTGAGAGCGCCGGTCCCTCCCCCGAACTGCAGG
>DASSME010000163.1:0-32626 GCA_035689035.1 Longimicrobium sp. | reverse complement strand
CCCCTGAACAGGAGGTACGATGTCAGAGCCATTCCTGAGCGAGATCAAGATCGTCTCGTTCAACTTTCCACCCAAGGGTTGGGCGCTGTGTAACGGCCAGCTGCTGCCGATCAACCAGAACCAGGCGCTGTTCGCGCTGCTGGGCACCCGGTACGGCGGCAACGGGCAGACCAACTTCGCGCTTCCCAACCTGCGGGGCCGGCTCCCCATCCACGTGGGCAACGGCCACACGCTGGGCGAGGCGGCGGGGAGCACATCGG
Source organism: Longimicrobium sp. (assembly GCA_035689035.1). GTDB lineage: Bacteria > Gemmatimonadota > Gemmatimonadetes > Longimicrobiales > Longimicrobiaceae > Longimicrobium. Next base: position 32,366 of record DASSME010000163.1, on the reverse strand, counting down.
TGACGGTGAACATCCAGCAGCTCCCCACCCACCTCCACCCTCTCATGGGGTCCACGAATTCGTCGGGAACCACCTCGGACCCGACCAACGCGTTCTTCGCCCCCGTGAACAACGGCTACGGTCAGCCGACGAGCCTGACGCCGCTCTCGCCGCAGACGGTCACCAGCGTCGGCGGCAGCCAGCCCCACAACAACATGATGCCGTACCTGGTGCTGAACTTCATCATCGCGCTCCAGGGCATCTTCCCCTCGCAGAACTGACCGGAGACACACCCCCATGGCACAACCCTACGTGGGCGAAATCCGGATGTTCGCCGGAAACTTCCCCCCCAATGGATGGATGTTCTGCGAAGGCGCAACGCTCCCGATCGCGGAGAACGAAGTGCTCTTCCAGCTGATCGGCACCACCTATGGCGGGGACGGCGAGGAAACCTTCAACCTGCCCAACCTGGCCAGCCGCGTGCCGATGCACATGGGCACCGGCCCCGACGGGACGACGTACCAGATCGGCGAGATGGCTGGGACCGAGCAGGAGACCCTCACCACCCAGCAGATCCCCAACCACACGCACCCGTTCACGGCCTCCGCGGATCCCGGCGGCGACTCCTCGCCTCCGAACCACGTCCTGGCTTCGACCGTCGGCGGGATCAAGCTCTACTACGAGGGGGCGGTTGACGGCAACATGAACGCGCAGGCGATCGGGCCCGCCGGCGGCAGCCAGCCCCACGAGAACACGCAGCCGTTCCTCTGCATCAACTTCATCATCTCCCTGTTCGGGATCTTCCCGAGCCAAACCTGAGGAGCGCGCGAGCCATGTCCGACCAATTCGTGGCGGAGATCCGGATCTTCCCGTTTTTCTTCGCCCCCACCGGCTGGGCCTTCTGCGACGGGCAGATCCTGCCGATCTCGCAGAACACCGCGCTCTTCTCGCTGCTGGGCACCACCTACGGCGGCGACGGCAAGAGCACCTTCGCGCTTCCCGACCTGCAGGGCAGCGCGCCGATGCAGCCGGGGCAGGGGCAGGGCCTCAGCCTGCGCGACCTGGGCGAGATGAGTGGCGTGGAGAGCATCACGCTGCTGCAGTCGGAAATTCCGGTGCACACGCATGCGCTGATGGCCGACACCTTCGATCCGTCGGACCTCGCAGCGCCGGCCGCCAACCGGGTGCTCGCGCAGTCAAGCGGTGTGTTCGCGTACCAGCCGTCCAACGCAGGGCTCCAGATGATGGCGTTCCAGGCGCTACCCCCCGCAGGCGGCGGGCTGCCGCACAACAACATGCAGCCCTACCTCACCCTCAACTTCTGCATCGCCCTGCAGGGGATCTTCCCGCAGCGGCCGTAGCACGCAGTCACGCACCGGAAAGCGGGGCGGCCTCTGGGCCGCCCCGTTTGCGCCGCCGCTCACACGCTTTGTCGGAAACTGTACGTACCATCGTACCACACCGCGACAGGCGAGATGATCCACACCCCGTTCGGCACGTTGACGCTGCGCCCGATCACCGACGACGACCTCCCGTTCCTGCTGCGGCTGTACGGGACGCTCCGCGCCGACGAGCTGGCGCAGGTGCCGTGGAGCGACGAGCAGAAAGCGGCGTTCGTGCTCCAGCAGTTCGAGGCGCAGCACGCCTGGTGGACGGAGCACTACACCGGCGCCCGCTTCGACCTGGTGCTGCTGAACGGCAAGCCGGCGGGGCGGCTGTACGTGGACGTCTGGGAGAAGGAGGTCCGCATCGTGGACATCGCGCTCCTTCCCGAGTTCCGCGGCGGCGGGCTGGGCACGCTGCTGCTGCGCCGGGTGTTCAAGGAGGGCGACGCGGCCCGGAAGCCGGTGAGCATCCACGTGGAGGTGTTCAACCCTGCGCGCCGTCTGTACGAGCGGCTGGGGTTCGTGCAGAAGGGAATGCACGGCGACGTGTATCTCCTGATGGAGCGCCCCGTCGGCGGAGCGGCGTTGCCGGCGGCGGTGTCCGCCTGAACCTGCGGCTCACGTGGCGGCGTTTTCAGCGCGCAGCGCGTAATTAGAGACGCAGAACAACTGTTCCGTAACGAAGTGTCGCTCCCAAGCCACACTATGTTACATCGAAGTCCCGCAGTTTACGCCGCAGACACCATTGCGGCGCCGTGTCCAGCTGTACTCAAATGGTTGTTGCGCAACGAGTTGAACTCGATGCGACGACGGTAGGCGGGGCGCGGCCCGGTCCGTGCCCGAGGGGGCGCGCGCACCACCGTGGGCCGCCGCTCTCGAACTTTCTCGCCACCCTCGGCGAGTGATCTCCGCAGCAGCAACCCCTCCGGCCACGTCCGGGTGTTCCATGCCGCCCCGCCCCCGCGGGGTGGAAGGGCGCTCAGCCCGATCCCGTACCACCAAGAGAAGGAGTCCACCCCATGCTCCGACTGAAGCGCGCCGTCGCCGCGGCGGCCGTACTGGCCGTTGCGGCGTGCTCCGCCGATTCGAAGTCGCCGCTGGCGCCCGAGGTGCCGCGGCCGACCATCTCCGACGCCGCCCACTCCGGCGCCGTGCCGGGCTTCTACTTCCTTCCCCCCATGGTGCAGCAGCCCAGCTACTCGGGCACCTTCGACGCCGCGCTGCAGCCGCGGGTGGAGATCTGCGAGCTGGCCGGCACCGTGTGCGGCACCACCATCGCCACCTTCACCTTCGGCACCGGCTCGAGCAGCGTGAAGCTGGACGCGGCGGGGCAGCAGTACAACGTCAACTGGAAGACCAGCGACTACAACCTCGACGTCAACAAGACGTACCGCATCAGCGTCTACCAGGGAACGTTCCGCCTGGGCTTCGCCGACGTGGACGTGGTGGGGGCGGCCAAGGACCTGAAGAACGTCGACACCAACCAGTACATCGCGCTGCTGGATGACCGCACGCTGCCGATCAAGTTCCGCATCGAGACCGGGATCCCCGCCCAGGTGGTGGTGACGCCCGCGTCGGACTCGGTCAACGTGGGCGAGACGAAGCAGTTCACGGCCAGTTGCACCGACCTGCACGGCAACGCGGTAAGCTGCCCCACGACCACCTGGAGCAGCTCCAACACCGCGGTGGCGACGGTCGACGCGACTGGGCTGGCCACGGGCGTGGACGCGGGGACGGTGACCATCACCGCCAGCATCGGCTACGCCCAGGGCACCGCGACGCTGAAGGTGATCCAGCCGAACACACCGCCGGTGGCGAACGCCGACTCGTTCCAGGCGATCGGCAACGTGACCATCCCCGTGGCCGCGCCGGGCGTGCTGGCCAACGACACCGACACCGAGACGCCGTCGGGCCTCTCCGTGGTGGCCGGGACGGTGGCGTCGGCGAACGGCGGCACCGTCACGCTGGCGGCGGACGGGAGCTTCACCTACCTGAGCGCCGCGGGCTTCACCGGCACCGACTCGTTCAGCTATACGGTGACCGACGGCTCGCTGACCGCTACTGGCACGGTGACGATGGACGTGCCGACCCGCGTGTGGTACGTGAGCAACGCCAACGCGTCGGCGGGTGACGGCCGCGATGCGTCGCCGTTCAGCACGCTGGCGGCGGCGGAAGGTCCCTCGGCGGCGGGCGAGACGGTGTTCGTGCTGTACGGCAACGGGACCCCGGCGGGCTACGACGCGGGCTTCTCGTTCAAGAACGGGCAGTCGCTGACCGGGCAGGGGGTGGACTCGGACGTGACGGCGGTGGTGAACGGGCAGACGGTGGTGCTGCTGGCCGCCGGGAGCACGCCCACGGTGACCAACACGGCGGCGGGCGCCACGCTGCGCTTGGCGCAGAACAACACCGCGCAGGGGTTCAACGTGCTCTCGACGGCGGGCGCGGGCGTGGCGGGGAGCGGCTTCGGCACCTTCACCGCACAGGACATGGACGTCGCGGCCAGTGGCGGCCCGTCGCTGGACCTGCAGAACGGCACGGTGGCGGCGAGCTTCGCCTCGCTGTCGTCGGCGAACAGCGCGGGCGCGGGGCTCGACCTGTCGGCCGTGAGCGGGACTCTCACCGCGCCGGGCGGCGTGATCGCGAACCCGGCGGGCGCGGGCGTGGCGATCTCGGGCGGCAACGCGGCCATCAGCTACGGCGGCTCGATCAGCGGCAGCGGCACCCGCGCGGCCTCGATCACCGGCCGCACGGGCGGCGCGGTCACGCTTTCGGGTGACATCGCCGACACGAACGGCGGGATCCTGGCACAGAACAACACGGGTGGCACGATCGCCTTCAACGGCGGCAGCAAAGTGCTGTCCACCGGCGCCTCGAACGGCGTGACGCTGGCCAGCAACACCGGGGCGACCGTGAGCTTCGGCGGCGGCGGGCTGGCGATCGCCACCACCACCGGGACGGGCTTCAGCGCCACCGGCGGCGGCACCGTGAACGTGACCGGCGCGGGGAACACCATCGCCGCGAGCGGCGCCACGGCGCTGAGCGTGGTGAACACCACCATCGGCGCCAGCGGGCTCTCTTTCCGCAGCATCTCGGCGGCCGGTGGCTCGAACGGGATCGTGCTGGACAACACGGGCGCCGTGAACGGGCTGCAGGTGACCGGCACCGGCGCGGCTGGCAGCGGCGGCACTATCGCCAACGTGTCTGGCGCGGACGGCTCGACGGCCGGAGTCGGCGTGTACCTGAACGACGCCCGCAACGTGTCGCTGAGCTGGATGCAGATCAACGACGCGTCGAACTTCGCCATCCGCGGCCTGGGCGTGCAGAACTTCACGCTGGCCAATTCGGTGGTGAACGGCGCCAACGGCACCAGCGCGGCGCTGAACGAGGGGAGCATCTCCTTCGGCGGCCTGACGGGCTCGGCCACGGTATCGGGTTCGCACGTGAGCGGCGGGATCAGCAACAACGTGCGCGTGGTGAACGCCTCGGGGGTGCTGGACCGGCTGACCGTGTCGGGCACCACGGTGGGCGCTAACAGCACCACTGACGGCACCGACGGCGTGTTCATTCAGGCGCAGAACTCGGCGGTGTTGAACCTGACCGTGCAGAACAGCTTCTTCACGGCCGCGCACGCCAACCTGTTCACGCTTGACCTGCAGAACACCTCAGCCTCGGACCTGGTGCTCTCGGGGAACTCGTTCGTGAACGGGAGCGCGGTGATCGTGCCGGGCGCCGGGGGCGTGGTGGTGGGCACCAGCGGAACTTCGAACGTCTCGCTCACCTACGTGATCAACGGCAACTCCTTCCGCGGCGCGAGCGGCAACGCGCTGTTAGTCTCGAAGGGGAGCGGCACGGGGAGCTTCGCCGGCACCATCGCGTCGAACGTGATCGGCTCGTCCGGTGTGGCGAATTCGGGTTCGGCGCAGGGGTCGGGTATTGCGCTGCTCGCGCAGGGCGGCGGCACGCACACGGCGGTGGTGTCGGGCAACCAGATCCGCCAGTACAACGGCATGGGGCTGCTGCTGCAGATCGGGGAGAACAACCTGGGTGGCAACGGCACCCTGAACGCCACCGTGACCGGCAACACGGTCGCGGAGCCGGGGACCGCCCTGACCACCAAGAACGGAATCCACCTGAACGCGGGTACCATCACTGCGGACAGTCACCAGGTGTGCCTGGCCTTGTCGGGCAACACCATCAACGGCTCGGGCTCGGGCGGCGCGGCGGGGACGGACTTCCGCCTGCGCCAGCGGATGCTGACCACCGTGCGGCTGCCGGGCTACGCCGGCGCGAACAACGACAACGCGGCGGTGACCACGTTCGTGCAGACGAACAATCCGCCCGCACCCACCGGGCTGGTGCAGAACACGGTTTCCACCGGCGGTGGCGGCTACGTGGGCGGCGCGAGCTGCCCCACGCCCTGACCCCGACGGGGGGCTCCGGGCTTCCGGGCCGGAGCCCCGCGGCAGTGGCCACGTGAACTGAAGATCGGGGGTGCCCACGCAGTGTGGGCACCCCCGGCTTAGCTTTAGCATCGGTGCGGACCCGCGTCGCCGCGGGAGATCGCTCAGGTGAACACGGCCTCGTAGCGCATGCCCTCGGCGTCGGGGCCGATGGGGACCAGGAAGCAGTCGAAGGGCTCCAGCGCCTCGCTCTCGATGCGGTAGATCTGCTGCGGGATGATGGCGTCGGGGCGGGCGTGGAAGGTGAGCGAGAAGGGGATGCGCGGGCGGCTCTTGGCCTCCTCGTGCCCCCAGGGGCTCACCTCGCTCAGCCGGGTGATCATCTCGTGCTGGTCGTCCACGATCACGCGGAACGGCTTGCCCACGTGCGGCGTGAACGTATCGACGGTGAAGGTCTCGAGCATGGGGATGTTTCGGGTGGAGAGGGTGGGGCAGGGCAGGGCCGACGCGCGCGGTCCATTCCATCGTTGCGGGATTCGGCGCGATGCGTGACAAGGTTGTCCGCGGCGGCAGTGTGCGCAAGGCTTGGAACTCTTCCGCCGACCGTTCACGGCAGCGCGCTCGCGGGCGAGACGCCGGCCGCCGAGCCCCATGCACCGACCGCGGCGCTGCGGCGGGCGCCGCAAGTCGTTGGACCGCGGGATGTTGCCGGCGGTGCCAGCGGAGCCGGAAGCGAGGCGCCGGACCCGGTTCGGCGCGCACGGAGCGTGGCCGAACGGTCCTGCCGGTGCGTGCCAGAGTCCATGGGGAAATGCATGTAAACCCATGTAATTCAACCACTTGACAGGTGAGCGGCGCTCAGCCATCATTCAGGTCTGCCGCATCGATCGTCCGGTAACGGAACCCTTTCACGCACATCACCTTCGGCTTTCCGGAGACCGTCCCCCCTGGACCGTCTCGCTCGTTGCGTTCGCATCCCTCATCCATCCAGTACGGAGATCGCATGACTCGTTTCACACCGGTGCTGCTCGCGGGCATCCTGGCGCTTGCCGCCTGCTCGGACAGGGAGCCCACCGCCGTCGCCGGGCGTGACGCCACGGCCGCCCGCCGCTCGGCCAGCGCCGTCGCCGGCGAAGACTTCGTGGCGGGGCAGATCATCGTGCGCTTCACCCCGGGCGCCAACCGCAGCGAGGTGGCCGAGGCGCACCGCGCGCACAAGAAGGAAGAGATGGCGCTGGCGCGCACCGAGATCCTGGAGGTCCCGGCGGGCGAGGAGATGGAGATCGCAGCGCAGCTGGCGAAGAACCCGAACGTGGAGTTCGCCGAGCCCGACTGGATCCAGAAGGTGGGCCCCTGCGAGGTGGCCGCCGCCTGCACCCTTCCCGATGGCCAGTTCTTCGGCTACAAGTGGGACCTGCACAACACCGGCACCATCACCGACGCGCTGCTGGGCTACGGCACCGTGACCAGCGGCACCGCCGGCGCCGACAGCAAGTGGGCCGAGACGTACGACTACCTGGGCGCCAGCTTCCAGGGCTCGGCGGTCATCGCCATCCTGGATACCGGGATCCGCACCACGCACCAGGCGTTCGCCGGCAAGATCCTGAAGGGGCAGCGCTTCGTGGTGGACGGGCAGCCGACCACCAACTACACCGACGACAACGGCCACGGCTCGCACGTGGCGGGGATCGCGGCGGGGCTGGGCACCGCGGCGGTGCCGGGGATGGCGTACGGCGCCAACATCAAGCTCCTGATCGGCAAGGTGTGCAACAGCGCGGGCAGCTGCCCCAGCTCGGCCACGGCCAACGCGATCGTGTGGGCGGCCGACAACGGCGCCAACGTGATCAACATGAGCCTGGGCAGCTTCGGCGGGAACCCCGACGGCACCGGGTCGGCGGCGCAGCAGGCGGCGCTGCAGTACGCGGCCAGCAAGAACGTGCTCCCCGTGTGCGCCACCGGCAACGACGACGGCAAGCCCGAGTACAGCGGCGGCGTGGGCTACCCCGCCCGCTTCAACGAGTGCATGGCGGTGGCGGCCACCAACTGGAACGACGCCAAGGCCAGCTACTCCAACTACGGCCCGCAGACCGAGATCTCCGCCCCCGGCGGCGACGGCAACCCCGCGGGGAACCCGTTCAGCCTGATCCTGGCGCCGAACTACACCTCGAACACGGGCTACGTGTGGAAGGCCGGCACCTCGATGGCCACGCCGCAGGTGGCGGGTCTGGCGGCGCTGCTGTGGGCCACCGGCCTGCACGACGCGAACGCCATCCGCGCCCGCATCAAGGCGACGGCCGACGACCTTGGCCCCGCCGGGATGGACCCGTACTTCGGCGCCGGGCGCATCAACGTGTACCGCGCGATCACCGGCAACAGCACCAAGGCGCCGCCGGTGGTGAACCCGGGCGGCACCTACACCGCGGCCAAGGGCGTGGCGATCCAGTTCGACGGCAGCGCGAGCTACGACCCGAACGGGAAGGCGGTCACCTTCAGCTGGACCTTCGGCGACGGCGGCACCAGCACGGCGGCCAAGCCCACGCACGCGTACCTGCGCGCGGGCACCTACACGGTGACGCTGACGGTGCGTGACGCCAGCGGGCTGACCACCACGGCGGTGACGCAGGCGATCATCCCCAACGCGGTGCCGGTGGTCTCGGCCTTCGCGGGCGCCACCATCCTGCAGGGCGAGACGTACGCGGCGGCGGGCTCGTTCGCCGACCCGGACCCGGATCAGTGGACGGCGACGGTGGACTACGGCGACGGCAGCGGCGCGCAGGCGCTGGCGCTGTCGGCCACGGGCGCGTTCAGCCTGACGCACACCTACGGCACCGCCGGCGTCTTCACGGCCACGGTGGCGGTGAGCGACAACGACGGCGGCACCGGCACCCGCGGCGCGCAGGTGACGGTGTGGAGCCCGCAGCAGGGGATCCAGGCGCTGGCGCAGCAGGTGAGCGCGCTGGGGCTGAACAACCCGCCGCTGAACCCGCTGACCAACGCCATCGCCTCGCTGGACCGCGGCAGCACGGGCGCGGCCAGCAACCAGCTGAATGCGTTCATCAACCAGGTGCAGGCGCTGGTGAACAGCCGCCGCCTGACGGTCGCGCAGGGCGATGACCTGACGGCCTTCGCCAACCGCATCCTCCGCAGCATCAACGGCTGATCGCCGGCGGCGGAAGGGCAGGCAAAGCGAGAGACCCCCGGGGACGGCGTTCCCGGGGGTCTTCTCGTATCGAGAGGTGATGATTACCCGATCCGGCTGAACGGTTTCCTCACGCAGGGTCCGCAGGGTTCGCAGAAAAACTGTGGTTCTCTGCGGACCCTGATGACTCCGCGTGAGGCCGTTCTGATCTTTCGGGTGAACGATTCACGGCGATCCGGTGTGGACCGAGAGCAGGCAGACCGCAGAACATTCTTGACCCGGGAGACAGTCAGCAAATATCTGAGGCTTTGGTCCCCGGCTGATTGCGTTCAGTTGGATGCTCCATGCTGAATCTCCTGGACCGTGCTATTGGCCTGTGAACCGCGCGGGGCGCTTCTCCAGGAAGGCGGCGACGCCCTCGCGCTTGTCGTCGCTGGCGAAGCAGGTGACGAAGAGCTCGGTCTCGTAGGCCAGGCCGGCGGCCAGCGGCATCTCGGCGGCGGCGCGGACGGCGGACTTGGCCATGCGCAGGGCGACGGGGCTCTTCTCGGCCATCTTCCGCGCGAACTCCAGCGTGCGCTCGCGCAGCTCGGCGGCGGGGTGCACCACGTCCACCAAGCCGATGCGCAGCGCCTCGGCCGCGTCGATGATCTCGCCGGAAAGGACGAGGCGCATCGCCTGGCCGATCCCCACCACGCGCGGCAGCCGCTGCGTGCCGCCGCCGCCGGGGATGATCCCCAGGTTGATCTCCGGCTGCCCCAGCTTCGCGGTGTCGGCGGCGACGCGGAGGTCGCACCCCAGCGCCAGCTCGCAGCCGCCGCCCAGGCAGAAGCCGTTGATCATCGCGATCACCGGCTTGGGATACGCCGCCACCTCGTCGAACACGCGGCGGCCGGTCATCGTCGCGCGCTGCTGCAGCGGCGTGCGCCCGGCGAATTCGCCGATGTCGGCGCCGGCCACGAACGCCTTGTCGCCCGCGCCGGTGATCACCAGCACGCGCACGCTCTCGTCGTCACGCAGCGCGTCGAGCGCGGCGACCAGCTCGGCGCGCACGGTGGCGTTGAGCGCGTTGCGCTTCTCCTGCCGGTCGATGGTGATCAGCGCGACGCCGGCGTCGGTTTCGATGCGGAGGGTCTCGTAGGACATCAGGGCAATTGGGTCGAAAATGCGTGAGCGCGTGCGAGCGAACGTTTTGAAACGCTGAGAGATACGTTCGCTCGGCTGAGGATGTTTCTTGGTGACCGCGGCGGTCCGGGGCGGACGAATCCGCGGCAATGACTACACGAAGTCCGCATGCGCGGACTATCGACTCCGTGCCGGCCGACGTGCTGGTGCACGGAAGAGGCGTCTGCGCGACCGGAGGTTCATCAGCCGCCTATCGCGTGCGGAGCCAGAGGTGGCGGATGGCGGCGACCAGGAGCGCGGTCATCGCGCCGGCGGCGGCGGCGCACACCCCCACCAGGATGCCGATGACGACCCACGCGCCGGGCTCCGCGCCGTGCGACGCCCCGGAGCTGCGCAGCATCAGCACCGCGTACGCGAGCGGCGCGAACAGCATCAGCGCCCCGAACGCGCCCAGCACCGCTGCGAGCCGGGTGCTGGCGTGCAGGCGGCGCCACCCGGCCGGCGTCAGTGGCATCGAGCGACCTCACGCGGTTGAAGTCCGCGCAGGCGGACCGGGTGCCGTCGTAGCGGCGAGCTCACTCGCATACTCGCTCGCGAATCTCCCGTCGTGACGAAGAGATCCACGCGCCGCTTCCGTGGTCGATCACCACTTGTAGAACCCTTCGCCGCTCTTCTTCCCCAGCTTTCCCTCGGCCACCATCGTCCGCAGCAGCTTCGGGGGCGCGTACTGGTCGCCGCCCAGCTCGCGGTGCAGGTATTCGGCGATGCCCAGGCGCACGTCCAGCCCCACCACGTCGGTGAGCTTGAGCGGGCCCATCGGGTGGTTGTAGCCCAGTTCCATCGCCTTGTCGATGTCCTCGGGGCTGGCCACGCCCTGCTCCACCATCCGGATCGCCTCCAGCCCCAGCGTCACGCCCAGCCGGCTGGAGGCGAAGCCCGGCGTGTCGGTGACCACGATCGGCTCCTTGCCGATGGCCCGCGCGTAGCCGAGCGCCGCCGCGACGGTTGCCTCGGAGGTGTCGCGCCCGCGCACCACCTCCAGCAGCTTCATGATGTGCACGGGGTTGAAGAAGTGCAGCCCGACCACCCGCTCGGGCGCGCCCGTGGCCGCGGCGATGCGCGTGACCGAAAGCGACGAGGTGTTGCTGGCCAGCACCGAGCCCTCGGGCGCGAAGCCGTAGACGTCGGCGAAGATGCGCTCCTTGATCTCCATCTGCTCGGGCGCGGCCTCGATCACCAGCCAGGCGTCCTTCACCGCGTCCTTGACGGCGTCGGCGGGTGAGAGGCGGGCGCGGGTGGCCGCGGCGTCGGCGGCGGTGACCTTTCCGCGCTCCACGCCCTTGTCCAGGTTCTCGCCGATGCGCGCGAGGCCCTTCTCCACGGCGCCGGGCTGCGGGTCGTAGAGGGTGACATGGTAGCCGGCCATCGCGCTGACCTGCGCGATGCCGTGGCCCATGGTCCCCGCGCCGATCACGGCGACGGTTCCGGTCTGCTGGTCGGGTGATTCGGGCAAGGCGAGGGCTCCGTCAGGTCGGGATGGAATCAGGTTCGGTTGTGGGCCGGCAGGTTGCCGCTCCCGCGGTGGGTGCCGGGCACCAGGGTTCGCCGGGCGAATGAATTCGCGGCACCGCGGCAACAACGGCACGATGTCCGCCATCACCCCGGGTTGAAACCCGGGGCTGGAACGGCGGGAAGTCCGCCTGCGCGGACTGCGGCCGCGGCATCGGCGCGGGCGGCGACGATCCGTGTGGGCGGAAGGTGGCCGGGCGGATGAATCCACGGCTCCACGGCAACAACGGCCCAAAGTCCGCCTGCGCGGACTCGCAGGCAGAGATCCGCGCGGGCGGGAAATTCGGGGGTGGGGGCGGGTGGCGCAACCGGCGGTGGTCGAGAGCGGGGGGCGCGTGTAGACTCAGCGGGGGTGTGGCGGGTGGATCAACCGCGGCGGGGAGGGGGAGACGATGGCCGAGACGGTGGTGCTGGCGGCGGATGACGGGGGGAGCGGCGACGGGCTTCCGGTCGTGTTTCTCCACTCGCTGGCAGGGAATACGGGGCAGTGGGAGGCGCAGCTCACGCACCTGCGGCGCTCGCGGCGGGCGGTCGCGCTGGACTGGCGCGGGCACGGCAGGTCGGGCGCGCAGGAGAGCGGCGATTGGTCGATGGAGGCGCTGGCGGGGGACGTGGCGGCCGCGGTGGACCGGCTGGGGCTGCCGCGGTTCGTGCTGGTGGGGCACAGCGCGGGCGGGATGGTGGCGCTGTTCTACGCCGCACGACACCCGGAGCGCGTGGCGGGGCTGCTGCTGCTGGACGCCGCCGGCGACATGCGGCGCATCCCCGCCGAGATGATCGATCCGTTCCTCGCGGCGCTCCAGGGCGACGAGTACCCGAAGACGATCGAAGGCTACTGGCGCACCATCGCGGGGCCGAACGCCGCCGTGGCCGAGCGGCTGATGGCGGACCTGCGCGCCACGCCGCGCGACACCGTCACCGGCATCTTCGCCGCGCTGCGCGAGACGGACGTGGACGCGGCGCTGGCGGCGTATCGCGGGCCGCGCCTGGCCGTCGTCACGCCGGCGAACAACGGGCCCTTCTCGCTGCACAACGTCGACCGCTCGCTCCCGCACCGCATCGTGACCGGCACCGCCCACTGGATCCAGCTCGAGAAGCCGGACGAGGTCAACCGGATGATCGACGAGTTCGCCGCGCAGGTGGAGCAGGGCGGGGGGATGAACCGAGTGGTCGCGGCGGATCGGGCGGCCCGGGAGGACGATCACCTTCTCCGGTGATGGACCCAGCGGCGCACGCCGCCGTGCCCCGCGCAGGTGCCCGTGGCGTGCCGGCTGAAGGACAGCGATCCGTCCCGGCAGATCGCGGTCGTGTCGCCCCGGAACGCCTGGTCCGGTGGAGGCGCGGTGGTGCCCGGCTCGCCGGGGGGTGTCGAACGGTCGGCCTCGGTCTCCGGGTGGCCGCAGTGGAGCCCGAGTGCCGCCAGGCCGATGGCCAGGATGGGGCGCAGCAACGCGGATGGGCGTTTCATCCGATTCAATCCTGGTGCGGAGGTGTGCGGGTGCGCTTCCAAGGGCCACCGGTGAGTTGGAAGGACGGGGTACACACGTTTCCCCGCAGCGTCGCGCACCCGAACGGATCGGTAGCCGCCGGAAAGCTGCCGATTCGTTTTGCGTTCCGGCCAGGATGGAATCAGCGCGGCGGCGCGGCGAGCGCTTCGCGCAGAGCGTCGAGGGTGGGCTCCAGCGGTTGGGCGTGCGAGGGCTGGTCGAGGAGGCGCCGAAGCTCGGAAGGGACGGGGATTTCGTGGCCGACCAGGGGCTCGACCACGCCCTCGAACTTCGCGGGATGGGCGGTGGAGACGATGATCCAGTCGCCGCCGCCGGCGCGTTCGCGGACGGCGACGGCGGTGGCGGTGTGCGGGTCCCACACCTGGCCCCAGGTGCGCGGGCCGTCGCGGATCACGCGACGGATCTCGTCGTCGTCCACGCGTTCGGCGCGCAGGGCGGGGCGGGCGCGGTCTTCGCCGCCGAAGAGGTGGAGGATGCGCTCCATGTTGCTGGGGCTGCCCACGTCCATCGCAGTAGCCAGCGTGGAAACGGTGGGATGCGCGGACCACGCGGCGCCGCCGGTGAAGGCGGTGAGCGCGGGGTTGGCGTTGGTGGCCATCACCACCTGGCGGACCGGCATTCCCACGCGCATGGCCCAGAGCGCCGCGGTGGCGTTGCCCACGTTCCCGGACGGGACGATGAAGCCCGGCTCCCGGCCGTGGCGGCGCACGTACTCGCGAGCCGCCCAGGCGTAGTACGCCATCTGCGGCAGCAGCCGGCCCACGTTGATGCTGTTGGCGGAGGAGAGACGGCGCGCGGCACGCAACCCGGGATCGGCCATCGCGGCCTTCACCAGCCGCTGGCAGTCGTCGAAGGCGCCGCGCACGGCGAAGGCGCGCACGTTGCCGCCCCACGCGGTGAGCTGCTTCTCCTGCCGCGGCGACACCATCCCCGCCGGGTACAGCACGGCCACCTCCACCCCCGGCCGCCCGTGGAACGCCGCCGCCACCGCCCCGCCCGTGTCGCCCGAGGTGGCGACGAGGATGGTGAGCGGACGCGCGTCCTCATCCGCCCCCACGATGCGCGAGAGCATGCCGGCCAGGAAGCGCGCGCCCACGTCCTTGAACGCCGCCGTGGGCCCGTGGAACAGCTCCAGCACGGCGGTCCGGTCGCGAAGCTCGCGCAGCGGCACGGGAAAGGTGAACGCCTCGGCGCAGATCGGGGCCAGCGCGCCCGCGAGCGCATCTCCCGCGAAGAACGGCGCCAGCAGCCGCGCGGCGACTTCGGTGAGCGTATCGGCGCCGTTCAGCGCCTCGGGGGGCACGGTGGGGAAGGTCTCCGGCACGTACAGCCCGCCGTCCGGGGCGATGCCGCGCAGCACGGCCTGGGCGAGCGTGGCGGTGTGGGACGGGTCGCGGGTGCTGATGTATCTCATGCGTCGATCACAGGGTCACGAACGGGCGGACCGGGCGAATGAATTCGCGGCAACAACCACACGAAGTCCGCCTTCGCGGACTACCGGCGCGCAAGCGGCCGCGGTGTTGGCGCGCGGAAGAGGTCGCGCCGAAGTAGCCGCGCGAAGCGCCCCCGCGTCCCTCTCCTGCAGTTCGGGAGAGGGACAGGCGTTCAGGGGCGCGACGCAGTCGCGCCTGAACGCCAGGGTGAGGGGTGGGCTCCGCCTCACTCCACCGCCTCGAGCCGCGCGCCCGGCCCGTCCACCGGCGAGACCCAGGCGTGGGCGGGGATGCCCAGGCGCGCGAAGGCGCGCTGCATCTCGTCGAGCACCTCGCCGGCCACCTCGTCGCCCGCGCACCAGGCGAACACGCTGGGGCCCGCGCCGCTGATCGAGCAGCCCAGCGCGCCCGCCTCCATCGCCGCCGCCTGCGCCTCGCGGAAGCCGGGGATCAGGCGGGCGCGGTGCGGCTCGATCAGCAGGTCGCGCAGCGAGCGGCCGATCAGCTCCAGGTCGCTGCGATAGCAGCCGGCGATCACGCCCGCCAGGTTCGCGCACTGGCCGATCACGTCGTGCAGCGGGTACTCGCGCGGAAGCACGGCGCGCGCCTCGCGCGTGGGCAGGCACTGGTCGGGGAGCACCAGCACGCAGCGCAGCCCGGGCGGCGCGGCGATCGGCACCACGTCCGGCGGAACGGCGCTGCGCACCAGCACCAGCCCGCCGAAGAGCGACGGCGCCACGTTGTCGCCGTGGATCGATCCGCTCGCCGCCACCTCGCCCTGCAGCGCGTAGGGGAAGAGCTCGCCGATCGGCAGCGGATCCGGCAGCAGCGCGTTCGCCGCCACCACGGCCGCCACCGCGCTCGCCGCCGAGCCGCCGATCCCCGAGCCCAGCGGGATCCCCTTCTCGATCGCGATCTCCACGCCCCACTCCGGCGCATGGTCCCGCAGCATCAGCATCACCGCGCTGCCGGCGGTGTTCAGCGCGGGATCGGTGGGGAGCGGGGTCTCGGCGCCGGTGACGGGGCCCATCACCACGCCGGGCGCGTCGCGGCGCGTGACCGTGACGCGGTCGCCGAACCGGGCCAGCGGGTGGCCCAGCAGGTCGAAGCCGACGGCCAGGTTCGAGGTGGTGGCCGGCGCGAAGGCGGTGGCGCGCGTGGGAGGGGTCACGGCTGGCCCCCCAGGTAGCTGGCCAGCCGCAGCAGGTCGGCGAAGACGCCGGCGGCCGTCACCTGCGGGCCGGCGCCGGGGCCCTGCACGATCAGCGGGTTGGGCGTGTACCGCCGCGTCTGGAACTGCACGATGTTGTCGGTCAGGTTGAGGCGGGCGAAGGCGTGCTGCGCGGGGTACGCGCGCAGGCGGACGCTGGCGTTCCCCTCGCGGTCGACCACGCCCACGAAGCGCAGCCGTTCGCCGCGCGCTTGCGCGTCGCCGGCCAGCCGGGCGAAGGCGTCGTCGTGGTCGCGCAGGCGGGCGAGGAAGTCGTCCACGCCGCCGCCCTGGAGCGCCGGCGGCACCAGCCCCTCCAGCTCCACGTCGGCCAGCTCGATCCGGAGCCCCATCTCGCGCGCCAGGATCACCACCTTGCGGGCCACGTCGGCGCCCGACAGGTCGTCGCGCGGGTCGGGCTCGGTGAAGCCCAGCCGGCGCGCGTCGGCCACCAGCTCGCTGAACGGGCGCTCGCCGTCGTAGGCGTTGAAGAGGTAGCTGAGCGTTCCCGAGAGCACTCCCTCGATGCGCTCCACCCGGTCACCCGTGGCGATCAGCTCGCGCAGCGTCTGGATGATGGGGAGCCCGGCGCCCACCGTGGTCTCGTACAGGTAGTGCCGGGCGGGCCCGCGGCCCAGGGCGCGCAGCTCGTCGTAGTATGCCAGCTCCAGCGTGTTGGCGCGCTTGTTGGGGGTGATCACGTGGATGCCGCGGCGCATCCACTCGCCGTAGCGCCGCGCCACCCCTTCGTCGGCCGTGCAGTCGATGATCACCGTGTGCGGCAGGTGGTCGGTCTGCAGGTGCTCGATGAAGGCGTCCAGGTCGAAGGCGTCGCCCTGGGCCACCGCCTGCCGCCAGCACGCCAGGTCGATGCGGCGCGGGTCCAGCGCCATCCGCCCGCGCCCGGCGATGCCGCGCACGCGCAGGTCCACGCCCCGCTCGTCGCGAATCGCGCCGACGCGCTCGGCCAGCTGGTCCAGCAGCTCGCTTCCCACCGTCCCCGGGCCGATGATCCCCACGGAAAGCGTCTGGCGCGACAGGTACAGCCCCGAGTGCACGGCGCGCAAGGCACGCTCGCCCTGCGCGCCGTCCACCACCACCGAGATGTTGCGCTCGGACGAGCCCTGCGCGATCGCGCGGATGTTGACGCCCGCGCCGGCCAGCGCGCCGAAGAAGCGCGCCGCCACCCCCGGGTGCCCCGCCATCCCGTCGCCGACCACGGCGAGGAGCGCGCAGCCGGGGTCCACCTCGGCGGCCTGGATCAGCCCGTGGTGCCGCTCGGCGAAGAAGGCGGTGTCCACCGCCTGCCGCGCCGCCTGCGCCGCCGCCGCGGGCACGGCCAGGCAGATGGAGTGCTGCGAGCTCCCCTGGCTCACCATCAGCGCCTCGACCCCGGCGTCGCGGAGCGCGGCGAAGAGGCGCGCGGCGGTGCCGGGTACGTCGCCCATCCCCGGCCCCTCCAGGTTCAGCAGCGCCACCGCCTCGACCGAGGAGATCCCCTTGACCCCGCCCTGGGGCGCGCCCTCGGCGTCGATGCGGGTGCCCGGCGCATCGGGGCGGAAGGTGTTGCGGATGTACACGGGGATCCCGTGCTCCACCGCCGGGCGCATGGTGGCGGGGTGGACCACCCTGGCGCCGAAGTGGGCCAGCTCCATCGCCTCGCGGTAGCTGAGCCGGTCCAGCACCAGCGCGTCGGGAACCAGGCGCGGGTTGGCGCTCATCACGCCGTCCACGTCGGTCCAGATGTGGATCTCGCCCGCCCCCAGCAGCGCGCCGAAGATGGAGGCGGAGTAGTCGCTGCCGTTGCGGCCCAGGGTGGTGGGCACGCCCGCGGCGGTGGAGGCGACGAAGCCGGTGACCACCAGCGTGGCCGGCACCCCGCCGCGCGCCGCGGTCCACCCGCGCAGCCGCTCGCGCGAGGCGGGCCAGTCGATGCGGGCGGCGGCCTCGCCGGGCTCGGCGACCAGCACCTCGCGCGCGTCGAGCCAGGCGCCGCCCGCGCCGCGCCCGGCCAGGTACGCCGCCAGCAGCCGCGCGCTCCACACCTCGCCCAGCCCGGCCACCATGTCGGCGGCGCCGCGCGGGCTGTGGCGCACGATCCAGGCGGCGCGCAGCACGTCGTCCACGTCGGCGAAGTCGCGTTCCATGGCGTCGCGCACGGCGGCCAGGGCGGGGCCCTCGAGCAGCTCGGCGGCGGTCTGCAGGTGGCGCTCGTGCAGCGCGGCCAGCTCGCGGCGGTAGGCGGCGTCGCGCGCGCCGGCCAGCGCCACCGTGCGCACCAGCGCGTCGGTCACCCCCGCCATCGCGCTGACCACCACCGCGCGGCGCGCCTCGGGGCGCGCCACCACGATGTCGGCGACGGCGCGGTAGCGTTCCGCGGTGGCCAGGCTGGTGCCGCCGAACTTGTGGACGACCAGGGTTTCCGTGCTCATCCCGCTCCCCGTGGGGTGGGTGGGGGCAACGAAGAGCGGCCCGGGATTGCTCTCGGGCCGCTCGCGTCTGCCGTGTGCCGCCGCGCCGCCTGCTACCCGCGCGTGCACCTCCAGCCGCGGCCCGGGTTCCGGGTCGTGGTGGTAGTGATGGGGGTGGCGGCGCGGCGCGAGTCGCTCATGGCATGATCGATAATAAGGCGAAAAACGTAAGTCAACCCGTGGCGGGTCAGGGCAGGTCCTCCGCGCGGCAGAAGTCGCGCGTACACCCCGGCTCGAAAGTGCGCGGCTTCACGATCAGGTCGGCGGGCCGAGCGGTCTCGGTGGGGAAGCTCTCCACCACCAGCTGTTCGGCGTCGAGGGTGAGGCTGGGCATTTGTCCACCTTTGCTGCGGTTGGCGGATCGGCGGCGGCGAGCGGTACATCGGGAGCGTGCTCGCCCTCCGCGCGCGAGACGGCTCGGGGGAGGGCCGGGCCTCCCTTCAAACTCAGCCACGCGGCGCCCCCGTCAAGGGCCGCGGGCCAACCAGGGCGATGGGGACCCGGGTTTGTGCCAGCGCTGGCCCCAGATGCGCGTTCCGCCGCACGTGCGGTCGCGCGGATCGCGCCCGCTGTGCGGCGGAACATCCAGTGCGGCAGGTGCTACGGGGTTGCTACGCCTGACGCCAGTACGGGTCGTCGGGGGGATACCGCCAGCCGGCCACGCCTCCGTGATGCGAGCAGGTTCCGGAGCGATGCTGGCTCGCGGAGAGCCAGCCGTCCCAGAAATGGAGATCTTTCGGACAACCTGCCCCCGATTGCCCTACGCCGCGGCCGGGACGGAGAGCGTACCCTGGAGTGTGCGCGCGACGAACGCGCCGCCCTCCGGCCGGTGCGGCCGGGCGCATGTGCCCGGGGTGCGGCGGGCCGCGCCAACACCATCGGAGGAGGACACCATGAAACGGGCTGGATTCGTTTTCGCTCCTGCCGCCGCGCTGGTGCTGGCCGCGTGCGCCGACCGCAACCCCGTGGCCACCGTCGACCCGCCGGCGGCGCGGCCGTCCGCGGATCGGCTCGAATGCGCGGTGCGGGTGCGGGAAGCGGCGCTCACCTGCGGAGCCGGCCTTGCGGGCGGCGCGCGCGGCGTGGCCATCGGGGGGCAGAACGTGTTCGTGCGGCTGGTCTCGGCCAACGTGGCCTACGACTCGGCCAGCCAGACGCTGGGCGCCGACGTGAGCGTCCAGAACCTGCTGGAGCAGGCGATGGGCACCATCGACGGCGCCACCCCCGACCCCGCCGGGATCCGCGTCTTCTTCCACACCGGGCCAACGGTGGTGCAGGGGAGCGGGAACGTGTGGGTGTCCAACGCCGACGGGCAAGACGCGTTCACCGCCAGCCTGCAGCCCTTCTTCCGCTATCCCGGGATCCTGTCCACCGGGCAGACCAGTGCGGTGAAGCGGTGGACGTGGCACGTGGACCCCGCGGTCACGCTCTTCCGCTTCTCGCTCTTCGTGGAGACGCGGCTGTCGCCCGCGCTGGTGATCAACGAGATCATGGCCCACCCCACCACTGCGTCCGAGGCCGCCGGCGAGTGGTTCGAGATCCGCAACACCGGGCGCGACTCGGTAAACCTGGACGGCTGGACCATCGCCTCGGGGGGCGACGCCGGGTACACCATCCACGGCCCGCTGGTGATCCGGCGGGGCGAGTACCTGGTGCTGGGCGCGAGCACCGACACGGTGGCGAACGGCGGCACGCCCGTCGCCCTGGCGTACACGGGCGTCGACCTGGGGAACGACAACGGCGACTGGCTGGTGTTGCGCTCGCCCGCCGGCCAGGCGGTGGATTCGGTCGACTGGGGCGCCGCCGCGGGCGAGCCGGGGTCGCCCCCTCCGGCGGGCGTGGCGCTGGAACTCGCGTCGCCCACGGACGACAACCTCTTCCTGAGCGGCGCCGGCTCCGCCTGGAGACCCGCCGTGAACGCATACGGCACGGGGCAGAAGGGGACACCCGGCGCACGCAACGTGCGCGGCATCTCGCTGGTCGCCCTTGCCGTGGGCGGCTCGCACGCCTGTGGGCTGGACGCCGTGGGGCAGGCGTGGTGCTGGGGATCGCTGGTGTCGCCCGACGGCGCCTTCGCGACACCCGTGTCGCAGCCGGCTGGAACGCACTTCGTACAGATCGTGTCGATGGCGAGCCCGACCTCGTGCGCGATGGACGAGTCCAGCCGGGTATTCTGCTGGGGCCAGGACGTTCCGCTCGGAACGACGATCGGCTACAGCAGGAGCGCCACGCCCATCCCGCAGCCGGACGGAGTGCAGTTCGCGTCGCTCTGGGGCGGCATGGAGTCGGGGTGCGCCCTGACACCCGACGGACAGGCATGGTGCTGGGGGTGGCTCCCCGCGAGTCTCTCGCCCTCGGCTATCGCCATGCCCCTGCCGCAGGGAGTGCGCTTTTCGTCGATGGGCCTCCACCTCCACCTCTGCGGCCTGAGCCCCACCGGCCAGGCTTATTGCGCGGGTTTCAACGACTATGGCACGTTGGGCGACGGCACCCTCGGGTGGCGGGAAAGCTTCGCACCCGTGCACCAGAGTGCGGGGGTGACCTTTGCCTCGATCGACGCCAGCTTCGGGACGACCTGTGCCCTGACTCCCGCTGGCCAGGCGTACTGCTGGGGCGGTAACAGTTTGGGCCAGCTGGGCGACGGCACGACGGAGAATCGCCTGACCCCGGTTGCGGTGCAACAGCCCCCGGACGTGAGCTTCACGGCAATCTCGGCGATAAACTTTCACACCTGCGCGCTTTCGTCGGCGGGGCAGGTGTACTGTTGGGGCGCAACCGACGTTGCAGACGGGATCTGGATAGAGCACCACACGCCCACTCCGGTGCGACACCCCCCGGGTGTGCTGTTCTCGACGGTAGGGGTCGGATTCGGCTATTCCTGTGCGCTCGAGCGAGTGAGCGGACAGCCATACTGCTGGGGAATCAACACCTCGGGCCAGCTCGGCGACGGGACCGGGATGGTCCGCCCGGGACCCGTCGCGGTAACCCGGTAACGCACGACGGGTCCGGGAGCTTCGCCGAGGACAACGGGGCACGCGGGCACGAAGACGCGGAGCCGCAGAGAGACTGCCAGACCTCACTGCGCCTCTTCGTGAATCCGCGATTGCGGGCGCGAGGTCGCCATCGCTCCCGGCGGCGAGCCGGTGGTCCTGATTCGCGAGCTTCGACTACTCGGCTCGAGCCTCGGCCGATCGCGTTCCGGGACACGGTCCGCCGCCGGGGGGTCGCGCCCGCTGGTGCGGCGGAGCATCCAGTGCGTCAGGTGCTACGGGGTTGTTACGCGGCGCGGTTGTTGGAGCGCCAGTAGGGATGGTCCTTGGGGTAGCGCCAGACCGCCACGCCGGCATGCCCGGCGCAGGTGCCGGGGCGGCTCAGGCTGGGCGAGAACGATCCATCGTTGCACAGCGCGGACTTGCCGTTCGGCCACTGGCCGGGCTCCTGCACCACCGGGATGGCAGCGGGGGGATCGAATCGGACCTGCGTGACCGATTCCGGCCGCGGTGTGCGAGGCGGGGTGTTCGCGGAAACGTTCAGTGCGGCCGCGAGGTGGTTGGGTGCGCTGATGCGGGGAGACGAAGCCACGCGGATCGGCGCGCCTGCCGGGGTGGCGTGGACGATCGCCGGCCGAGGATGCACGATCGAGACGACCAGTGGGGTCGCCCCTCCGAGAGCCAGCCCTCCGATCGCCACGACGCCGAGCCAGCGGTTGAGCGTCCGGGGCTTCGGCGTCGGCGGGGGTGCAGGATCGTGTGCCGGTGGTTGAACGATGATGTCTCCCACCGCAATGAACTGCGTGTTGCCATCTCCCGTGATCTGGCCGGTCTGATTGACGTTCGGCTGGGCAGGCGTGCTCATGGTGGGGTTCTGCAAAAGGTGAACAATGGGGTGGTGCGCGGCGACCCGTTTGCGTCAGCCGAGGTACGCCACTCGATTTCGAGCCTCGCCACTTTCGGCGGATTGCATCAGATAGTCAAGGGAAATCGACCATCCGAATGCGTGCATTCCGCGCCATCTTCGGGCCGGCCACGATGGATACGGGAATCGGCAGCCGCAGGATTCACCCATGGCTGCCGATCTTTTGTCGACCGATGCCGATGACGGAATCCAGCGAAAGACTTGCGCTTCGAATGTTCGGTTCCGGGTGCCGCCTATAGATCCTTCGGCCTGCAAAACGCTATCATACCACAGGTTGTGGCGTGGTCTGCCTCAGGATTCATCGTCCGGTTTGAATTGAAACAGCAAGCATCCAGCGGATCTGGGATGGGGCCACGAAGCAGCGAGCTGTTCTGCCGTGCATTCGGTGGCTGTGGAGGGTCGTATCACAGAGCCGGATCACGGGCGTGGCGGCGGATGGACGGGGTGACGGGTCACCCGGGCGATCAGCGCGACGAGCTCAGGGTCGGAGATCCCCAACGGCTGCAGGTCGACGGAAACCTGTCCTTCGTCGGCCAGGTCGGCCAGGAATGCGATGAAGTCGGCGCGGTGCTCGGGCCGCATGCGCGCGAGCAGCGCCTGGAGCGCGTCAAGGTCGAGGGTGGCGGGGAGCCGCGCCCGGTCTTCGCCCGGCAGGCGGTAGTCCGCGTCCGCGACGGGAAGGAATAGTGCTTCGGGCGATGGATCGGCCGCCGGCCGCGGGGCCGCGGGGCTTCCCTCGCACGCCGCCGCGGCCGCGAGCAGTGCGATCGCGAGTGTCCGTCGCAACATGGGGCTCATCCTCCCGGTGGGTGTTTCGGCATCGGTGCGGCAAGTCTGGCTCCGGGCGGCTCCGCCTCGCCAGCCAGAGCGAAGCGGTCCAGGCGGAACGGGGACAGGCCGAAGCGGGCGCGGCCCCTGGTCAGCAGGTCGGCGTGCAGCTCGCCGAGGGCGGCGGCGAACTTGAAGCCATGGCCCGAGCAGGGGCTGGAGACCAGCACCCGCGGGTGGGCGGGGTGGAAGCCGATGGCGAAGTCCGTGTCGGGCGTGTTGGTGAAGAGGCACACCGCGCTCTCGCGCACCGGCGCGTCGGCGACGCCGGGTAGCATCTGGCCGAGCGCCGCGCGGAGCGGCTCCACCTCGCCCGGAGCGACGGTGCGGCGGACGCCGTCCGGGTGCGCCGAGACTTCGCCCTGGTGCATCAGCGCGGCCTTCATCCCCCGCTCCAGCCGCGGAAAGCCGTAGCCGATGAACCCCGAGGTGTGCTCCCAGGCGTAGATCGGGCAGCGCGCGGGTTCGTACGCCCCGTCCGCCACGGGTGGATCGAAATACCAGACCACCTGGCGCTCCACGGCCAGCGGCAGATCGACCCCGTGCAGCAGCGCGCGCGTCCACGCGCCGGCGGTGAGCACGAGCTGGCCGGCCGTGTACGACCTCGCCGCCGTGCGGACGCGCACTCCCTCGCCCTCCGCTTCCCACCCGAGTACCGGCTCCTCGAAGCGCAGCTCGGCGCCGTGGCGCGCGGCCAGCGCCAGGTGCGCGTCCACGCACGCCTGCGGGCGCAGGTAGCCGGCGCGCGGGTCGTGCACGGCCACCAGGCCGTCCGCCAGCTGGAAGGCCGGGAAGCGCGCCGCCACCTCGCGCGGGTGCAGCAGCTCGCAGGGCAGGCCGTGCTCGGCGGCGCTGCGGAGGGTGCCGCGCACCAGCATCCCGTCCGGCGGGCCGATCATCAGCCCACCGTTCAGCGTCATCAGCGGCGTGCCGGCGTCGTGCTCGAGCGCCGTCCACAGCTCGTACGCGCGCTGGACCAGCGGCACGTACAGCGGGTGCTCGAAGTACATCTCGCGGATGATGCGGCTGTCGCCGTGCGACGAGCCCATGGCGTGGCCGGGCGCGAAGCGGTCCACCGCCAGCACCCGCCGCCCCCGCGCCGCCAGGTGGTACGCCGTGGCGCTCCCCATCGCCCCGAGCCCGGCGACGATCACGTCGAAGTGCTGTTTGCCCATCGGGATCCAGGGTCGGGTTCATCCAGAGCATCGACGGTAATCCACGGACTGTACCGGGCGGAGGCGTCCGGCGTCAACCGGCTCTGCCGTGGTCCGGGGCATGTTCTTTCGTGGCAGGGTCTTACGCGTCCACTGGATGGATACGGCGTGAACGCGCCGGAAGCCGCCATGGAATGAACGGCGCGCGTGGGCGGTCAAAGGTCAGGAACGCGGTGCTCTCCGCCACGTGGCGCCGATCGCGCGCCGCGGCAGGGTGGAAGCCGGCGTGGCGTGTTACCACGCAAACGAGCGGTGCCGATTCCCTCACCCCTGGCCCCGAAGGTTGTCTTCGATGCGCCCTGTCACTCTCCTCTCCGCAGCCCTCCTTTGCGCCACCGCCGCGCTGGCGTGCAGCGATTCCCCGCTCGATTCCCCGCCGCCCGGCCCGCCCTCCGTGCCGGCGCCGGCGCTCGCCAGCCCGAACGTGGCCGTGGGCTTCACCGTGGGCCAGCCGATGAGCTACGACGCGGCCAAGGCGGGGGCGGCGTTCACCGGCTCGGGCGCGCTGCAATACCAGGTCACCTTCGAGGGAACCACCAACGGCCTCTCCGCTTCGGGGGCGACCGTGCTCGGCCAGCCGCTGGCGCCGGGCGTGACCTGGGCCACCATCACCGCCACCGACGCGCAGGGGCGCACGGCCAGCGACCGCTTCGCCATCGTCGCCTTCACCCCCGGGCTGGCCACGCCCACGCTGCCGGCCACGCCCTTCCAGTACTCCGACGCCGAGCTCCCATTCCCCGCGCACTTCCGCGTGGCGCCCAACGGCCCGTCGGTGCTCGCGACCGACAACACGCCGCAAGACAACGCGATCACCGACGCGGGCGCCACGCTGGGCCGCGTGCTCTTCTACGACATGCGGCTGTCGGCCAACGACGGGCTGAGCTGCGCCGGGTGCCACAGCCCCTTCATCGGCTTCTCCGACACGCCACGTCTCAGCGTGGGGTTCGCGGGCGGGCTCACCGGGCGGCACGCGCCCGCGCTGGCGAACGCGCGCTTCTACCGCCGCGGGCGCTTCTTCTGGGACGAGCGCGCGGCGACGCTCGAGGCGCAGGTGCTGCGGCCGATCCAGGACGGCACCGAGATGGGGATGACGCTCGACAACGTGGTGGCGAAGATCGAGGCGACGCACTATTACGCCCCGCTCTTCACGGCCGCCTTCGGCTCGCCCTCCGTCACCAGCGACCGCGTCTCGCGGGCGCTCGCGCAGTACGTGCGCTCGCTGCGGTCCACGGATTCGCGCTTCGACCGGGCCTTCACCCCCGCGGGCACGCCCAACTTCGCCGCCGTGTTCACCGCGCAGGAGCTGGACGGCGAGCGGCTGTTCCGCGCGACCGGCTGCGCGGGGTGCCACACCACCGTCGCGCAGGTGAGCGACTCGGTCCACAACACGGGGCTGGACGCGGTGAGCGCCGACACGGGCGCCGGCCGCGGCGCGTTCAAGGCGCCGTCGCTGCGCAACGTGGCGGTGCGCCCGCGCTTCATGCACGACGGACGCTTCACCTCGCTCGCGCAGGTGATCGAGTTCTACGACCACGGCGTGCAGCCCGACCCGAACCTGGACCGGCGGCTGCGCAACCCCGACGGCACGCCGCGGCGCCTGAACCTGACCCCGGCGCAGAAGGCGGCGCTCCTGGCGTTCCTGAACACGCTCACGGACTCGACCTTCCTCACCTCGCCGCGCTTCGCCAACCCGTTCGCGCCCGCTGCCACCCCGCCCGCGCCGCCCGGCACGCCCACGCAGCCGGGCGCGGCCGTCGTCATCCGGGCGACGGCGTACAACCCGGCCACGATCACCGTGGCGCGCGGCACGGTGGTGACGTGGACCAACCTGGACAACGCGCGCCACAGCGCCACCTTCGCCTCCGCCGCGATCGGCTCCACCCCCATCTTCACCTCGGGGAGCCAGTCGCTCGCCATGCCCACCACGCCGGGCACCTACAACTATCAATGCGCCATCCACGGCGCGGCGATGAGCGGGACCGTGATCGTGCAGTGACGCCGCGGACGAGCGTGGAGATCGCGAAATGGCTGAGAAGTTGCGGTCGCTCGTGGATGGACGATAGCCCGCTCTCACCACCAGGAGGTCAGGATGCCGCAGAAAGGGATCGAGAAGCAGAACCCGCCCGATCAACGGGCGCGTGGGATGAACCCGGAACACGCGGAGGGCCAGGCCAACCAGCGGAACCACGAGCAGCAAGCCCCCCAGGAGGCTCCCCCTCCGCAACCGGAGAAGGGCAAGTAGCGAATCGGCCGGCGCGATCTCTCTCGCCGGGGCCGAACGCATTCGTGATCGTCCGGGCTCCATCCGGCTGTCCGATCGACCTTCCACTCGAGGCGTTATCCCGGCCTCGTCATCCCGAGCGCGACCCCGCCGGCCCGGCCGAGGGCACGATGCCCGCAGCGCGAAGGATTTGTGATCGCCGCTGCGCTTCCGCTGGGTTTTCGCGGCGACTGGCCACAGATCCTTCGGCTTGCGACCGCTCGTTCATGCTGCAATGACCGCGTGGTCAGCCTCAGCCTCAGGGTGACGAGCGGCGGGTTGGATGCAGGATGCACGGTCATCTGCGGCGGCCGCCCTCGCGCTTGCACGGCGAGGACGGCGCGGCTAGCCTGTGTTCCGCCCCACCCCGAACCCATCCGATCCACCCTTCCGAGCCGCGAAGGAGCGCCCATGCCTCGCCTTCCGCGCGCGGCCGCGGCCGCAGCGCTGTTCATTGCCGTCCCGTCCGCCGCGCAGGCGGTGCACCGGCTGATGCCATCGCCCACCACGGTGGCGTGGGGGTACTACGACGCGGCGGCCACGCCCGTGCTGCGCATCCGCTCGGGCGACCGGCTGGTGGTGGGGACGTTGATCACCTCCAGCCCCGACCGGCTGCAGGCCGCCGGCGTGCCGCCCGCACAGGTGGAGCCGGCGCTGCGCGACATCTACCGCACCGTCACCAACAAGGGCCCGGGCGGCCACATCCTCACCGGCCCCATCGACGTCGAAGGCGCCGATAGCGGCGACGTGCTGGAGGTGCGCATCCAGCGCATCGAGCTGGCGATCCCCTACGCCTACAACGCGTTCGGCGTCGGCCGCGGCTTCCTTCCCGAAGACTTTCCCTACGCCCGGATGCGCATCATCCCGCTGGACCGGCGGCGGATGGTGGCCCGCTTCGCGCCGGGGATCGACGTGCCGCTGCACCCGTTCTTCGGCAGCATCGGGGTGGCGCCGCCGCGCTCGCGCGGGCGGGTGAACAGCGCGCCGCCCGACATCCACGCCGGCAACCTGGACAACAAGGAGCTGGTGGCGGGGACCACGCTCTACATCCCCGTCCACACCGCGGGCGCGCTGCTGGAGATCGGCGACGGGCACGCGGGGCAGGGGAACGGCGAGGTGGACATCACCGCGCTGGAAACGTCGCTGGTGGGCACCTTCCAGGTGGTGGTGCGCAAGGACATGCACCTCGCCTGGCCGCGCGCCGAGACGCCCACGCACTGGATCGCCATGGGGATGGACACCTCGCTGGTGCAGGCGACGAAGATCGCGGTGCGGCAGGCGATCGACTTCCTGGTGACCACGCAGGGGCTGTCGCACGACGACGCGTACATGCTCACCAGCGTGGCCTGTGACGTGGACATCACCGAGCTGGTGGACGGCAACGTGGGCGTGCACGTGATGATCCCCAAGTCCATCCTGCGCCGCCGGGTGGGCGCGGCACGGTAGGGGGATGAAGGTGCGGGGCGCGGTGACGTCGCCCTACCCGGCCTCGCTCACCGGCGGCTGAAGCCGCAGCAACAACGACGAAAGCCTCGCAAACTGCGCGAGGCTTCAACAGCCCGGTCCCTGTGGCACCACACCATGAGCACGGCCCCGGCGATTTCGTCGCCGGGGCCGGGTTCGTGTTCAGCGGTCCCGCGTCGTCAGCACACGGGCGTGTCCTGCCGCGTGCCGCACACGTCGTACGAGGTGTCGATGCAGATCCCTGCCGTGCGATCGCATCCGTCGGCCGTGAGCTCGCACTCGTCGATCGTGTAGTTGCACGAGTAGATGGTCGCGGGGCCGGTGCCGCAGACCGCGTACGCCGTGTGGCAGTAGCAGCTGTCGCCCTGGGTACAGTCGCTGTACGCCCGCACGGTGCCCCTGCGGGGGTCCGTGCCGGCGGTCGGGAACGAATCCACGCGCAGGTCCTCCGCGCGCATGCGCAGCTTGTCCATCGTGCTACCTCCGTTGGGGGGATGAAGCGGAGCGCTCCGGCGCGGTCAGCAGGCCGGCGTGTAGTGCGGCGTGGCGAACGATTTCACGGAAAGGCCGTCCACCTCCAGCCTGAGCTCACGCACGGGTGTGGCTTCGCGCGAGAGGGGAACTCAGGTGTGCGTCGCAGCACGCAGTGTAACGCGGAAACCCATCCGCATCCAAGCAGATCGTGTCGGATCGTGCGAACGGGGATGCGGGCGGCCCGCTCCGGCGGGTAGCCGGCGTGCGCCGCGACGGTTGGGCGTGAGGCACGCCGGTTCGCCGGTGCCAGGGTTGGAGGTGGACCTCGCCCCCCCGACGGCTACGGCTTGGAGCCCCCGCCGCCCAGGCTCCGCCGGAGGTGTCCGGCGGGGAGGGTGATGTCGAAGTAGAAGGTGCGCCGTTCGCTGGTGTCGGGGTTGACCGCGTCCATCCGGTCGCACTCGCGATCGCCGCAGCGGTCCAGCCCCTGGACGGAGGGCTCGAAGCCGTTCATCCGCAGGTACGCATACTCCTCGGCCACCGTCACCACCACGAACGGCGACTGCTGCGTCCCCGCGCCGCTGTCGGCGACCGACTGCACGATGCGGCGGGCCACCATCCGCTCCCGTTCCGCGGCCGGCGCGTCGCCCATCCGCCCGGCGGCGAACGCCTTCATCACGTGTGCGTCGGTGTCGAGCCAGGTGACCGCCAGCACCGCGTCGGCCTCGCGGATCGCGCGTGCCCAGTCGCTCCGCTCCAGCGCCGCCCGCATGCTGTCGGCGTGCTCGTCCGCGTCGGAGCCGTAGGGCGCGTACTCGGGCGACGCGGCCCATGCCTTCCGCAGCGCCGTGAAGTCCACGCTCTCGTCGCCCGCCTGCGCGCGCGCCAGCAAGGCGCGGTACGTCTGCGTGTCCTGCGCGCGCGCCGACACGGCGAGCGAACAAAGGAGGAGAAGGGTCAGCGCCGCGGTTCGCATGGTGGGGCTCTCCTGGTGGGCGGGGGATCGGGGGGACGAGTATTCTCATACATGATGCTTCATCGCCCGTCATTCTGACACCCCGCCGCCGCCCATCTTCTGCCCGCGCGCCGAACCCGACGCGGCTTCTCATCCCCCTGGCCGTTTCCTCCGTGAGCTCTGGACGAGCCGCCGCGCAGGAGCATCGGTGGAGTACCAGGTGGCCGTAGAACGCCCGCCACGGCTCCCATTCCGCGTCTGTTCCGACGCCTTAACATGTTGGTACACAACAAGATGGCTCGTTTCCTGCAAGGACGGGGAAGCACGTGTGGAGCGTGTTTAATGACTTTGAAGGATTCAGCTGCGCGCATTACGCTCCATCCGTACGGCACGTTGCGCGCAATGGATCCATCCCTGTAAGGAGCCGGCAGCATGAAGAAGATCACGCTTGACGTGGAAGCGCTTGAAGTTCACACCTTCGAGGTGGCCGTTACCGACGAGCAGGGCGGCACGGTGGAGGGGTACTTTGCCACCAAGATCCAGCAGAACACCTGCGATCCGAACGTGGGCACCTGCTTCGGCTACACCTGCCTGGGCGCCGGCGTCGGCTGCTCGGCCTGACCCCACGCGGGCGCCGGCCACGTGCCGGCGCCCCGGTGACCGTTCGAGAGATCGGCCCCGGCGAGAGCCTGGGCCGAAATCATTCACGCATGACCTGCTCGCCTAACGGGTCGAGTCGCCGATGCAGTAGGCGCAGTTGTCGTAGCCCGCGTCGTTCGCGGCCTTCAGCGTGTCGTACGGTTTCTCGTTCCCCGCGGCGATGATCTCGTCGATCTGGCACTCGTTCTTGCCGGTCTTCTCGTTGTCCAGGTCGTGGACCTCCTTCTTGCTGGGACTGGTGTTCGCCAGGTACTGCTGACCCCACATGTTCCCGGTGTACCGCCTGGTCATCGGTCGTCTCCTTCTGAATGTGTTCTCGACACCTGCGATCAGAAGTGCGACGGACTCGCGCAGGTGATTTCCCACCGGTATCCTTCGATGAGCTGAGACAGGAATGCCCCGGCGCCTGCGCTGCCGGGGCATTCTCGTGTGTCACGCGGCCAGGCGCCGCACCACCTCTCTCGCGCCGCGCCGGTACACCGTGAGGCACACCAGCTCGCCCGCGGGGTCGCGCACCTCCCACCAGCGCGTGTCCTTCCTCTTCTGGATGGTGTAGCCAGCGGGTTCCGTGGGGGCGGGAGCGGCGCCCTGCTGTGCATCGGCCATCGTGCACCTCCTGGCTGGCTTGACCCTCGGCGCGCGGCAGGGATACCTTTTGGCGAGCGGGCGGCCTTCGGGTCGGTTCGCGATGAGGCTGGCCGGAGCTTCTTAGCGGGAGACTCGGCCAGCCTTGCTTTTCGCCCTGCTGGATAGGATGTTATATCCAAACCGCTGTTTTGTCAAGAGCACTCTATCCAACTCGGACGATGGATTTCAAGGAAGCCACCGACATCCTGACCCGCCGCATCACCGCCGACGAGATCGCCGAAGCCGCTGGCGTGTCGATCAGTACGGTTGCTCGGGCGCGGCTCGACCCGTCGAGTTCTTCGTATCGCTCACCACCTGAGGACTGGCATGTGGTGCTGGCGCGGTTGGCACGTGAAAGAATTAAAGAGTTAGATGCGTTCGTTCAGAGGATGGAAAGTTAACGATGATATTCGTCGTGAGCCCGCTTCGGTGACGCTTTCACGAGGCTTATAGAGAGCACCTGAGTGCGGTTAGCTCCGTGGTATTTCCTGATGCGAGAGATGCCAAGCGGATGTGGATAGCAGTTGTCCCACCTTTGTTCCGCGAAGTTCTTCCGCTATCCGGCTCGTAAGACGAGCGAGTTGCGGGCGACAAGATTCACTCCACCGGATGCGGTCAGCTGCGATACGACGTACAGACTCATCACGGTCATAGAGCCCGTTTAGGAGCATTGGTGCGAATTCGGGGAATGCTTTCCAAATAAGTTTGATCACGGGAATACGCGTTTCATAGATCGCTGTTTCCTCCACCGGAGGGAGGTGGTCAGGCGCCGGTGAGCCGTAGATGGTACGGAGATGGTCAATGGTTTCCTTCTGCGCAACGGAGAGGAATGGTGTAGCAATGTCGAACAAAATACGACGCAACATCCTCCCGGCGGGGTCTACTCGAGGTGAATTCAGACGTTGGACGAGTTCCGATTCAAGCGAGGCGAGTTCATCCTCTCCCATCGTTGGGAGCCGCTCAAGGATCTCCCAAGTGAGCACCGTCGGTAGCGCTGCAGACCACAAGATGGCTGCGGCGAAACGCCCCGCCATTGTTGTGCTGAATCGACTCACATTGGTAAGGGTTTGCTTAATTAGCTGCTGATTTGGAGCTGCTTCAAACGCCAATGCTAACGTATCAAAAACGTGAGTGTGGATACTCGACTCTGGGAGTTTACCAAGAACAGACCAATATGCCTCACGCCACGTCCGGGAACTCGACGCAGTAAATCTCCTTAGGTATGACACCCCTTCATAGCGCCTTATAGGATCAGGGTCGGACAGCAGCATCAAACATACATATTCGCCGACACCGCGAGCATTGGTCCAGTTCTCCTTCAAGGCATCTAGCATTTCGAAGGATGCTCCTGGGTCAGTAATACCAAACGCTTCGGGGGCATTATAGATGGCGCTGGCAAGCAGATATTCCATGAATTCTTCATATACGAATGCAACTCTTCTCTCGTTAGGAAAGTCCCCAGGTTGTTCCTCGATTATAATATCCTCGTCGAGTAGATGAAGGTAAAGGGAGTCTTGACCGCTAAGATCGGCATCACCTGTAGACTCAACCACCTCCTCAAGATCCATGGAAGAGGTACTACGATGAAACATGAACGTGGCAAGCTTTAATAAGTAGCGTTGCACTCGTGATGAATTCTGCTCTCCAAGGTTCCTCCGGATCTGATCCGTCTTCCGGGCAAGATAAACGTCAAACAGCTCTTTGAGACGTATGTCGCTTACTTTTCCAAGAGATTTCTCGGGGCCAGCAG
>DASSME010000162.1:0-9594 GCA_035689035.1 Longimicrobium sp. | reverse complement strand
AGCTGAGGTGCGCGCCCTCGAAGGCCACCGCCGCCGCGTCCGGCGTGCGCGCCGCCTGCGCCTCGACGAGCTCGTGGATGCACGACGCGCGCGGGTAGTCGGCCGCCGTCCGGTTCCACTCCTCCACCACCGGCGCGCGCTCGTCCGGCGGCAGCAGCGGCAGCCGCTCCACGGGCCGGCGGTCGTCGGCGGCCATGGCCTCGAGCACGCGGCGGAGGTAGCCCACCCAGCGCTCCACCGTCTCGCGGTCGAAGAGCGCGGTCGCATACGCCACGCTCCCGCCGATGCGCCCGTTCCGCTCCGCCAGCGTCAGCGTCAGGTCGAACTTCGCGGTGCCGTGCGCGGACCGCTCCATCTCTTCCACCGCGAGCCCCGCCACCCGGGCCCCCTCGCGGCGCGGCTCGCCCTGCCAGGTGAACAGCACCTGGAAGAGCGGGGTGTGCGACAGGCTGCGCGCCGGGGCCGCCAGCTCCACCACCTGCTCGAAGGGGATGTCCTGGTGCCGCTGCGCCTCGAGCACGCGCTGCTTCACCCGCCGCAGCAGCTCCGCCACGGTGGGCGCGCCGGACAGGTCCACCCGCAGGGCCAGCGTCCGCACGAAGAAGCCGACCAGGTCCTCGATCTCGCGGCGCCCGCGGCCCGCGGTGGGGGTGCCGACCACCACGTCGTCCTGCCCCGCGAGCCGGCCCAGCACCACGGCCCACCCGGCCAGCAGCGTCATGAACAGCGTCGTCTCGTTCCGCCGCGAGAGCGCCTTCAAGCCCGCGGTGAGCTCCTCGCCCAGCCGGATCTGGATCCGCGCCCCCGAATGGTCCATCCGGGCCGGCCGCGGGCGATCGGCGGGGAGCTCCAGCAGCTCGGGGGCGCCCGCCAGGGTGCGGGCCCAGTAGTCCGCCTGCGCCTGGAGCGCCTCGCCGCGGAGCCACCGCCGCTGCCACGCCGCGTAGTCGGCGTACTGCACCGGCAGCTCGGGGAGGTGCGCTTCCCTTCCCTCGGCCTGGGCGGCGTAGAGCTCGAAGAGCTCGCCGAAGAACGCCCCGGTGGACCAGCCGTCGCTGACGATGTGGTGCATGGTGACCAGCAGCACGTGGTCGTCGGCGGCCAGCCGCACCAGCCGGCCGCGGATCAGCGGCCCGCGCTCCAGGTCGAAGGACGCGCGCCCCTCCTCGGCCGCCAGCCGGCGGAGCTCCGGCTCCGCGTCCGCCCGCCCGCCCAGGTCGTGCTCCACCAGGTGGAAGCGGCTCTCCCCGGCCGGCGCGATCCGCTGCTCGGGGACGCCGTCCACCTCCGCGAAGGTGGTGCGCAGCGCCTCGTGGCGGGCGACCACGGTGTCCAGCGCGCGGACCAGCGCCGCCCGGTCCAGCGCGCCGCGCAGCCGCTTGTGGCGGCGGATGTGGTAGGCGCTTCCCAGGCTCCCCAGCTGCTCCAGGAACCAGAGCCGCTGCTGCGCGAACGACAGCGGGATCGGCCCGCTCCGCGGCGCGGGGTCGATCGGCGGCAGCTCCGAGCGCGCCGCGGTCTCCAGCGCGCGCGCCAGGTCGCGGAGCATGGGCCGCGCGAACATCTCGCCCAGGTCGAGCTCCACCCCCAGCAGCTGCTGCACCCGCGAGCTCACCTGCACCGCCAGGAGCGAGTGTCCGCCCAGCTCGAAGAAGTCGTCCCAGCGGCCCACCCGCTCCACGCCGAGCACCTGGGCCCAGATGTCGGCCAGCGCCTGCTCGGTCTCGCCCACCGGCGCCTCGTACTCCTGGGCGGCGTACGCGTCGCCCTCGGGGGCGGGGAGCGCCTTGCGGTCGAGCTTCCCGTTGGGGGTGAGCGGCCACCGGTCCAGGCGCACGAAGGCCGCGGGGACCATGTACTCCGGCAGCGTCTCGCCCAGGTGCGCCCGCAGCGCCTCGGCCTCCACCGCCTCGCCGCCGGCCAGGTACGCCACCAGCCGATTCTCGCCCGGCGCGTCTTCGCGCGCCAGGACGACGGCCTCGCGCACCCCCGGGTGCTCGCGGAGCCGCGCCTCGATCTCGCCCACCTCGATGCGGAAGCCCCGGATCTTCACCTGCTCGTCGTTGCGCCCCACGAACTCCAGCGTCCCGTCGGGCCGCCACCGCGCCACGTCACCGGTGCGGTACAGCCGCGCCCCCGGCTCGCCCGAGAACGGGTCCGCCACGAAGCGCTCCGCGGTCAGCTCCGGGCGGCCCAGGTAGCCGCGCGCCACCCCGGCGCCGCCGACGTAGAGCTCGCCCGCCACCCCCACCGGCACCGGGTCGCCCGCCCGGTCCAGGAGATAGGTGCGCAGGTCCGGGATCCGCTCGCCGATCGGGCTGGGCCCCGCGCGCTCCACGTCCGCCCGGGTGAGCGGCCGGTAGGTGACGTGCACGGTGGTCTCGGTGATCCCGTACATGTTCACCAGCCGGGGGCACGCGTCCCCGTTCTCCTCGAACCAGGGCCGCAGCCTGGGCACGTCCAGCGCCTCGCCGCCGAAGACCACGTGGCGCAGCCGGTGCCCGCGGCCGCTGGACGCCCGTGCGCCGATGAACGGGTAGAAGGCGCTGGGCGTCTGGCTCAGCACCGTGACCCCTTCGTCGCACACCAGCTCGTGGAACGCCCCGGGGTCGCGGGTGACCTCCCTGGGAACGACGACCAGGCGGCCGCCGTGGAGGAGCGCGCCCCACATCTCCCACACCGAGAAGTCGAAGGCGGCGGAGTGGAAGAGCGTCCACACCTCCGCGTCGCCGAACCCGAACCAGCGGTCGGTCGCCGCGAACAGCCGGACCACGTTGCGGTGCGGGACCAGCACGCCCTTCGGCCGGCCGGTGCTGCCGGAGGTGTAGATCACGTACGCCAGGTGGGCCGGGGTGAGCGCGCCGCGCTCCGGATCCTCGTCGGACCGACCCGCCCACGCCGGCGCCGCCGCGTCCAGCTCCAGCACCGGCACGCCCGCGACTTCGACCCGTTCGCGCAGCGCCCGCTGCGTGAGCACGGCCGCCGGCGCGCTGTCGGCCAGCATGAACGCCAGCCGCTCGGCCGGATAGGCGGGGTCCAGCGGCACGTACGCGCCGCCCGCCTTGAGCACCGCCAGCACCCCCACCACCAGCTCCAGCCCGCGCTCCGCGCACAGGGCCACGCGCACCTCGGGGCCCACGCCGAGCGCGCGGAGGTGGTGCGCCAGCCGGTTGGCCCGTGCGTTCAGCCCGGCGTAGGTGAGGCGCTCGCCGGCGAAGGAGACGGCCTCGGCCAGCGGCGCGCGCTCCACCTGCCGCTCGAAGAGCTCGTGGATGCACGACCCGCTCGCGTGCGTCTCGGCGCGGTTCCACTCCTCCAGCACCCGGGCCCGCTCGCTCTCGGGCAGGATGGCGATGCCGCCCACCGCCCGTTCCGGCGCCGTCTCCAGCGCCTCCACCAGCCCGGCCAGCGCCGTATGCGCGTAGGCGCAGACCGCGGCCGGGTCGAGGAGCTCGCAGACCACCTGGGCCTTGAGCCGGAATCCCTCGCCCTGGTCGTCCACCGACAGCGTCAGCGGGTAGTTCGTCCGCTCCTCGCTGAAGATCCCCCGCATCCCCTCGAACGCCCTGCCCGGCGCGGGCGCGGGCACGTTCGAGGGCGTCCTTCTCACGCTGTGGCGGTAGTTCAGCAGCGACGTGAACAGCGGCGCCGACCCGTCCACCCCGCTGCAGCGCTGCGCCAGCGCCAGCGAGGCGTGCTCGTGGCGCAGCAGCCTGGCCAGCACCCCGTGCGTGCGCCGCACGCTCGCCTCGGCCCCCGCGCCGCCCAGGCGCACCCGGATCGGGAGGGTGTTGATGAAGGGGCCCATCGCCCGCTCGGAGCCCCTGCCCCCGTGCATGCGGCCGAACAGCAGCGTGCCGAACACCACGTCGTCGCGGCCCGACACGCGCGCCAGCACCTGCGCCCACGCCACGTGGAAGACGCTCGCCGCGCTCACCCCCAGCGCCCGCACCCGCTCGCGCAGCCGGGCCGCGAGCCGCGGGTCCACCTGCAGCCGCGCCTCCTTCATCCCGGACCCGTCGCCCCGCGCGTCCAGCAGCCCGAAGGGCGCCGTCGGCTCGTCCACGTCGCCCAGCAGCTCGGTGAAGAACTCGCGGTGCTCCTCGCCGCTCGCGCCCAGCCGCGTCTGCGCCACGTAGTTGCGGAACGGCAGCGGCTGGGGGAGCGCGTCGGCCCGGCCCGACACGTACGCCTCGATCTCGGACCAGAAGAGCACCGTGGTGGTGTGGTCGAACACGAAGTGGTGGTGCAGGAAGAAGAGGAGCCAGCGGCCCGTGCCCCGGTCATGGGCGACGCACGCCCGCATCATCGGGGCGTGGCGCAGGTCGAGCCGGTAGTGGCGCGGGTCGAAGCGGGCGCGGAGCTGCTCGGCCGCGCCGCCGGCGGCCGGGTCCAGCTCCACCTCTTCCACCGGGAGCGCCGCCTTGCGCCACACCACCTGCACCGGCTCGCGCAGCCCCTCCCACGTCACGGACGTGCGCAGGATGTCGTGCCGGTCCACCACCGCCTGCAGCGCGCCCAGGTACCGGTCCAGCGCTTCGCGGCTTTCCAGGTCGACCAGCGACCACACCAGGTACGGGTCGCCCTCCTTCGCCATCCGGTGGTGGAAGAGGATGCCGTCCTGCAGCGGCGCCAGCGGGTAGATGTCCTGCACGTTGGCCGCGCCGCCCGCCACGCCGGCGACGATCCCGTCGATCTCGGCCTGGGTGAGCGAGACGAGCGGAAGCATCTCGGGGCGGATCGGGGGAGGCCACTCGCCGCCGTCGGCGATCATCGCCATGAGCGCGGGCTTGTGGATGCGCACCCCGTCGAGGACGTGCGCGGCCGGGGCGCCCCCGCTGGCGTAGAGGTCCAGCCGGTCGCCGCTCCTGCGCAGGGAGACGTCGGCGGCGGCGAGCTGGCCCAGCAGCTGTTCGAGCGTCATTCCCGTTCTCCCGCTCACACGCTGAAGACCACGGAGCGGGTATCTTCCTCGCCCGCCGGAGCGATCCGGTTGTCCGGCACCTCCACCTCGCGCGTGGCGCCGCCGATCTCGGCCGCCAGCCCCGCCAGCGTGGGGCGCTGGAACAGCGACTCCACCTCCAGGTGCAGCCCGATGTCGCGCATGCAGGCGATCACCTGCACCGCCAGCAGCGAGTGCCCGCCCAGCTCGAAGAAGTTGTCGAGCCGCCCCACCCGCTCCACGCCCAGCACCTCGGCCCAGATCCCGGCCAGCGCCTCCTCGGTCTCGCCCACCGGTGCCTCGTAGCCCCGGGCCGCGTGCGCGTCGCCGTCGGGCGCGGGGAGGGCCTTGCGGTCGAGCTTGCCGTTGGAGGTGAGCGGGAGCGCGTCCAGCCGCACGCACGCCGCCGGCACCATGTAGTCCGGCAGCCGCTCGGCCAGGTACGCCCGGAGCACGTCCGCCGCGGCGTCGCCCACCACGTACGCCACCAGCCGCTTCTCGCCCGCCGAGTCGTCGCGCGCCAGGACGACGGCCTCGCGCACCCCCGGGTGCTCGCGGAGCCGCGCCTCGATCTCGCCCAGCTCGATGCGGTAGCCGCGCACCTTCACCTGGTGGTCGGTGCGGCCCAGGTACTCGATCTCTCCGCCGGGGAGCCGGCGCGCCCGGTCGCCGGTGCGGTACAGCCGCGCCCCCGGCTCCGCGCCGAAGGGATCGGCCACGAAGCGCTCCGCCGTCAGTTCGGGGCGGCCCAGGTAGCCGCGCGCCACCCCGGCGCCCCCGACGTGGAGCTCGCCCGCCACCCCCACCGGCACCGGCTCGCCCGCCTGGTCCAGGAGGTAGGCGGTGAGGTCGGGGATCCGCCCGCCGATCGGGCTGGCGCCGGCGTGGTCCACGTCGGCTCGGGTGAGCGGGCGGTAGGTGACGTGGACGGTGGTCTCGGTGATCCCGTACATGTTCACCAGCCGCGGCGAGGTGTCGCCGTTCTCCTCGAACCACGGGCGCAGCCGGGTCACGTCCAGCGCCTCGCCGCCGAAGACCACGTGGCGCAGCCGGTGCCCGCGGCCGATCAGCGTCTGCGCGCTGATGAACGGGTAGAAGGCGCTGGGGGTCTGGCTCAGCACCGTGACCCCTTCGTCGCACACCAGCTCGTAGAACGCCTCGGGGTCGCGGGTGATCTCCCTGGGGACGACGACCAGGCGCCCGCCGTGGAGGAGGGCGCCCCACACCTCCCACACCGAGAAGTCGAAGGCGGCGGAGTGGAAGAGCGTCCACACGTCCGTCTCGCCGAAGTGGAACCAGCGGTCGGTGGCCGCGAACAGGCGCACCACGTTGCGGTGCGGGACCAGCACGCCCTTCGGCCGCCCGGTGCTGCCGGAGGTGTAGATCACGTACGCCAGGTGGCCCGGCGTCAGGGCGCCGCGCTCCGGGTTCTCGTCCGACGCGCCCGCCCACGCCGGCGCCGCCGCGTCCAGCTCCAGCACCGGCACTCCCGCGCCCTGGACCCGCTCGCGCAGCGCCTGCTGCGTGAGCACCGCCGCCGGCGCGCTGTCGGCGAGCATGAACGCCAGCCGCTCGGCCGGGTAGGCCGGGTCCAGCGGCACGTACGCGCCCCCCGCCTTGAGCACCGCCAGCACCCCCACCACCAGCTCCAGCCCGCGCTCCGCGCAGAGTGCCACGCGCACCTCGGGACCCACGCCCAGCGCACGGAGGTGGTGCGCCAGCCGGTTGGCCCGCGCGTTCAGCCCGGCGTAGGTGAGGCGCTCGCCCGCGAAGGAGACGGCCTCGGCCAGCGGCGTGCGCTCCACCTGCCGCTCGAAGAGCGCGTGGATGCACGACTCGCCCGGGGCCGGCTCGATGCGGTTCCACTCCTCCACCACCCGCGCGCGCTCCTCGGCCGGCATCAGCGGCAGCCGGTCCACCCGCAGCCCCTCGTCCGCGGCCATCGCCTCGAGCACCCGCCGCAGGTAGCCCGCGTAGCGCTCCACGGTCGCCCGTTCGAAGAGCGACGTGGCGTAGGTGGCACCGCCGCGGATGCGGCCGGCGCGCTCGGAGAGCTCCAGCGTCAGGTCGAAGTGCGCGGGGACGTGCGACGGCCCCGGCGCCCCGCCGCCCAGCTCCAGCCCCGGAAGCGGCTGCCCGCCGCCTCCCCCGGGCTCGTTCTGCCACGCCAGGACCACCTGGAAGAGCGGGTTGTGCGCCAGGCTGCGCGCCGGGGCGACCCGCTCCACCACCTGCTCGAAGGGGATGTCCTGGTGGTGCTGGGCCTCGAGCGCCCGCGCCTTCACCCGCTCCAGGAGCTCGGCCACCGTCGGCGCCCCCGACAGGTCCACGCGCAGCGCCAGCGTGTTGATGAAGAAGCCGATCAGCCCCTCGATCTCGCGGCGCCCCCGGTTGGCGGTGGGCATGCCGATCACCACGTCGTCCTGCCCCGCCAGGCGGCCCAGCACCACCACCCATCCGGCCAGGAGCGTCATGAACAGCGTGGTCCCGTGCCGCCGCGACAGCGCCTTCAGCCCCGCCGTCAGCGCCTCGTCCAGCTCCACCTCCAGCCGCGCCCCCGAATAGTCGGTCCTCGCCGGGCGCGGGTGGTCGGTGGGGAGCTCCAGCAGCTCGGGCGCGCCCGCGAGCGTCCGCGTCCAGTAGTCGGCCTGCGCCTTCAGCACCTCGCCGTCCACCCAGCGCCGCTGCCAGACGGCGTAGTCGGCGTACTGCACCGGGAGCGGGGCCAGGGTGGGCTCCCGCCCCTGGACGTGCGCGGCGTAGAGCTCGGTGAACTCGCCGAAGAGCACCCCGCTGGACCAGGCGTCGCCCACGATGTGGTGCATGGTCAGCAGCAGGACGTGGTCGTCCGCCGCCATCCGGATCAGCCGTCCGCGGATCAGCGGCCCGCGCTCCAGGTCGAAGGGCGCGTGGAGCTCGTCGGCCGTCAGCCGCTCGAGCTCCGCCTCGGCGTCCGCCCGGCCGCCCAGGTCGTGCTCGGCCAGGTGGAAGCGCGCCCCCTCGGCCGGCGCGATGCGCTGCTCGGGGACGCCGTCCACCTGCGCGAAGACGGTGCGCAGCACCTCGTGGCGGGCCACGACCCCGTCCAGCGCGCTCGCCAGCGCCGCCCGGTCCAGCGCGCCCCGCAGCCGCAGGCGCTTGGAGATGTGGTACGTGCTCCCCAGCTCCCCCAGCTGCTCCAGGAACCAGAGCCGCTGCTGGGCGAACGACAGCGGCACCCGGCCTCCGCGGTCGGCGCGCTCGATCGGCGGAAGCTCGGCCCCGCGCACCAGGTCGCGGTTCCGCGCCATGCTCAGGAGCTTCTCGCGCTCGGCCAGCGTCAGCCCGACCAGCAGCAAATCGGATTTCATGGGTGGGGCGCTCCGGTGAATCGGGTGTCTCGAACGAGCATGACCTTCTCGCCGCGAACGGCCGGGGTGGCGGGCGGACCGGCGCCCGGGCCGCCGCCCCCGCGCCACGGGCGGGCGCCGCGCGGCCTCACCCGGCCTCGCGCAGCAGCGCGAGCAGCCGCGCCATCTCGTCCGGGTCGACCCGGGCGAGCTGGCTGTCGACGATCTCCTGGGCGAACTCGGTGAGCACGGGGCGGGTGAAGAGCACGCCGAGCGCGACTTCCACGTCCAGCGCCTGCCGCACGCGCGAGATCACCCGCACCGCCAGGAGCGAGTGTCCGCCCAGCTCGAAGAAGTGGTCCCGGCGGCCCACCCGCTCCACGCCGAGCACCTCGGCCCAGATCTCGGCCAGCGCCTGCTCGGTCTGGGTGGACGGCGGCTCGTAGCCGCGGGCGGCGAAGGCGTCGCCCTCGGGGGCGGGGAGCGCCGCGCGGTCCAGCTTGCCGTTGGGGGTGAGCGGAAGCGCGTCCAGGCGCACGAAGGCGGCGGGGAGCATGTACTCCGGCAGCGTCTCGCCCAGGTGCGCCCGCAGCACCTCCGCGCCGGCCGCCTCGTCGCCGACCACGTAGGCCACCAGCCGCTTCTCGCCCGGCGCGTCCTCGCGCGCCAGCACCACGGCGGCGCGCACGCCCGGGTGCTCGGCGAGGCGCGCCTCGATCTCGGCCGGCTCGATGCGGAAGCCGCGGACCTTCACCTGGAAGTCCATGCGGCCCAGGTACTCGATCGTCCCGTCGGCCCGCCAACGCCCCAGGTCGCCGGTCCGGTAGACCCGCGCCCCCGCCTCTCCGCTCCAGGGGTCCGGAAGGAAGCGCTCGGCCGTGAGCCCCGGGCGGCCCAGGTAGCCGCGCGCCATCTGCACGCCCCCCACGTACAGCTCGCCCGGCACGCCGACGGGCGACGGCGCCCCGAAGCGGTCCAGGATGTAGATGCGCGTGTTGGCCACCGGGCGCCCCAGCGGCACGGTCGCGTCGCCGTCGCGCACCATGACGCGGCCGGTGACGGCCTGTGACGCCTCGGAGGGGCCGAACATGTTGTAGATCTCGATCCCCGACAGCAGCTCCTCCAGCCGCCGCGCCAGCGCCGGCGGCAGCGCCTCGCCGCCGCACATCACCCGGCGCAGGCCGCTCTCGTCCAGGCGCCCCCCCTCCACCAGCAGCTGCAGCATGGAGGGGACGAAGAACGCGGCCCGCACGCCGGACCGGCGGATCGTCTCCACCAGCCCCGCGGGGTCGTGGTGGGCCTGCGGCGGCGACAGCACCACGC
>DASSME010000161.1:0-15212 GCA_035689035.1 Longimicrobium sp. | reverse complement strand
CCGTAGCACCGCCGCCGGATCAGTGCTCGATCCCGTACTCGGCGATCTTGCGGCGCAGGGTGTTGCGGTGGATCCCCAGGCGCTCGGATGCCATGGTCAGATTGTCCTGCGTTTCGCGCAGCGCGCGCCGGATCATCCGCTTCTCCATCTCTTCCAGCGTCACCAGCGGCATCTCGCCCGGCTCGTCGAGCGAGGCGCGGCTGGCGGGCGGGTGCAGGATGTCGGGGGGGAGGTGGTGCGGCAGCAGCACCTCGCCGTCGCTCATCACCACCGCGCGCTCCATGGCGTTGCGCAGCTGGCGCACGTTGCCGGGCCAGGGGTGCAGCCGCAGGACGCCGAACACCTCCTCGGCGATGGCGCGGACCGGGCGGGCGTGCTCGCGGGCGTAGAAGGCCACGAAGTGGCTGACCAGCAGGTCGATGTCGCTGCCGCGCTCGCGCATGGGCGGCAGGGTGAGCGCGACCACGGCCAGGCGGTAGTACAGGTCTTCGCGGAAGCGGCCCTCGGCCACCGCGCCCTGCAGGTCGCGGTTGGTGGCCGCCACGATGCGCACGTCGATCGGCACCGCGCTGCTGCCGCCCACCCGCTCGATCTCGCGCTCCTGCAGCGCGCGCAGGATCTTGCTCTGCAGCGCCAGCGACATGTCGCCGATCTCGTCCAGGAAGAGCGTGCCCCCGGTGGCCCGCTCGAAGCGCCCGATGCGCCGGCCGATGGCGCCGGTGAAGGCGCCCTTCTCGTGGCCGAACAGCTCGCTTTCCAGCAGGTTCTCGGGGATCGCCGCGCAGTTGATGGGGACGAAGGGGCCGCGCGACCGGCGCGAGCGCGAATGCAGCACCCGCGCGACCATCTCCTTCCCCGTGCCGCTTTCGCCCAGCACCAGTACGGTGGCGTCGCTGGCGGCCGCGCGCGCGACCGACTTGTAGACCGACATCATCCCCTGGCTGGCGCCCACGATGGTGGACTCGCCGGGGACTTCGGTGGGGAGCGGGCGGAGGCGGCGGACCTCCTCGATCCCCAGCAGGATCTCGCGCACGCGGCCGCGCGGCACCGGCTTGGGCAGCACGTCGTGGGCGCCCTGGCGGATCGCCTCCATCGCCAGGTCCATCGACGGGTTCTCGGCGAGGAGCACCACGGGGGTGGGGCCGCCGTCCTGGTGCAGGCGGCCCAGCAGCTCCATGCCGGCGCCCGAGAAGTCGGCGTCCAGCAGGATCAGGTCCCACTGCGAATGCGCGATCAGCCGCAGTCCCTCGCTCAGGGTCTGCGCGCTGTGCAGCTCGGTGCCGTTCAGTTCCGGTTCGAGCGTTCGTCCGAGGCCGCGGTCGGCGTCGAGGAGAAGAACCCTCAAAATGGCAGGTCTCCCGGGAATAGAGGCTTTAACCGGGTATTATAGCGTTCGCGCCACGATTTGCGCAAAGGTACGATCGGCGACTGAAAACAAACGCTTTCCGTTCCCTGTGCGTCGTCAGCAGCGCCCCACCTAGAGCGAAGTGGCGCCTGCACTTGCGATACCTTCAAGCCAGTCCCGCCCCACTGCTTCAGAGCGGATCAGTGCGGATCATTCGCGCCGTTCCCGGTGCGCACTGAAATGGTGCAAACCCCCCGGTCGCGAGATCCGTGTTCCCGATTGGGAACGCGAATCGATTCACCCCCCCGTCACCTGCGTTCGTGCCGGGCGAAAGGTCATCCGGAGAAACAGAGGACCGACCGCCGGAGGAACAGGGGGAACTCCGCGGGTCTCCCTCCGCTCCTCGACCGATCCGGCGCCCGGCGCGACGGGCGGGTGATTCCCCCGCGGGGCAGCAGGTGACGACCCGCTGCGGTCCCCTTTTCCCTCGCTTCCTCCACTCCTTCCCGAATGACCACGGCGGAGCTGATCGCCGCGTGTGAGCTCGCGACCGGAGAGACGTCCGCCGGTGCACTCCCGTCACGCGGCGGGCGCGGGATGAATCGCGGCAAACATCCGTCCCGGGGCGAGGAGGATGGGACGAGCCGTTCCCCGCCGGGGGTGAACGGCGGAGGCCCGGGGCGAACCGCTCGCCCCGGGCCTCCGCCGTCAAACCGGCCGGCTGCTTACAGCGTGCTCTTGTAGAGCAGGCGGTTGGGCGTGCCGGTCACGTTGCCGGAGATCACACCGCTGGTGGAGTTGTTGATGATCCACGTCACGATGGTGCTGCTGGCCGCGTCGCCGAACGCGCCCTTGTACAGCGCCGCCACGCCGGCCACGTGCGGGCTGGCCATCGAGGTGCCGCTGATGGTGTTGGTGCCGCTGTTGATCCAGGTGCTGGTGATGCTGCTGCCCGGGGCGTACCCCTCGACGCAGCTCCCCCAGTTGCTGTAGCTGGCCTTGGCGTCGCTGCTGGTGCTGGCGGCCGTGGTGAACACGCCGCTGGCGCTGGCCGGCGACACGTTGCAGGCGTTCTGGTTCTCGTTCCCCGCGGCCACGGCCAGGAACACGCCCGAGTTGGCCAGGTTGGTGGCCGCCGTGTTCAGCGACGAGTTGAGGCCGCCGCCCAGCGACATGTTGGCCACCGCCGGCTTCACCGCGTTGGTGCGCACCCAGTCGATCCCCGCGATGATGGCCGAGTACGAGCCCGAGCCGTTGCAGTCGAGCACGCGCACGCCGCGCAGCAGCGCGCCCTTGGCCACGCCGTAGGTGGTGCTGCCGATGGTGCCCGCCACGTGCGTGCCGTGGCCGTTGCAGTCGGCGCCGCTGCCGCCCGCGTAGTCGTACACGGCCTGGGCGCGGGTGCCGAACTGCGGGTGGTTGGCCTGGATCCCCGTGTCGATGATGTACGCGCGGACGGCGCTGGCCGTAGTGTTGTAGGTGTACGAGTTCGACAGCGGGAGGTTGCGCTGGTCGATGCGGTCCAGCCCCCAGGTCACCGGCGACTGCGTGGTGCTGATGCTGGCC
Organism: Longimicrobium sp.; assembly: GCA_035689035.1. GTDB lineage: Bacteria > Gemmatimonadota > Gemmatimonadetes > Longimicrobiales > Longimicrobiaceae > Longimicrobium. Next base: position 12,301 of record DASSME010000161.1, on the reverse strand, counting down.
ACGCCGTCCTGCTCGATGTACTCCACGCTCGGGTTGTGCTGCAGGGCGTTGATCTGCCCCGCGTTCAGCTCACCGGCGAAGCCGTTGAGCGCCGCGGTGTACACGAAGTGCGGGTTGACGCCGGCCACCGCCGCCACCGAGCGCGGGTCGGCGCCTTCCTTCACCACCACGATGTAGCTTCCGTCGATCCCGCCGCTCCGCGCCATGCGCACCGGCGCCGAGGCCTGGCGGCCGTTGGCGGCGGTGGGGTTCTGGTCCGAGCAGGCGGCCAGCGCGAGGGCGGCGCCGGCCAGCAGAACGCTGCGAACTGCTTTCATACCACGTCCTCCAGTTGGTGGGGGGGTGGAGCTACGCCGCGCGGAGGGGCCGCGCGGCGGTGCGAACCGCCGCGTCAGAGCGTCGGCGGGGTGTACAGAAGCCGGTTCGGCGTGCCGGCGGGCACGTTCTTCACCACGCCGGCCGTAGCGTTGTTCTTGATCCAGGCGTCGACGGTGGAGCTCGCGGCGTCGCCCCAGGTCGCCTTGTACTGCGCCCCCACGCCCGCCGCGTGCGGCGCCGCCATCGAACCGCCGGTCAGGGTGGCGGTCCCCGAGTTGATCCAGGTGGAAGTGATGGACCCGCCCGGGGCGTAGATGTCCACGCAGCTCCCCCAGTTCCCGGTGCTGAGCCGGGTGTCGTCGCGGTTGGTGCCCGCCACCGTCATCACCGCCGCGGCGCTCGCGGGCGACACGTTGCAGGCGTCCTGGTTCTCGTTCCCCGACGCGACGCTGGTGAAGATCCCCGCGTTGGAGAGGTTGGTGACCGCCGTGTTGAGCGTGGACGAGAGCGAGCCGCCCAGCGACAGGTTGGCCACCGCCGGCTTCTGCGCGTTGGCGCGCACCCAGTCGATGCCGGCCACGATGCCGCTGGTGGAGCCGCTGCCGTTGCAGTCGAGGACGCGCACCCCGCGCAGCAACACGGCCTTGGCCACGCCGTAGGTGGTGGCGCCCACGATGCCGGCCACGTGGGTGCCGTGTCCGTTGCAGTCGGCGCCGGTGCCGCCGAACGCGTCGTACACGTTCTGCGCGCGGGTGCCGAACTGCGGGTGGGTGACCTGGATCCCGGTGTCGAAGATGTAGGCGCGGACCCCGAAGCCGTTGGATCCGCTGTACTTTCCGTCGAGCGGTAGGTTGCGCTGGTCGATGCGGTCCAGGTTCCAGGGCGCGTTGGTCTGAATGGTGGTGGCGTGGTAGACCGCGTCCTGCTCCACGTAGGCGACGTGGGGGTCGTGCCGCAGCGCGTTCAGCTGCCCCGCGGTGAGCGTCGCCGCGAAGCCGTTGACCGCGGCCGTGTACACGTGGCGCGGCGACACCGCCGCCGCGGCGGCCACCGCCCGCGGGTCGCTCCCCTCCGCCAGCACGACGAGGTATCCGTTCGCGATGCCGCCGGCCGCGGCCATGCGCACCGGTGCGGTGTGCGGCGTGCGCGCGGCCGTGGGCGAGCCGTCGGCGCAGGCGGCGGCGCCGGCGAGCAGCGCGAGTAGCGGGATGGTGCGGAGTGGGCGCATCGGTATGGGTGGCGATGGGTTCCCGGCGCTCTCGTAAAGCGACAACATGTGGAGGCAGTGGCGCGCCCTTCGCGGCGTACCGTTTCGCGGCTTTTCCATCCGCGGCCTGCTCTGGGTTGTCGATTGAGGCTGGCCTGATAGAGGCATGCGGCGGGCCAATTGAGTGACATTCACCAACTATTTGCCGTGTAACGACATACTCCTTTAGGGACATTGGCTGATGTGCACCGCTTTGGTGCGGGGTGCACCGGGAAAGTGCGCGCATGGCCGGTGTGGACGGGTCACATGGAGGCAGCGGAGACGAGCGGAGCAGCGGAGAACTGCTCCCCGCGGCCGTTCTCTGGCTCGCAACCCGCCCTGGTTCATCCCCGGGACGTACCCGCGGTGTCACGACGATGCGTGATCCGGCCCGGTCGTCATCAATGATGCCGGGGGGCCGCGCCGCCGTTCTCCGCTGCTCCGCTCGTCTCCGCTGCTCCGTGTGACGTCTTTCCCGGCGATCTCACCGGAACGAAGAAAACCGCCCGGCGCGCGTGTGCGCGCCGGGCGGCTCCCGTCAGCGGCGGGCGGGGGAGCCCGCTGCGTGGACTAGGGGTGCTTCAGCCACAGGTTGTACGAGCCGCTGCCGCTGTACGAGCGCACTTCCCACTCGTAGTAGCCGGCGGTGCCGCTGTACGAGACCGTCTCGTTGTTGCTCGAGGTGGTGCCGCTCGCGACGACGACCCAGCTGCTGCCGTTCCACTTGTACAGGTACAGGTCGAAGTCGGTGCCCGACGGGCCCTGCAGCCAGCCCTGGTGGCTCCCCGAGACCGAGCTGTAGTAGTAGGTGCCGTTCGGCTGGTAGCTCGAGCCGCCGCTGGTGACCGAGCCGGTGTACTGCGTGCAGCCGGTGCAGGGGGCCGTGCCGCCGCCGCCACCGCCCGAGGGCGGGGTGAGCAGCGAGTACAGCAGGCGGTTGGGCGAGCCCGTGCCGGCGCTGGTCACCACGCCGGTGGTGGCGGTGCTGGTGATGGCGTTGGCCACCGTGGCCGGGCTGGCGCCGGTGTTGTTCTGCAGGTACAGCGCGGCCACGCCCGCCACGTGCGGGCTCGCCATCGAGGTGCCGCTGATGGTGTTGGTGGCCGTGGTGGAGCCGATCCACGACGAGGTGATGTTGTTCCCCGGCGCGAACACGTCCAGGCAGGTGCCCCAGTTGCTGAACGAGGCGCGCGCGTCGGTGTTGGTGGTGGCGCCCACGGTGATGGCGCTGGGCGCACGGGCGGGCGAGGTGTTGCAGGCGTCCTGGTTCTCGTTGCCGGCGGCAACGGCGAGCGTGACGCCCGCGTTGGTCAGGCGCGCCACGGCGTCGTCCACGGCCTGGCTGGCGCCGCCGCCCAGCGACATGTTGGCCACCGCCGGAAGCACGCGGTTGCTGGCCACCCAGTCGATGCCGGCGATCACGCCCGAGTTGGTGCCGCTACCCGAGCAGTCCAGCACGCGCACGGCGATGAGCGTGACGCTCTTGGCCACGCCGTAGGTGCTGCCGCCCACCGTGCCCGACACGTGCGTGCCGTGCCCGTTGCAGTCGATGCCGTTCTGCCCGTCGCCGATCTCGTCCACGCCCACCGAGGCGCGGCCGCCGAACTGGCTGTGGCTGGTCAGGATCCCGGTGTCGATGATGTACGCCCGCACGCCCGCGCCGGTGGGCGTGTAGTTGTAGTTGCCGTCCAGCGGCAGGGCGCGCTGGTCGATGCGGTCCAGCCCCCAGGTGGCGCCGGTCTGCGTGGTGGTGGCGTGAACCACCTGGTCCTGCTCGATGTACGCCACGTTCGGGTTGTGCTGCAGGGCGTTCAGCTGGCCCTGGGTGAGCTCGGCGCTGAAGCCGTTGATCGCCGTGGTGTACACGTGCTCGGGCTGCGCGTCGACGTCGGCGGCCAGGGTGCGCGGGCCCACGCCCGGCTTGAGCACCACGATGTACTTCCCGTCGATGCCGTTGCCGGGGGAGGTCACCACGGGGGTCGCCGGCGTGGCGGCGCCGCCGCGCACGGCGGTCGGTTGCTGGTCGGAGCAGGCCGCCGCGGCAACGGCCAGCATTGCCAGGGCAAGGGGTGTAGCTCTGCGCATGAACGGTCCTCCCAGGGGGTTGGTCTTGGCGCCCGGCCTTGGTGCCGGGCGCGAGCCGCCGCGTGGGCGTGGGCACGCCGGACGGAGTCCTTCGCGCAAAAACGCGCCGCGTGCCCGGGCCTTGTACGGCGCGGGTAGCGGCAATCCGGACGGGAGGGGGCCCGTCGCGGTGCGGCCCTGCGGTGCGTTTGAGCGGCTCCGTAGCAGAGCACGCATCGGGCCCGGGCTGCGACATTTTGCAACCTGTTGTGAAATCAGCATTTTGCGATTTCGCGCGCTTGTATACGGCCGCGAGAATGTGGTGCGGCTGCACCGAACGGGTGCACCGGACCGGTGCGGCGAGGTGCGTCCGCGGTCCGCGAAGCCGCGACGAACTCTCCGGCGAGAAGGAAAGGTGCTCGGCGGTGGACGGGAGGAACTGGACGACGCCCGCGCGCGCATGGATCTCGTTGCGCCATTTTGAAGTGACGAAGCTGGATCGTAAATGGGTCAGACGGGGGAACGGAGAAGAACGGAGGAACCGAGCACTACGTTCCACGCCGGTTTTCCTTCTCCGTTGCTCCGGCGTGCGAGTCCGCGAAGGCGGGCTTGGGCCGTGGTTGCCTCGAGTTTCAACCCGGCGACGGGGCCGGCGAACACTTCCGCGGTGCTCCGAACGGCGAGCTGCCGATTCCCCCGGAGAGGAACCGGCAGCTCGCCCGCATGGGGCCGGATGCTCAGTAGTTCTCGAACAGCAGCCGGTTGGGCGAGCCGGTGCCGGCCGAGGTCACCTTCCCCGTGGTGGCGTTGGCGACGAGCGCCGAGGCGACCTGGGCGGGGGTGGCCGACGGGTTGCCCTGCAGGTAGAGCGCGGCCACGCCGGCCACGTGCGGCGTGGCCATGCTGGTGCCGCTGATGGTGTTGGTCGCGATGTCGCTGGTGTACCAGCTCGAGGTGATGTTCACGCCCGGGGCGAACAGGTCCAGGCACGTGCCGAAGTTCGACCAGCTGGCCTTCTTGTCGGTCTTGTCGGTGGCGCCCACGGTGATCGCCGAGGCCACGCGCGCGGGCGACGAGTTGCAGGCGTTCTGCGCGATGCCGAAGATGTTGCCGTTGCCTGCCGCGATGGCGTAGGTCACGCCGCTGGCGATGGAGTTCGCCACGGCGTTGTCGAGAGAGGTGTTGGCGCCGCCGCCCAGCGACATGTTGGCCACCGCCGGGCTCACGTGGTTGGCCGTCACCCAGTCGACCCCCGCGATCACGCCCGAGGTGGTGCCGCTGCCGTTGCAGTCCAGCACGCGCACGGCCACCAGGCTCACGCCCTTGGCCACGCCGTAGGTGAGACCGCCCACCGTGCCGGCCGTGTGCGTGCCGTGCCCGTTGCAGTCGTCCGCGGTGCCGCCGTCCACCGCGTCATAGCCGCTGCTGGCGCGGCCCACCACCTCGGCGTGCGTGAAGCGCAGCCCGGTGTCGATGATGTAGGCGGTGACGCCCGCGCCGGTGTTCAGGTAGGTGTAGGTGGTGCTGAGCGGCAGGTCGCGCTGGTCGATGCGGTCCAGCCCCCAGGTGGCGCCGGTGAGGGTGGTGCTGGCCTGCACCACGCCGTCGGCCTCGATGAAGGCCACGTTCGGGTTGTGCTGCAGCGCGTTGAGCTGCCCCTCGTTGAGCGTGGCCGCGAAGCCGCTGAGCGCGTGGCCGTACACGTACTTCGGCTGCACGCCGGCAACGGCCGCCACGCCGCGGGCGTCGGCGCCGCGGTTCAGCACCACGATGTAGCCCCCCGTGCCGTCGGCCGAGCGCGAGAGCAGGGGCGCGGTGCGGGCGCGCTGCGTGGCGGGGCTGGTCGCGTCCTGCGAGCAGGCGGCGATGACGGCCAGGAGCGGGAGCAGCAGGAGCGTACGCTTCATGGTCCCTCCGTAAGGTGGGGTACAGCGGAGACCCGCAACGGCGCGGGCGGTGTGGGTGTGCCTGTCACCCCAGCATCCATCGCGCCGGGGATGACGTCAAGTTCAATCCATTGTTTCACATAGGTTTGAAGCACATCGTAGCAGCTCCTGCTTCCGCCCGGAGCGATGCACATCGGGGCACTTCGCACCGCAATTGTGCGTCGTCAAAGGGTTTCCTTTGCTCGCTTGGACCGCTCCCTGTGGCGGAGAGGCATCGCCGTTGTGAACACGGAGCAACGGAGAACCACGGAGGCCACGGAGAACGGCGATGAAGTTCTCCGTGGCCTCCGTGCACCTCCGTTGCTCCGTGTTCGTCCAAAGGAGGGATGCCCGGGCCACGATCCTTGGCGGCTCGCGCGAGTGGATGACGGCCGGGTCCGCTTGACACCCCCCACCCCCGGGGGTACGCTGTCGGGCTCCGACCCACCCTCGGAAACCAGCGGCGGAGCGCCGGGAGCGGGATCGATCCCGCCCGGGCGACCGGCATTTGTCACTCGTTCGTACCAATCGCGGAAAAACCATGTCCGACCGCCGGCAGGATGCGCTCGACTACCACAGCCAGGGGCGCCGCGGCAAGATCGCCGTGGTCCCCACCAAGCCCGCCAGCACGCAGCGCGACCTGTCGCTGGCCTATTCGCCGGGGGTGGCCGAGCCCTGCCGCGAGATCGCCCGCGACCCCGAGGACGTGTTCAAGTACACGGCGCGCGGCAACCTGGTGGCCGTGGTGTCGAACGGGACGGCGGTGCTGGGGCTGGGCAACATCGGCCCGCTGGCGGCCAAGCCGGTGATGGAGGGGAAGGGCGTGCTCTTCAAGCGCTTCGCCGACATCGACGTCTTCGACCTGGAGGTGGGCTCCACCAGCGCCGACGACGTGATCCGCTTCTGCGAGCTGCTGGAGCCCACCGTCGGCGGCATCAACCTCGAGGACATCGCCGCGCCCGAGTGCTTCTACATCGAGGAAACGCTCAAGGCGCGGCTGCAGATCCCCGTCTTCCACGACGACCAGCACGGAACCGCGGTGATCAGCGGCGCGGCGCTGCTGAACGCGCTGGAGCTGGTGGGGAAGGACATCGGCTCGATCAAGGTGGTGTTCAGCGGCGCGGGCGCGGCGGCGATCGCCACGGCGCTGCACTACGTGGCGCTGGGCGTGCGCCGCGAGAACATCTGGATGTGCGACCGCGCCGGGCTGGTGACCGCGGACCGCCCGGCCGACCAGACCGACCCGTACAAGGCCCGCTTCGCCCAGGACGTCTCCGCGCGCCCGCTGGCCGAGGTGATGGTGGACGCGGACGTCTTCGTGGGCCTTTCCGTGGCCGGCGCGGTGACCAAGGAGATGGTGGCGGCGATGGCGCCGAAGCCGATCGTCTTCGCCCTGGCCAACCCCGACCCCGAGATCATGCCCGAGGAGGTGGTGGAGGCGCGGCCCGACGCGATGGTGGCCACGGGGCGCACGGACTATCCCAACCAGGTGAACAACGTCCTGGGCTTCCCCTTCATCTTCCGCGGTGCGCTGGACGTGCGCGCGCGGGCCATCAACGACGAGATGAAGATGGCCGCCACCCGCGCCCTGGCCGAGCTGGCGCGGCTGGACGTCCCCGAGTCCGTCGAGCGCGCGTACGGCGACGAGCGGCTGCGCTTCGGCCCCGACTACCTGATCCCCAAGCCGTTCGACCCGCGCATCATGCTCTGGGTCGCCCCCGCGGTGGCGAAGGCGGCGATGGAGACGGGCGTGGCCCGGCTCGAGCTGGACCTGGAGGCGTACCGCCACGAGCTGGACGCGCGCCTGGGCCGCGGCCGCGAGGTGATGCGCGACATCATGCGCCGCGCCCGCCGCGACCCGCGGACGATCGTGTACCCCGAGGGCGAGCACGAGCGGATCATCCGCGCGGCCGCGCTGGTGGCCGCGGAAGGGTTCGCGCACCCCGTCCTGGTCGGCCGGCCCGAGCGCATCCAGTCCACCGCGTCGGCGCTGGGGGTGTCGCTGGAGGGTATCCGCATCGTGGACCGTCTGGCCGACGAGGAGCGGCTGGAGCGCTACGCGCAGACGCTGTGGAGCCGCCGCCAGCGCAAGGGGATGACGCTGGGCGACGCGCGCGGCGAGGTGCGGCGCGCCATCACCTTCGGGATGATGATGGTGCGCGAGGGCGAGGCCGACGGGCTGGTGGCGGGGCAGGACCTGCACTACCCCGAGACGATCCGCCCGGCGCTGGAGACGATCGGCACCGCGGCGGGGGTGCGGCACGTGGCGGGGCTGTACATGCTGGTGCTGGAGCAGGAGATGCTCTTCTTCGCCGACACCACCGTGAACATCGAGCCCGACGCCGAGACGCTGGCCGAGATCGCCACGCTGAGCGCCGCGTTCGTGCGCCGCCTGGGGCTGGTGCCGCGGGTGGCGATGCTGTCGTTCAGCAACTTCGGCAGCGTGCGCCACCCCCAGAGCGACAAGGTGCGCCGCGCGGTGGAGCTGGTGCGCAGCATCGAGCCGGGGCTGGAGATCGACGGCGAGATGCAGGCCGACATCGCGGTGATGGACGAGCTGCGCAAGGAGCTGTACCCGTTCAGCACCCTGCGCAACCGCCCCAACGTGCTGATCTTTCCCGATCTGAACAGCGCCAACGTGAGCTACAAGCTGATGGCGCGCCTGGGCGGCGCCGAGGCGTTCGGCCCGATCCTGCTGGGGATGGGCCACCCCGTGCACGTGCTGCAGCGCGCCAGCGAAGCCGCCGACATCGCCAACCTCACCGCCGTCGCCGTCGTGGACGCGCAGGAGCACGGCGGGGCGAGGTACCGCGCGCGGTGACCAGCCCTCACCCCCCGGCCCCCCTCTCCCGAACTGCAGGAGAGGGGGGAGAACTGCAACGGCAACGGCCAACTGCAACGGCAACGACAAAGAGCGACATGACCTCGGCGGGGGAGGTGGGGGTGCTGAGGCATAGATACCGGAACAACAGTGCCGAGCTGCAGATCGCCGCGCGGGAGATGCGTGCCGAGCCGACGCCGGCGGAGCGGCGGCTGTGGAACGCATTGCGCGGGAGCAAGCTTGGCGTGCGCTTCCGCCGGCAGCACCCGGTCGGGCAGTTCATCCTCGACTTCTGGTGCCCCGAGGCCAGGCTCGCGGTCGAGGTGGATGGTGAGGTGCACGACGGGGCCGACCAGCAGGAGAAAGACACGCATCGTACCACGCTGCTCGACCAATACGGTTACAAGGTGATCCGCTTCCGGAACGACGAAGTGCTGCGCGAGCTTCCGTCCGTGGAAGCCCGCCTCCGCGACGAGATCGCGGCTCGCGGCGTAGCGCTCCCCCCTTCTCCTGCAGTTCGGGAGAAGGGGGGCCGGGGGGGATGAGGGTGGATTCCGTCGAGATCCACTACCGCCGCCTGCCGGACCGGGTGCAGGTCTTTCGCCAGCTAGTGCTGGAGGATGCGGGGGATTACGTTGTGACGTACCTCCCCGCGGCCGATCTCCCGAAGCCCGTCCGGGCCGGGGAACGCATCGTCCTCGAGCCCGGCGCGCCGGTGGTGTGGATCACCTACCGCGGCCGCTGGCACGACGTGGGGCGGTTCCACCTGGCCGACGGCACCTTCACCGGTGTCTACGCCAACGTGCTGACCCCGGTGGTGATGGACGGCGCGCGCTGGGAGACGACGGACCTGTGCCTGGACGTGTGGCTGGGCGCGGACGGCGACGCGCGCGTGCTGGACGAAGACGAGCTGGCCGCGGCGCTGGCGGCGGGGTGGGCCCACGAGGAGACGGCCGCCCGCGCGCGCGAAGAGGCGGACCGGCTGATGGAGGCGGCGCGGCGGGGCGTATGGCCGCCGCGCGAGGTACACGAATGGACGCTGGAGCGGGCGCGGGAGGCGGTCTCCCGGCGCGGCGCCGGCCACGAAACCAATCGGGAGCAGGGATGAGACTTGTCTTCGTTCGGCGGGTGCGCGGCGCGTCGGCGCTGCTGGCCGGCGTGGCCGCGCTGCTGGTGGCGGCGTCGGCGTGCGCGCAGCAGGGCGGCGCATCGGGCGGCGGCGGCGCCGCCGGTTCGGCGGTGCCGCTGGACTCGGTGCTGAGCCGCGCCAGCAACTCGCGCCAGCACGGCAGCCAGTACGCGAAGGTGACGCTGTACGAGGTGTCGGACTTCCAGTGCCCGTTCTGCAAGATGTTCTTCGACAGCACCTACGCGAAGTTCGACAGCGCGTACGTGCGCACGGGCAAGGTGCGCATGGTGTTCATCAACTTCCCGCTGCCGATGCACAACCAGGCCTTCGCCGCCAGCAAGGCCGCCATGTGCGCCGGCGCCCAGGGCAAGTTCTGGGAGATGCACGACCGCCTGTTCCGCGGCCAGCGCGACTGGCGCGACCAGGCCGACGCCCCGCAGCGCTTCTCGCGGTACGCCTCCGAGATCGGCGGCATCAACGCCTCGCAGTTCCGCGACTGCGTGGAGAACGACCGGGTGAGCCCGCTGATCGTGAACGACATCATGCAGGCCAGCGGCGCGCAGGTGAACAGCACCCCCACGCTGATCCTGAACCGCGAGAAGATCCTGAACGGCGCCGTCTCGTACGCCGAGCTGGCCCGCGAGGTGGACGCGCTCCTCGCCGCCGCCGGGCAGGGGACGCCCCCGGCCGGCCCGCCGCCACCAGGTACGCCGCCCGCGACGCCCCCGCCCGCGGCTCCGGCGAGACCCTGACCTGGCCCGGCGTCGCTGGAAAGGGTCACACGGAGCAGCGGAGGGCAACGGAGCAGCGGAGAACTGCAACGGCGATCGCAGTTCTCCGCTGCTCCGTTCTTCTCCGCTGCTCCGTGTGACCCCCAAACGGAACCCGAGAGTCACTGACATGATTCCCGGATTCGGAGTGATATGAGGTTCAGCGATGCCGGATCCAAATCCAGGTCCCTTGCGGATTGACTCCCTGACCATGGGCGCCACCCGCGAGGATACGCGCAAAACCCCTCCCACGTGACCGCGGGAGGGGCTTTGATCGTCCTTCGGCGACGAGAAGCCGCTACTCGCCGTCTTCCACCACGAAGGCGCTGACGAGGCGGCCCAGGTCCAGGTACATCTGCCGGGTGACGCTCTCCTCCTCGCGCAGCAGGTCGATCAGGCGGTCGTACTGGCCCAGCACGTCCAGCGGCACGTGTACCGTCTCGGCGTGGAAGGTCCCCTGGTCGGCGAAGACCAGGCGCACGGGCGCCATCTTGCCGGGGTTGCTCTGCTCGCTCATGGCTCCTGTCGCTCCGTTCGCCATTCTACCGGGCACGCCGCAGTCCGGGGATGGACAGCAGGAAGATCAGCGTGATGATCACCGCACTGGTCACGCACCACTGGCACCACATCTCGATCACGAAGGCCTCGATGTACGTGAGGTACGCCGAGAACGCCACCCCCACCGCGCTCAGGCCGAAGAGCGCCAGCGCCACCCACCGCGCATTCACGAACCGCGGCTGCAGCCCGATGATGGCCACCGCCAGGATGGTGACGTAGGCGCCCGCGCCCCACAGCGACACCGGGATCCCCAGCAGCGTCGCCCAGGGCGAGGCCTGCACCTGCTCGCAGCTCCCCACCGTGCAGGTGAGCCCGCCGATGATCCCCAGCTTGTACAGCGAGAGATAGGCGGCCACCAGCAGGCCGATCAGCGCCAGCACGGCGATGGACATCCGCGCCAGCGGCGGCGCGGCGGGGTGCTCGTACCCGTCGTGCGCGCCGCCTGCGTCCAGCGGGGTGCCACTCATCGCGTCGCTCACGGCGCGGTGGCTCCCGGCGCCGGGGTTTGCCCGATCGGCGCCGCGGGGCCGGCCGGGGCCGCCGCCGCGGGCGCGTCGCCGAACGCCGAGGGGGCGATGCGGCGCACCTCGGCCTCGAACGTCGCGTAGCTGGAGATGGCGGCGTTGTCGAGCTTGCGGCCGTTCACGAACAGGGTGGGGGTGCCGCCCACGCCCAGCGAGTTGCCCAGCTGCTGGCTCTCGGTCACCTCCTTCAGGTAGCGGTCCGAGCGCACGCACTCCTCGAACTTCTTCCCGTCGATCCCCACCTGCTCGGCCAGGGGGCGCCACTTGGAGAGCGGGTCGGTGTCGAACGCCCAGTCGCCCTGCCGCGCGTAGATCATGTTGTGGAAATCCCAGAACTTCCCCTGCTCGTTGGCGCAGCGGCCGGCGCGCGCCGACAGCCAGCTCCACTTGAAGCCCAGCGGGAAGTCGTAGAACACGTAGCGCGCCTTCCCCGTGTCCACCAGGCGCTCGATGATCACCGGCTCCAGCAGCGCCACGTACTGCGCGCAGTGCGGGCACTGGAAGTCGGCGAACTCGTAGATGGTGATGGGGGCGTCGTCGCGGCCGCGCGAGATCCCCTTCACCCGCTGCAGCTGCTCGGGGGTGAGCGTCACCGCCGCCTGGGCGGGCGCGTTGGCGCCCGCGCTCTTCTTGCGCGTGGCCTGGGTCACCAGCACGCCGATGCCGGCCAGCAGCACCAGGCCAAGGATTGCGTAGAACGGCGTCAGCGATGACCGCCGCGGCCTTTCGGGCGCGGGTCGGGGCACGGAGATCCTCCGGAGTTGCATGGGATGGAGCGGATTGCGCCCTGCGGCGCGGCGGAACATGATAACCGCCCCGCTCGCGGCCCGGCAAGCCGCCCCGCCGTGGCCGAAAGCGAACGGGGAACGCCGCTTGCGAACAGCCGGGGGAGAGGGGAGAGGGGACAGGGGACAGCCCACGCGGCGTCCCCCGGCCCGCCCTCCCC
>DASSME010000160.1:0-28468 GCA_035689035.1 Longimicrobium sp. | reverse complement strand
GCGGATGTGAAACGCACTGGCGCACTCGCGCACTTCCGCACCCGTTGGCGGTGCCTCTCCGCGCACGGCCGAACGCCCGACGCACCGCAACCGCCCGCCATGCCGGCACCGAAAAAGAAAAGGCGCGGCGGTGTGCCCCGCCGCGCCCCCGCGGTAGGGCGTGCGCCACGCCCCGCCGGCCGCTACCGCTGGTCGATCGGCGCCACCTTCTTGCCGCGCGGGCCGATGTATTCGCTGCTGGGGCGGATCAGCCGGTTGTCGGCGTACTGCTCCAGCAGGTGCGCCGTCCACCCCGGCGTGCGCGCGATGGCGAACACCGCCGTGAACAGGTCCATCGGGATCCCCAGCGTGGTGTAGACCGAGGCGCTGAAGAAGTCGACGTTGGGGTAGATCTTCTTCCCCTTCTTCTCCATCTCCTCGGCCATGGTCGCGCGGATCTTGTCCGACAGGTCCAGCCAGCGCGTCTCGCCCGCCTCGGCCATGATCTTGTCGGCCAGCTCGCGCAGCACCGTGGCGCGCGGGTCGGTGGCGCGATAGACGCGGTGGCCGAAGCCCATGATCTTCTTGCCGCTCCCCAGCGCCGCGCGCACCCACTCGGCCGGGTCCTGCCCGCTCTCGTCGATCTCGCGCAGCATGTTCATCACCTCCACGTTGGCGCCGCCGTGGCTGGGGCCCTTGAGCGTGCCGATCGCGGAGGTGATGCAGCTGTAGACGTCGGAGAGCGTGCCGGCGGTGACGCGCGCGGCGAACGTCGACGCGTTCATGGCGTGCTCGGCGTGCAGCACCAGCGCCACGTCCATGGTGCGGCAGCGGGTGTCGTTGGCGTCGTCGCCGTTCAGCATGTACAGGAAGTTGGCCGCCGTGCCGCTCCCTTCCTTGGGCTGCAGCGGCTCCTTCCCGTTGCGCAGGCGGTCGAAGGCGGCCACCAGCGTGGGGGTGACGGCCGTCAGGTAGATCGCCTTGCGGCGCACCGACGCGTCGCTGATGTCGTCGGCGTCCTTGTCGAAGGTCCCCAGCGCCGAGACGGCGGTGCGCAGCGCGGCCATCGGGTCGGCGTCGCCGGGGAGCGCGCGGAGGACGCCGAGCATCTCGTCCGTAAGCCGCGCGTTGGCGAACAGCTCGGCCTTCAGGCCGTCGAGCTGCTCACGGTTGGGGAGCTCGCCGTTCCACAGGAGGTAGCACACCTCCTCGAAGGTGGTGTTGCGCGCGAGGTCGTCGATGTCGTAGCCCCCGTAGATGAGCTCGCCGACCTCACCGTTGATGTCGCTCAGCTTGCTTTGACCGACGACGACACCTTCCAGCCCCTTGCCAGCCATGTTCTGACTTCCTCGAACGCGCGTGCGTGCAGTAGATTCGGGAACGCCCACCGGCCGGGCCGCCCCGATCGCCCTCGCGGCTTGCGAGGCTCGGGCGCGGCTGCACCATCCGGGCCAGCGGCGGCGCGGGAACATAGCGCGCGGCCATGGGTGATGCAAGCGCCGTTTCCCCCGCCGGTTGGGGCGCGGCGGGCCGCCTCTTGCATATGCGGGAGCACCGCCGGGAGCGGCGCCAGCGCTCCCTTTTTATCATCATCCGGACACGCCCTGGGAGTGGAGCCGCAACAGGCCGACGCGGAGCTGGTGGAGCGCATCCTGGCGGGCGAGCGCGAGCTGTACGCCGAGCTGGTCAGGCGCTACCAGGACACGCTCTTTCGCCACGCCCTGGCCATGGTGGGCGACCGCGACGCCGCCGCCGACCTGGTGCAGGAGAGCCTGGTGAAGGCGTTCACCCGGCTGCACACCTGCGAGCCCGACCGGTTCGGCGCGTGGGTGTTCCGCATCGTGCGCAACCGCTGCAAGGACTGGCTGAAGAACCGCCGCCAGCACACCACCACCCTCGAGGCCGACGACCACGCCGCCCCCGAGAGCGACGACCCCGTGCGCACCCTGGAGCGCACCGAGCTGGGCAAGGTGGTGCAGAACGCCCTGGCGCGCCTCCCCGCCGCCCAGCGCGAGGCGTTCCTGCTCAAGCACGTGGACGGGCTGAGCTACGAGGAGATGGCCGAGCGCCTGGAGACCGGCGTGAGCGCGCTGAAGATGCGGGTGATGCGCGCGCGCGAGGCGCTGCAGGAGATCTTGAGGGACGTGGTTTGAACCGCGGTGCTGGGTGCTGAGGAATTGGATTCGCCTGGATCGGCCCGGCATCGCCGCGGCCGCTGCGGGCCCGGCGCCTCGTCGGGGAGCACTACGATCGCGGCGACGGTGAAGTAGCCGCGCGAAGCGCAAAAACGTCCCTCTCCCGCAGTTCGGGAGAGGGACAGGCGTCCAGGACGCGACGCAGTCGCGCCTGGGCGCCAGGGTGAGGGCCACGCCGGCGGACGCGCATGCATCCGCCGGCGTTCTCGTTTTCGCCGGTCCGGTCAGGCCAGCCGCGCCGCGGCCACCCTCTCACCGGCCGACAGGTCCGGCTGGTCCGCGCTGAGCGCCACCAGGCGCGGCGTCGCCACCGGCTCGGGCTCGGCGATCCGCGGCCACAGGCCGAAGAACGCGGCGGGTGGAGGCACGCCGCCCGCGCCCGGAGGTTCGTCCGGCGCGCCCATCTCAGTTCAGGCCTTCGATCTCGCGGGCGGCGCGCTCCAGGATCTCGCGGGCGCGCTGCAGCCACTGCTCGTCGCCCTGGTGCCGCATGGCGCTGCGGAAGGTGGCGCGGCCCAGGTTGCCGAACGCGCGCCCCAACCCGTGCATCACCGGCCCGATGAAGGCGCCGAAGTCGTCCACGCGGTCGAAGATGTCGTCGATGGTCGACTTGTTCTCCTCCAGGTACTTCCGCCCTTCGTCGGTGATCTCGAACACCTTGCGGTTCCCCTCCTCGGTCTGGGCGCGGGCGTAGCCCAGGTCCTCGAGCAGCGAGAGCGTGGGGTACACCGTGCCTGGGCTGGGCGAATAGGTGCCGCCGAAGCGCTCTTCCAGCTCCTTGATGATCTCGTAGCCGTGGCGCGGCTTTTCGGCCAGCAGGTTCAGGATCACGAACTTCAGGTCGCCGTGGCCGAACATCCGCCCGCGTCCCCGCCCGCCCCCGCCGCCCCACGGCCCGCCCGGACCCCACGGCCCCCCGCCCGGGAAGTTGAACTCGAACGCCGCCCTCCGCCCGCGAGGCCCGCAGTGCCGCGGACCGCAGTGATGCCATCCAAACATCGTCGCCTCCCCTGTTGCTCTCGGTCAGTCCTTTCCAGCAGACGATCAAGATATAACGTTCCGATATATCGGGAGTCAAGATATATCGCGAGATACATCATAAGATACATCGTGGGCTCGCACACCACCCACTCCCGGGCGTGGTGGTTACGTCATTTCAACCCTATGCCGTGGATACACTTGCGAGAAAACGGGCGATTGAAATCGCTGCAACGACCACACGAAGTCCGACTGCGCGGACTACCGGTGGCGGAGTGGACGACGGGGTCGCGCGCGGAAGAGACTTTCGGGGAGAGATGGGCGCTGGGGCTGCGTCAGCTGTGACCTACCCTGCCCTGCGAGGCGGCCCAGATGGCGTAGAGGGCGAGCGCCACGCCGAAGCCCGCCATACCCCCGACGGCGGCGCGGCCGGCGCGGAACATCCAGTGGGTGGCGAGCGTGGCGTTCACGACGGCGGCGGCCAGCGTCACGGCCCCGATGAACAGCGTCGCCCGCGCGAGCCGCGCGCGCTGCCCGGGAGCGAACCGGCGCGCTTCGGGCGGCCAGCGCCGCCACTCGGCGGCGATCCAGAGCAGCGCGATCACCGCGCCGATCACCGAGCTGCCGTACTGGGCGACGCTGTACCAGGGGAGCGGCAGGGTGGCCGACACCGCGTGGCGCATGGCGGGGAGGAGCGCCACCGCCCAGCCGGTCTCGTGTGTGAAGCCGTCCCACAGGATGTGCGTGGCGGAACCCAGCACCGCGGCGACCATGGCCAGCGGCAGCGCGTCGCCGGCGCGGCCGGGGGGCGGCGCCTGGGCGGCGGCGCGCAGGGCGGGCGGCAGCAGCGGCGTGAGCGCCGGGCGGATGGCGCCGCGCCACGCCCACCACAGCGCCACCGTCACCGGCAGGCAGAAGATGAACAGCCCCAGCGGCGTGTGGCCGAACTTGCCCCGCGGCTGCATCCGCAGCACGTACTCCAGGTCCGGCGCCATGGTGCCGATCACCAGCGCCGCCGCGGGAAGGCGTCGGAAGGCGCGGTGCAGCGGCCACGCGGCGGCGGCGTGCGCGGGGGTGATGGGCATCGGGCGGGAACCGTTCTCCGGTGAAAAGGCGAGGGGCGCCGGTCGCGGCGCCCCTCGAGCAGGTCTCAGGCCATGGCGGGCATCCCCATCCGCTCCCACTCCTCGGCGGCGGGGCCGTAGCACCCCGGCACCTTCAGGCCGGCCTGGCGCATCAGCACGGTGATCTGGCCGCGGTGGTGGGTCTGGTGCAGCACCAGCACCATCAGGGTGCGGCCGCGCGTCCACATCTCGCCGCCGTACATGGGGATCTCCTCGGGGAGCTCGTCGTCGCTCCACTGGCTGCGCACCGCGTCGGCCAGCGAGCGCGCGGCGGCCTCGTACACCGCCGCGATCTCGGCCACGCTGCCCGGCTCGGGCGCGCCCTGCTCCGGCCCCTCGATCCCCTTGAGCCCCGCCAGCCCCATCATCTCGGGGATGGTCTCGGCGAGGTGCCACGCCAGCCGGCCGATGCTGCGCCCCTGCGGCGTCACCCGCTGCCGCAGCGACTCGTCGGTCAGGTTGCGCAGCATGGCGAGGGTGAACCCGGTCTCCTCGTTCCAGTCGCGGTCGAAGTCGTCGATGGTGCGGTACATGGGGACCTCCGAGGGGACAGGGGACAGGGGACAGCGTGCAACTGCGGAGGACTGCAGGGGATGAGGGACAGGAGGCAGGATCGGAGAAAGCTCGCGGGCCGCGCGATGAGACGCACTCCGGCGTGGCCCCGTCCGGCCCGCTGTCCCCTGTACCCTGTACCCTGTCCCCTACTCGAGCACGATCAGCGTGGCGCCCTTGTCCACGGTCTGGCGCTCCTGCACCAGGATCTTGGCGACGGTGCCGTCGGCGGGGGCCTTCAGCTCGTTCTCCATCTTCATCGCCTCGACGATCACCACGCCCTGGCCGGCCTTCACCGCCTGGCCGACCTCCACCTCGATCTTCAGCACCAGGCCGGGCATGGGCGCCACCACGGTCTTCTCGGTCTCGGCGTCGCCGGCGCCGGTCATCTCGCGGATGGCGCGGGTGCGCTCGTCCACCGCGTCGACGCTGAAGCGCTCGCGGCCCAGCGCGATGTGCCAGCGCCCGCGCCGCTCGCCGGGCCGGGCGCTGAGCGTGTGCGAGCGGCCGTCCACCTCCAGGCTGCGCACGTGCGTGCCCGGGAGCACCGCCATGCGCGCCTCCACCGGGGTGCCGTCCACCACCGGCTGGTGCCCGGTGAGATCGACCTCGACCACGCGGTCGCCTACGGTAACGAAGTACTTCATCCGTTCCTGATCGGCCGGGTTGGGGAAATCAGCCACCACGGGCGCGCCAAGGTGCCGCGCGAGCCGCGGCGCCGCAAGGCCCCGGCGCTCCGTGCGCATCCCACCGCAGCGCCGGCTACAACGGCGCGCAGTCGCCTTCGCGGCGCCTTCGCGGACTTCATTTGCCCGAGAGCTGACGTTCCGGGTACGGGTCCGGAGAGCCGGCGTGCCGTACGCGCCGCGCGACGCCCGATGTCGCTCGGACACGGCCGGGGAACGCACGGTGATCGCCATTCTGGCCGGCTTCGTGCTGACGCCCGCTCCCCCGCCGGCGCCGGGATCGGTCCGGGGCGCGGTACGCCGCCGCGGCGTGGTTCGCCGCGCGGAAGAACTTCACCGGGAGGGCGCAGATGCGGAAGCTGAAGCTGAACGTGGCCGAACTGGAGGTGCAGGGATTCCCCACCGCCTCCGTGCGGATGGACCGCAACGCGTACGGCACGCCCACCTGCGGCCTGGTGAGCTGCGACGCCGCCTGCTGGACCCAGGACCCGATCCACAACCCCGCCTGCTGACCGGCGGAAACGGACGCCACCCACTGGCAAGCGCCGCGGCCGCCGGAGCACACGCCGGCGGCCTCGGTATTCCTGCCCACCCGGACGTCAGCGGGGCACCCGCTCCAGCAGCACCACCGTCTCCACGTGCGCCGTCTGGGGGAAGAGGTCGAAGCTGCGGACCGAGGCCAGGCGATACGTCTCGCCCATGCGCTTGAGGTCGCGCGCGAGGGTGGCGGGGTTGCAGGAGACGTAGATCACCCGCTCGGCCGGAGCCAGCGTGAGCGCCTCGGCCACGTCCGGGTGCACGCCGGCGCGCGGCGGGTTGAGGATCACCAGGTCGGCCGGGAGCTCGGCGCGGATCAGCTCCTCCACCGGGCCTTCGATGAAGCGCGCCCCGTCCGGCGCGGCGCGGGTGGCCTCGTCCACGGCCTGCGGGTCCAGCTCGATGCCCACCACCGTCGCGCCCGCGCGGGCCAGGCGGCGCGCGTGGAAGCCGACGCCGCAGTACGCGTCCACGATGCGCAGCCCCGAGACGTCGCCCGCCAGCTCGGCCACGTGCGCCTCGAGCAGCGCCGCGGCGCCGCGGTTCACCTGCAGGAACGCGGCGCCGGAGAGCTCCACCGTCTCGTCTCCCCAAGTCTCGGGGAGCCCGGGCGCGCCGGCGATCAGCTCGGCCTGTGCCTGGCCGGGGCGGTGCCAGATGGAGACGAGCCCGTCGACCGCGGCGATCAGCTCGTCCGGGCGGCCGGGCGAGTAGCCGCCCTCCACCAGCAGCGACACCTCGCCCGCGGTGTTCGCGCGCAGCGTCAGCCGCAGGGCGGCGCCGCTGGGCAGGCGCCGCGCGTCCGGGCCCCAGGCGCGGCGGAGCGCGTCCCACACGCGGGCGATCGGATCTTCGGGAAGGAGACAGGCGCCGTCCAGGTCCACGATCTCGTCGGGCGCGCCCAGCGCGTGGAAGCCGGCGACTACGCGCCCGTGCTCCTCCCTCCGCAGCGCGAACGACACCCGGTTGCGGTAGCGGAACTCGCTGGGCGAGGGGACCACCTCCGGCGTCTCGACCGAGAGCCCGCCGATGCGCGTCAGCGCGTCCGCCACGATGCGGGCCTTGGCGCGAAGCTGCGCGTCGTAGTGCATGTGCTCCAGCGTGCACCCGCCGCAGCGCGCGTAGAAGGGGCAGGGCGGGTCGCGGCGCTCGGGGCTGGGCTCCACCACCCGCAGCAGCCGCCCGCGCGTCCAGCGCTCCTTCCGCTCCGTCAGCGCGATCTCCACGCGGTCGCCCGGGGCGGTGCGGTGCACGAAGGTCACGCGGCCGTCCGCCAGCCGCCCGACCCCCTCGCCCCCCGCCGCGATCGAATCGATCCCCACCTGCAGAGGGGCCGGTGGACGCCGCGCTCCCCCGCCCTGCCCCGCGCCGCGCCCGCCCGGCCGCCCGCCGCCCGGCCGATCGCGGCCGCCTGAGCGCCCGCGATCGTTCCGCCCGCCGCGGCGCTCGTTCACCGCCGCCAGCCCATCTTCCGCCACGCGCTGCCACCGTCCGCGCCCGTTCCAGCTCCGGCGGCGGGCCGCGTGACGGTGCGCTTCTCCCGCCGCTCCTCCTCGAGCAGCGCGGCGGCCAGTGCGGCCACGCGGACCGCTTCGTCCGACGCGGGCTCGGCCAGCAGCTCGGTGTGCTCGTCCAGGTAGCGGATGGTGAGGTTGCCGGCGCGGAAGTCGGGCTCGTCCATCACCCGCAGGTGGAAGGGGACGCTGGTGTCCACGCCGTCGATGCGCAGCTCCAGCAGCGCCCGCTTCATCCGGTCCACCGCCTCGATGCGGGTGGGCGCGTGCACGATCAGCTTGGCCAGCATCGGATCGTAGCTCAGCCCCACCTCGACCCCGGTCGCGATCCCGCCGTCCCAGCGCACCCCCGGCCCGCCCGGCAGCGTCAGCTCGCCGATCCGGCCGGTGGAGGGGAGGAAGGAGTTGTAAGGGTCCTCGCTGGTGATGCGGCACTCGATGGCGTGGCCCTCGAAGCGCACGTCGTCCTGCGTCCACGGCAGCTTTTCGCCCGCGGCGATGCGGATCTGCCACTGCACCAGGTCGATCCCCGTCACCAGCTCGGTGACCGGGTGCTCCACCTGGATGCGCGTGTTCATCTCCAGGAAGTAGAACTCGCCGTTCTGGTACAGGCACTCCACCGTCCCCGCGCCCTCGTAGTTGACCGCGCGCGCCGCGGCCACCGCCATCTGCCCCATCGCCGAGCGCTCGTCGGGGGTGAGGACGGCGGAGGGGGCTTCCTCGATCAGCTTCTGGTGGCGGCGCTGGATGGAGCACTCGCGCTCGCCCAGGTGCAGCGTGGTGCCGTGCCGGTCGGCCAGCAGCTGGATCTCGATGTGGCGCGGCCCCTCGAGGTACTTCTCGATGTACACCGAGCGGTCGCCGAACGCGGCCTGCGCCTCGTTCCCGGCGGCGTCGAAGGCGCGCTCGATCTCGTCCTCACTCTGGACGACGCGCATCCCCTTGCCGCCGCCGCCCGCCGCCGCCTTCAGGAGCACGGGATAGCCGATCTCCCCCGCCACCCGCCGTGCCTCTGCGCTGTCCGCCAGCGCCTCCTTGGTGCCGGGGACGACCGGGACGCCCGCGTCGATCATCCGCGAGCGCGCCGCCGTCTTGTCGCCCATCGCCGTCACCGCGTCGGGAGACGGGCCGATGAAGACGAGGCCGGCGTCGCGCACCGCCTGGATGAAGGGCGCGCGCTCGGAGAGAAAGCCGTAGCCGGGGTGGATCGCCTCGGCGCCGCACTTCTTCGCCACCTCGATCAGCGCGTCGCCGCGCAGGTAGCTCTGCGCGCTGGGTGCCGGCCCGATGCAGTACGCCTCGTCGGCGGCCAGGACGTGCGGCGACAGGCGGTCGGGCTCGCTGTACACGGCCACGGCCCGCACTCCCAGCTCGTGCGCCGCGCGGATCACGCGCAGGGCGATCTCGCCGCGGTTGGCGATCAGGATCTTGTTGAACACGCGCTCGGCTCGCGTACGGGTCAATCGGTTCCGGTCGATCGGATTGAAGGAGGGCCAAACTACAACCGGCCCGCGATGTTCGCGAGCCGGTTCCTCAACACCCAGAGCAAGTGCCCGTCAAGACGAGTCGCGGTCCCGCTCATCTCGATCACGCTGAATCTGTTCAGCGGCGCCGCGCCAGATCGCCCTGCCATCCGAGGTTGAGCCCTCGCCAACCGGCGAGCTGGTTAGGTCAGCCGATCCCTCCCACGGCAGGACGGTAGTCGGAGGGTGCCGGCCGGGCGATCGGCGGGCGGGCCGACTGTCTGTACGTTCTCTGCAGGAGAGCGAGATACTCGTCGCCGAACCGTCCGCAATCGAGTTGCTCGTGCGCGATGTCACAGGCCACGTCGAACGGCTCCGCGTGATAGATCATATCCAGCGAAACGCCCGGCGGAGCCTGCTCCAGCCGCGACCGAAACTCGGCGACCTTCCGCACCGCATCCAGTTCGGCGCTGCCGTGGAACTCGATCAGGCATTCCCGGACCGCGGCCCAGAACGACTCGTGAGCTTCGGCGATCATCGCAGGACTCTCCAGGAGACCGAGTTCAACAGTGCTTCAGCAGCGGAGGTGTGGAAGCTGATCTGGTCCGCGCCCGCCAGCATTCCGCGCTGGGTCCAGGTTGCCGCAACCGGCCCGGCAACCACGTCGAACGAACGTTGGGGACCACTCCGGGCGTGATCCGTGCCGCCGCGCCTGCAGTGAGTCACAAGACTCCAGTAATCGTCCGCGTCGAAATCTCCACGCACGAATACGAGAGAGTCAAGCGCGGCGATCGCGTCCCGGCTGACGTCGGCGTAGATGACGGTGGGCGCGCCACCCGCACGGGTGGCGAGTTGCCACGCCCATGAGCGCGCCTGGCGGTCGAGCGTCGTCGTGTAGAAACCAGGGCCGAAATCCGTTCCCGTGTTTCCCATCGCGATCCGCACCCCCGAGCCCGTGATCGACGCAGCATACGAATGGATCGTCCCGTGATACAGGCGAAGCGTCTGGTTGGTCCAGGGCGAAGTCTTCTGGAAGACATGTGGTGTGCTCACGAACAAACGCGCTCCAGTCTAGATGGGCTGACGGAAGGCGTACATCGTAAACAAACCGTGCTATTTTCGCGAGCGATTCAGGCTTTTCGCTCCCATTCGACAACAAAACGGCCTCGGCGGCAACCACCTGCGTATTCCTATACGACCCCATGCCCGATCTCGTCCGGCCGCCCGGCGGACGCCCGCTTCGTGGTGATGGCCCACTCCGCGTCCGGGTCCTCCATCTCCAGGTGGCGGATGCCGCCGGAGAAGCGGGACTGCAGGCGCTCGTACTCGGCCTGGTAGTGCGGGTCGGGGTGCACCCAGTCGTGCAGGAAGTAGACGGCGTCCACCCGCGCCTGCAGCAGTTCCTTGGTGCAGCCGAAGCAAGGGCGCATGGTGGTGTACAGCGCGCTTCCCTCCACCGCGATCCCGAAGCGCGCCGCGGCCAGCAGCGCGTTCTGCTCGGCGTGCACGCAGATGCACAGGTCGTAGCCGGTGCCGCTGGGGTACTGGTCGCGGTGGGCGCAGCGGTGGCACCCGCCCTCGCTGCAGTTGGGCATGTTGGCCGGCGTGCCGTTGTACCCGGTGGAGACGATGTGCCGGTCCTTCACGATCACCGCGCCCACGCGGTTGCCGGTGCAGTCCGCCCGCCGCCGCACCGCCAGCGCGATCCCCATGAAGTACTCGTGCGTCTCGGGACGGCGGTGCTCGGCGTGCGTCATCGGCGGGATCCGGAGGATGGGGATCGGGATGGACCGGCACGACCGGCGGGTCGATTCCGCTACAATAGAGAAACGCCCGCGCCGGAACCAGATCCGGCGCGGGCGATCCACGTTGTTCTGCGTCAGGCCACGCCCAGGTAGCGCTCGCGCAGGATGCCGGTGTGGTGGATCACGTGGCCGGCCATGATCCACGCCAGCGCCCGCACCGAGACCTCCCACCCGCTGGCGGTGCCGCGGCGCGCCGCCTCTTCGGCGTTCAGGCCGCGCAGCAGCGAAAGGGTGGCGCGGCGCACGGCCACCCAGTCGTCGACCAGGTACGCGAAGTCCTGCTCGGCGAAGCGGGCGTTGGCCACGTACGCGTTCTCGTCGAAGCTGGCCAGCGGCGTGGCGTCACCGCGCGAAAACCGCATCGCGCGGTAGCTGAAGACGCGCTCGGCGTCGGAGATGTGCCCGACCACCTCCTTGATGCTCCACTTCCCCTCGGCGTAGCGGTGGTCGTGCAGATGCGCGGGGATGCCGCGCAGGAAGCCGGCGAACTCGTCCGCCTGGCGCTCCATCAGCTCCAGCAGGTCGCCGTCCGGGACAAGGGAGGTGTACTTCGCGTAGTAATCGGCGTGCTCGCCGGCGCCGGGGCGCTCCATCACGGGTGCGGCGGTGGTGGTCATCGGGTGGAACCTCGCGGCAGATGGTGCGAGCGGGAGTGCGGACGTGGTGCCGGGAGTATACACGCCCCGGCAACGGCCCGGAACGCCCCGGATGATCCAAATCGGGCGGGAGGGATTGGACCAACGCGCGCGACGAAGCGCGCACCCGCAGCCGCCGGTCCCCGGACCCTGTGAATCCTGTCTACCGCGCGGCCAGGCTCGGGTCGCGGTTCGCCCCGATCGCGGCGAGCGCGGCCTCGACGCCCCAGCGGCCGCGGTGCTCGCGCTGCAGCGCGCGGATGGCGGCGGCGAGCTGCACGTACGCCACGTCCTCCTCGGTCGGCATCGGCGCGCGCAGCTGGGGGCAGCGGCGCACGTCGGCCACCACCGACCGCCACGCGCAGGTGTGGCCGAAGCCCAGCGTGTGCATCAGCTCGTGCGCCACCAGGCCGGGGTACGTCTCGCTCTCGCGCAGCGCCGCGCGGTTCAGCCGCAGGTCGCCGTACTCGATGTCGTCGCCGTCCGACACCGCCGTCCCCAGCCCGGCGATCCCGTGCATCGCCGGGTCGAACCAGACCAGGATCACGTCTTCGGGGCCGCCGTCGCCCGTCGGCACCGCGTCGGGGAAGCGGGCGGGGCGAAAGACGTCGGCGCCGAACGTCTCCTCCAGCTCCGCGGCCTCGCGCCAGAACGACACCGAGTCGCCCGCGGTCACCTTCTCGCCGTTCCACTCGCGGTCGAACGCCACCCGCAGCGGAAAGCGCTCCGCCGGCCAGCCGCGCAGCACCGTGCGCCCCGAATCCGCGCGCGCCGACGAGCCGCGGAAGAAGCCGCCGCACGCCTTGCACGCGCCGGCGAACGCCCGCGCCAACGGCACGTCGACCACGCGCCCGTCGTAGCGCCCGCCGCGAACGGCCCAGCGCAGCGGCACCAGCACGATCTCCTGCTAGACGGGGACCAGCGAGTCCGCCGCACCGAACCGTCCGGAGGATCGCGCGGATGGCGAGCGCCGGTCAGGCCCAAATTCCGCCGTCATGAACACGGAGCCACGGAAGAACACGGAGGCCACGGAGAACCCCGCAGTTCTCCGTGGCCTCCGTGCTCTCCGTTGCTCCGTGTCCACGCGGTTCGGCGAGCCCTGGCCCGCGGCGGGATCACTCCAGCAGGGCGAAGGCGCGCACCGGGAAGGTGCCGAACGCCTTCACCTTCACCGGCACCGCGAAGAAGCGGAAGCCGCCGTCCGGCACCAGTTCGAGCCCGCGCATGTGCTCGCAGATCGGGATGTCGGCGCGCAGCAGCGTGCTGTGCACCGGGCGCGTGCCGTCGTCCGTGTCGTCGATGTTGAGCGTGTCGATGCCCACGAAGACGGCCCCGGAGTCGCGCAGGTGCTCCGCCGCCGCGCGGGTGAGGTACGGGTGGCGCTCGAAGTACGCGTCCGTGCCCCAGTGCGCCGCGTGGCCGGTGTGGACGAGCACCGCCCGGCCGCGCACCTCCACGCCGGTGAACACGTCCGCGTCGATGGCGCGGCCGGCGCGCTCCGTCGCGCGGACCACCACCGCGTCGAGGTTGGCCAGCGACTCCAGCGGCAGCTCGGAAAGGTCCTTGCCGTCGGCGTAGCGGTGGAACGGACTGTCCACGTAGGTGCCGGTGTTCGCGATCATGTCGATCCGGCCGATGTGGAATTCCGTCCCCGGCGCGTACACCGCCCGCGACGCCTCGCGGCTCAGGAAGTCGCAGATGATCGGCACGGGGTAGCCCTTCAGCGTCACCATCCCGTGCTCCACCGTGTGGCTCAGATCGATCAGGCGCTGCATGAGGTGGATTCGGGAAGAGGGTCCCGGCGACCGCGGGAGCCGGGTGAGAAGGGCGATTGAAATCGCTGCATCGCTGCAACAACCACACGAAGTCCACCTTCGCGCACTACCGGCCGCGGATCATCCCTGGGTTCCGGTGCGCGGAAGATGCCCCGCCCCGGCGCAGTTGAAGCCTTGCGCGGTTTGCAAGGCTTTTCGTCGTCGTTGCTGCGGCTTCAGCCGCCGGTGCGCGCCAGGCGCGCAATGTAGCACGCCGGCCGCACGGTTCCGAGTGGACGGCGGAGGATCAATCCACCGCGCGCAGGTACTGCACCGGCCAGCGGATCTCCGCGCCCAGCCGCTTGGCCGCGTGCAGCGCCCAGTACGGGTCGCGCAGCACGGCGCGGGCGAGCAGCACCACGTCCGCCTCCCCGCCGCGGATGATGGCGTCCGCCTGCTCGGGCTCGGTGATCAGCCCCACCGCCGCCGTGGCGATGCCGGCGCGCGCCCGGATCTCGGCCGCGAACGGCGTCTGGTACGCCGGCCCGACGGGGATCTGCGCGCCGGGAGCGACGCCGCCGGACGAGCAGTCCACCAGGTCCACGCCGCGGTCCTTCAGCAGCCGCGCAAGCTCGACGGACTGCTCCAGGTCCCATCCGCCGTCGATCCAGTCGGTGGCGGAGATGCGCGCGAACAGCGGCAGCGCGTCGGGCCAGGCGCCGCGCACCGCGTCGGTCGTCTCCAGCACGATGCGGACGCGGTTCTCGAAGGCGCCGCCGTACTCGTCCGTGCGCTGGTTGCTGAGCGGCGACAGGAACTGGTGCAGGAGGTAGCCGTGCGCCGCGTGAAGCTCGGCGACGCGGAACCCCGCCTCCAGCGCCCGACGCGCCCCGTCGGCGAAGGCGCGCACCACGGCACGGATCCCGTCGATCGAGAGCGCATCCGGAACCGGGCTGCGCGATCCGAAGGCGACGGCGCTGGGTGCCCAGAGCGGCCGCCACCCGCCGTCCTCCGGCGCCACCGCGTGCCCGCCCTCCCACGGCGGCGCGGTGGAGGCCTTGCGCCCCGCGTGCGCCAGCTGGATGCCGGCCACCGCGCCGTTCGCCTCGATCAGCCGCACGCACCGGGCGAGGCCTTCGACGTGCTCGTCCTTCCAGATCCCCAGGTCCGCCGGCGAGATGCGCCCGTCCGCCGTGACCGCCGTGGCCTCGGTGATCACGATCCCGGCGCCACCCACCGCGCGGCTCCCCAGGTGCAGATCGTGCCAGTCGTTGGCGAAGCCGTCCACGCTGGAATACTGGCACATGGGGCTGACGCCCACGCGGTTGCGCAGGGTGACGGAACGCAGCTTCAGGGGCGAAAACAGGCCGGCGTCGCTCACTCGGTCTCCTCGTGCAATGGGGTGAATGAATCCGCTCCGCGACCAGCGCAACGGATGCGCCAGCGCAGAGCACAGTCCGGCTTAACGGAAGCCTCATCGCCCCACCGGAGCCTCGTGCCTCGGGTTTCCGTACACTGTCCAGACCTCGATACCGGTGTCCCTCCCGCTTCGCGCCCCAATGCCCCGACCCACCGTCATTCTCCGGTCCATCCGGCTCCCCCTCGTCGTCCCGCACTTCACGCGGTGGATGGTGCTGCGCTCGCTGCTCACCTGGCTGTTCGTGCGCGGCGCCGCCACCGCCGGGATCGGCGCCGCCGCGGCGGCCGTCGGCCTCCCGCCCGCAAACCCTCTGCGGCTGAACCCGGTCGCGGCGCTGGTCGTGATCGCGATCGTAGCCGTGGCCGGCACCGTCTGGGCGCGAAAGCGCAACGAAGACACCTTCCTGCTTTGCCTGGGCCATAGCCGCGCGCGCCAGCTGGCGACGCTCCTCGCGCCCGTCGCCGCGGCGGAGCTGGTGATGGCGGTGGTGCTGTGAGCGTGCTGCTGCGCGCCGACTCGATCGCCAAGCGCTACGGCGGCCGAAGCGTGCTGGCGTCCGCCTATTTCGAGGCCGCCGCCGGCCGGGTGACGGCGCTCGTGGGCCGCAACGGCGCGGGCAAGTCCACGCTGCTCAAGATCGCGGCGGGGTGGATGGCGCCGGACGCGGGGATGGTCGAGTACCGCGGCATCCGCTCCCGGCGCCCCGACCCGGCGGCGCTCGCCCGCGACGGGCTGTTCTTCCTCCCCGTGGACCGTTCGATCCTGTCGCCGCCGTTCACGCTCGGCCAGCACCTGGACGCGGTGGAGGCGCGCTTCGGCCGGGCGGACCGTGCCGCGGTGCTGACGCGGCTGCGGATGGCGGAGCTGGAACGCGTGCGCTGCGCCGCCTTCTCGGGCGGCGAGCGGCGGCGCGCGCAGCTCGCCGTCGCCCTCCTCCGCCGCCCCGCCTGCCTGCTGCTGGACGAGCCCCTGCGCGGCATCGACCCCGGGGACGCCGAGGAAGTGCACGCCATCCTGCGCGAGCTGGCCGCCGGCGGCTGCGCCATCGTCCTCACCGGCCACGAGATCCCCCAGGTCCTGGCCCTGGCCGACTCCATCGTCTGGCTCCGCGACGGCGGCGCGCGGATGCTCGGAAGCCCGGCCGAGGCGGCGGCGGACTGGCGGTTCCAGAAGGAGTATCTCGGGAAGGTGCGGTGATCACCCGATGAGCGTCTTACGCTGACCCTGCATCGCTGGTGTCTCCCCGCGATCCGATGCATCTTGGTGCCATTCGCGCATCACGGGATGCGCTCCCTCCCATCACCCGGATGATCATGTCGTCTCGCGCTGACCGGCTGTACACGGCCGACGAGTATCTCGCGCTTGAACGGGCGTCGGATCACAAGAGTGAGTTCGTGAACGGGCGGATCTACGCGATGACGGGGGGGAGCATTCCGCATTACGTCATTGCGGGCAACATCTTCGGCGAGTTGAGGAACCGTCTGCGCGGTGGCCCATGCCGGGCATTCTTCGAAGGAGTTCGCCTCAAGGTAAGCCAACCGGGGATGTACACGTACGCCGATGTGATGGCGATCTGCGGAGCGCAGGAAGTGGAAGACTCGCATCGCGATACCCTGCTCAACCCGGTCGTGATCTTCGAGGTGTTGTCCCCCTCCACCGAGGCGTACGACCGGGGTGAAAAATTCGAGCATTATGCGCTGCTCCCCTCTCTGCGTGAATACATCCTGGTGTCCCAGGATCACGTGCGGATCGAAAAGTTTCTTCGGCAGGGAGAGCAGTGGGTCTTCACCGCGATCAACGATCCCGAAGGCCACCTCCGGATCGAATCCCTGGATTGTGAAATGCCGGTGAGCGAGATCTACCTGGACGTGGAGTTTCCGCCGGTGCGCCGTATTCGCGCGAACGACTGACCTGCGGCGATGCGCCACCGATGCGAGAGCCCCGCAGTCGTTTCGCGAGCCGATCCGGCTCGACCTTTCCTCGCTCGTCCCTCCCCCGCCCGGTTTCCAAACCCTTGTGTTTTCGATAGATTCACGGCGCCCCGTACAACCCGGAAGGACGCCTTGGATCAGACACGTACCGCCCTCGTCGAAGGGCTGATCGCCCGCTTTCCGCACATCCCCCGCGAAGCCGTGCTCAAGGAAGACCTCCTGCGCACCGGCATCGCGTTCAGCGACACGGCCCTCACCGACAACCTGGACGGCGAGGTCAAGCCCAAGTCGTACTTCATCTTCTCGTTCGACCAGAAGCCGCTGGCGCAGCTCGGCGAGGCGGCCAGGCGCCGCCCCCCCGAGGAGATCGCGCTCACCGGCGGCCCGTACGAGCTGCGGCGCACCATCGTCTCCGTACGCGTGAACCCCGACAGCCCGTACCTCGTGGCGCGCGACGAGAGCGGCGCTCTGCGGCTGTCGCTGGAGGGGCGCGTGGTGGCCGACGTGGGGCTGCCGCCGATGCCCGAGTACTACCGGCACACGCTGGCCAACGGGAAGACGGTGATGGAGACGGCGCCCACCATCCAGTGGGGGTACCTGATCTACCTTACCGTGCTGCGGCTGTGCCAGTACTTCGGCGCCAAGGAAGAGTGCCAGTACTGCGACATCAACCACAACTGGCGCCAGCACAAGCAGGAAGGCCGCCCCTACACCGGCGTGAAGCCCGTGGCCGACGTGCTCGAGGCGCTGGAGATCATCGACCGCTACGACACGGCCCGGGCCAGCAAGGCCTACACGCTCACCGGCGGCTCGGTCACCAGCAAGGTGGACGGGCTGGAGGAGGCGGACTTCTACGGCCGCTACGCGCAGGCGATCGAGGAGCGCTTCCCCAACCGCTGGATCGGCAAGGTCGTCGCCCAGGCGCTGCCCAGGGAAGAGGTGCAGCGCTACAAGGACTACGGGATCAAGATCTACCACCCCAACTACGAGGTGTGGGACAAGCGCCTGTTCGAGATCATCTGCCCCGGAAAGGAGCGCTACGTGGGCCGCGAGGAGTGGCACCGGCGCATCTTCGACGCGGCGGAGGTGTTCGGCGCGCGCTACGTGATCCCCAACTTCGTGGCCGGGGTGGAGATGGCCAGGCCGTTCGGCTTCGCGACCGTGGACGAGGCGATCGCGTCGACCGCCGAGGGGCTGAACCACTTCATGAGCCGCGGCGTGACTCCGCGCTTCACCACCTGGTGCCCCGAGCCGGCCACGCCGCTGGGCAGGGACAACCCCGAGGGCGCGCCGCTGGAGTACCACATCCGGCTGCTGGAGGTGTACCGCGAGACGCTGGAGAAGCACGGCCTGAAGCCGCCCCCGGGCTACGGCGTGGCCGGCGCCGGGAACGCCGTCTTCTCCGTCAGCTCCTTCATGGACACCCTGGCACCCGAGGCCGTGACCGAGGAGGAAGCCGTCCCCGCGGCGGTCTGACCCGCGTCTTCGGCCGATGCACGGCGGCCCCGCTCCGGCTTCGGAGCGGGGCCGCTTCTCTTTCGAACCGCCGTCACCGGCCGACGGATGGTTACAACTGCTGGAGCCGCGGATCCAGCCGCTCCACCGCTTCTTCGGGCGAAGAGACCTGGTGGTACTCGATCCCGTCCTTGTCGAACACCTCCGTGACCTGCCTCGGAATAAGCCCGGTGGTGACCACCACCACGTCGCCCGGCCGCGGCAGCCCCGAGCGAAAGCGCTTGCGCACCGCGCGCACGTGCGGCAGCAGGCCGAGGGGGATGTACTCTGCCTGGCGGCCGACCCGCAACTCCATCCCGAGGGCGGCCCCAGTGCGAGTATTCGACACCACCAGATCGGGCGTAGGTCCCTCGTAGTACTCCGCCGATGTCGGCGGCCGAACGGCGAGTTGCGGGTGGCGCTGGGCGAGGAGCTGTCCCAGACGCGTGTAGAACTGCTCTTCAGAATTGCTCGTATTCGAATTCATGACGCCCTCTGCGAATCTCAATCGCAAGCCACGCGAAGAAGCAGAAGATGGATGCGGTGCCGACCACCGCTCCCGCCACCCACTGGCCGGTGAGCACACCGGTAAGAACCCAGGTGAACAAACCGACCACCACGTCTCCAAAGATCGTATCGGCAAACCGATTCAGCAACTGCTGTCCGAACGTACGGTACCTCCCCGTGGTGATCGGGTGAAAGCCTGCATACAAGCTGATCAACGCGCAGTCGAGCCGGTAACCGTGACTCCGTCCCGAGTTGATGAACCCGTCGGCCAGACGTTCGGACCGGCGCACCAGGTCTTGGATGTCTCCCTTGTTGGTACGCCCTTCCACGAGCAGACGGATGGAGCGACGGTCATCTTTGAAGATGATGTACCCGAAGTGCGCTTCGGAGCGAGCATACACCGACGATAAAAGAACCTCCGGGTCTTCGTGGAGGTAGGTTTCAGCCAGCACCGCGCGTGGATCGGACGCCGCCGGCAGACCGCTCGTCAGGTGCTCGATCCGGATCTCGTCCGTGAACCGTACGAACACTTCCGAATGCATGGAGCCGGCGGCCGCAGGTGAATGGAGTGAGCATCGCTGCCGCGCAAAGATAGGCGAGTTCCCTCAGCCGTCAACAGCGTCCACAACACGCCACCTCAGGACCGCCGGCCACAACCCCGCGCGAGGTGGTCCAAACCATTGGCGCTCCAGCCGCATCGGAGGCGTATCCACATCTTCGCCGCCACCATGTCCCGCCGAAACGAAGCCGATGCCGCGCCGCCCCCTGCTCCTGCCGTTGCTGCTCACCGTCACGTGCACCTCCACGGCCGCCGCGCAACGCCAGCCGATGACGCCGGACCTATGGCGAGCGGACCTCCGCTTCGCGGTGGACTCGTTCCTCCCGCGCGACCGCAGCTTCAGCGACGCGGCGCGGGCGCGGTTCCGGAACGCCGTGGCCGCGCTGGCCGACTCGGCGACGGTGAAGACGGACGAGGAGATGATCGTGGGGCTGGCGCGCGCGGTGGCGTTTGCCGGGAACGCGCACACGCGGCTGTACCTGCTGCGCAACCGCGGCGAGCTGCGCCGCCTGCCCGTGCGCGTCTGGTGGTTCGACGACGGGCTGTTCGTGGTGCGCGCCCGGCCCGGCTACGAGGCACTGCTGGGCGCGCGCGTGCTGCGGATCTGCGGGCGGTCGGTGGACGAGGTGCGGCGCGCGGTGCGGCCGCTGTATGCCGCGAACGAGTCGTGGGCCAGCTACATCAGCGGCTACACCATGACCAGCCCGGAAGTGCTCGCCGGCCTGCACGTCTGCCCGCGCGGGGCGGCGCCGGTGGTGAGCTTCGTGGGGCGTGACGGGCGGCGCGGCGAGCAGGCGCTGGAGCCGCTGCCGCTGCGCGTCTCGGACCAGCCGGTGGAGGCGTGGTGGGACGTGTCGCCGCTGCACCCCGGCGCGCAGGGGCCCTGGCTCAGCGCGCTGCCGGCCGACACCGCGGCGCTGCCGCTGTACCTGCGCGACCCGCTGCACCCGTACTGGCTGCGCTACCTGGCGGGCGACCGCACGCTCTACATCCAGCACAACCGCGCGGTGCAGATGGAGAGCGAGCCGATGGCGGCGTTCACCGAGCGGGTGATGGGCCTGCTGTCGTCGCAGCCGGTGGAGAAGGTGGTGGTGGACGAGCGGTTCAACACCGGCGGCAACCTCGAGATCGCGCAGCCCTTCATGCGGCGGCTGGCGGACGTGGCGCGCAAGCGTAAGCTCGAGCTGTACGTGATCACCGGCCGCGCCACCTTCTCGGCCGGCCTCACGCCGGTGGCGCAGCTGCGCGAGTGGGCGCGCGCCGCCATCGTGGGCGAGCCGGCGGGCGAAAGCCTGGACGACTTCTGGGCCGAGGGAGGGAACCTGCGGATGCCCAACTCGAAGCTCACGCTCCACTTCGCCGACCGCGTGCACAGCTACGCGTTGCGCAAAGCGCACCCGCGCAGCCCCTACACCGCCCTGGAGCTGCACGCCGACCGCGTCACGCCCACCGTGCGCGTGGGGATGACCTCGCGCGACTACTTCGCCGGGCGCGACCCCGCGCTCGAGGCCATCCTCCGCCGCTGAGCGACGCCACGCCCCGAGCCGCGCCGCAGGCGCCGCCGCCAGGACGGCCACGGGCGAACCGGCCGGCTACCACTCGATCGGCCGGCGGTCGTGGAAGAAGCCGCCGGTGGGGCCGCCGTCCGGCAGCGTGGCGAGCCAGACCACCGTGTCGGCGCCCTGCTGCACCGAGCGCGGGGCGCCGCTCCCGCCCATGTCGGTGCGCACCCAGCCGGGGTCCACGCTGTTCACCAGCACGTTGCGCCCGCGCCCGGCCGACGCCACCTGCCGCGTCAGCGCGTTCAGCGCCGCCTTGCTCATCGAATACGCCGGCGCGTACCCCTCCATCCCCACCAGCTGCCCCGCGCCCGACGACACGTTCACCACCCGCCCGTAGCGCCGCGCGATCATCCCCGGCACGAACGCGCGGCAGGCGGCGAGCGCGCCCAGCAGGTTGGTCTCGAACGTCTCACGTGCCGTGCCGATGTCCACGTCAAGCACGTTGACCTCCTCGTCCAGCAGCACCGCGGCGTTGTTCACCAGCACGTCCACGCCGCCGCCCTCGCGCTCCAGCTCGGCGGCCAGCGCCTGCAGCCCGGCGAAGTCCGTCACGTCCACCCGCCGCGCCGCCACCTCGCCCTCGGACGCCAGCCCGCGCGCCGCCGCCTCGCCCCGCGCCAGGTCGCGCGCGCCCAGGACCACACGGTACCCACGCCGCGCGAGCTGCCGGCACGTCTCCAGCCCGATCCCGCGGTTGCCGCCGGTGACCAGCGCGATGCGCCTGCGATCTTCGACCATGTTCATCCCTCCAAGCGTGCTCTTCCACGGTACAACGTGACGATGATCACGCCGGCGCGCCGATGTGGGCGTGGACGAAGCTGACGGCCATGGAGCCCTCGCCCACGGCGCTGGCGACGCGCTTGACCGAGCCGCTGCGCGCGTCGCCGGCGGCGAACACGCCGGGGAGGCTGGTTTCCAGGAAGAACGGCGCGCGGCGGAGCGGCTTCCAGACGTCGGTCTCGCGCAGGGCGGGCGCCAGCGCGTCGCCGGTCACCACGAAGCCCGAGCGGTCCAGCTCCACGCACTCCTTCAGCCACTCGGTGCGCGGCCTGGCGCCGATGAACAGGAAGAGCGCGCGGGTGGGGACGAAGGTCTCGCCGCCGCTCGCGTGGTCGCGCAGGGTCACGCCGTGCAGCGACGCATCGCCCCGCACGGCCGCCACGGTGGTGCTGGGGTGCACGCGGACGTTGGCCGCGCGCTCGATGCGGTCCACCAGGTAGCGCGACATGCTCTTCCCCAGGTCGTCGCCGCGGATCACCACGTGCACCGCGCGGGCGAAGCGCGACAGGTACATCGCCGCCTGACCCGCCGAGTTGCCGCCGCCCACGATCACCACCTCGTCGCCGCCGCACAGCCGCGCCTCCATCTCGGTGGCGGCGTAGTACACGCCCGCCCCTTCCAGCTCCTTCAGCCCGGGCACGTCCAGCGAGCGGTACTCGGCGCCGCTGGCCACCAGCACGCAGCGCGTGGTGATGCGCGTGCCGTCGTCCAGCTTCACCAGCCGCATCCCGCCCTCCATCCCCAGCGACACCGCGTGGCCGGGAACGGAGATCTGCGCGCCGAACTTCTGCGCCTGCAGCATCGCCCGGCGCGCCAGGTCGTCGCCCGAGATCCCGGTGGGAAAGCCCAGGTAGTTCTCGATGCGCGAGCTGGTGCCGGCCTGCCCGCCGGGCGCCACGTTGTCGAGCGTGAGCGTGCGCAGCCCCTCGCTGCTGGCGTACACCGACGCCGCCAGCCCCGCGGGCCCGGCGCCCACCACCACCAGGTCGTAGACGTCCCCGGCGTCGATGTGGGCGCTGAGCCCCATGTAGCGCGCCAGGTCCGCCACCGACGGGTTGCTCACCCACTTCCCGTCGCGCCCGATCACGATCGGCGTCTGGTCGGGCCCCACGCCGAAGGTGCGCAGCAGCGCCTCGGCGTGGGGATCGTCCTCCAGGTCCAGCCAGGTGTAGGGGATGCCGTTGCGGCTGCAGAACTCGCGCAGGTGGTGCGCCTCGGGGCTGTAGCGCGAGCCGATCACCCTGATCCCCTGGTAGCCCTGCCCCAGCAGGAGCGTGCGCCGCATCAGGAACGCGCGCAGCAGCACCTCGCTCACCTCGGGGAGCTCGCCCACGGCGCGGCGGATCTGGCCAGCGTCCAGCTCCAGCACCTCGCCGTCCTCGATCACCACGCCGTCCACCAGCGCGGCGCGGCCGGTCAGCACGTCCACGTCGCCGGTGAACTCGCCCGGCTCGTGGATGGTCACCCGCCGCGGCGCGTCGCCGGTGGGGTCCACGATCTCCACGCGGCCGGAAAGGATCACGGAGAACGCCATCCCCCGCGTCCCCGCGCGCCACAGGTACTCGCCCGCGCGGACCGCGCGCGTACGCCCCAGCGGCCGCAGCGACTGGATCTGCCGCTCGCTCAGCCGCGGGAATGCAATTTCGTCGTCGGTCGCCATCGGGATGATCGGTTCAGCGGGACGGGTGAGAACGGTGGTGGATCGCCGCAGTCGCTAAGCGGGAGAGACGACCCGTGCACGTGGGATGGAAACGCGTTACCATCGTCCGTGGGCGACGTGGACCACCCGGAGCGCGGAGGGGCGGGCGCGATGACGGTGTTCGAGACGGCGCGGCTGCGCCTGCGGCCGCTGACCGACGGCGACCTGGCGGTGCTGCACGGGTGGGTGCTGAACCCCGAGTTCCGCCGCTTCCTGGGGCCGTATCCGCCCCCGCTGGAGCAGTTCGTGAGCGAGCAGCGCGCCCGCTGGGACGACCACTTCCGGCGCCACGGCTGGGGCCAGTGGGCGGTGGAGCGCAAGGACGACGGCACCTTCGTGGGTCGCTGCGGGCTGATCATGCAGCCGGTGGACGGCGCGGACGAAGTCGAAGTGGCCTACGCCATCGGCGAGCAGTACTGGGGCCGCGGCTACGCCGCCGAGGCCGCGCGCGGCACCCGCGACTGGGCGTTTCGCACCCTCGCCGTCCCGCACCTGGTCTCGCTGATCCACGCCGACAACGTGCGCTCGGCGCGCGTGGCGCAGACCAACGGGATGACCGTGTGGAAGGACACCGTCTTCCGCGACATCCCGCACCGCGTGTGGCGCATCACCCGCGCCGCGTGGGAAGCGCTGCAGGCCGCGCCGTGACGCCGCGTCACTCCGACGCCACCATCCCGGCATAGTCGGGGTGCCGGTTCAGCCAGGCGCGGGCGAAGGGGCAGAACGGCACCACCTTCACGTCCGTCTCACGGGCGTACTCCATGGCACGCTTCACCAGCGCGCTGCCGATGCCGTGCCCCTCCATCGCCTCGGGGACCTCGGTGTGCAGCAGGTAGAGCTTGCCGTTCTGCTCGGCATAGGTGAGCACCGCCTTGTCGCCGCCGACCATCGCCTCGAACTGCTCCTCGCCCTCGTTGCGCTGAACCTGCACGCCGCTCTCGCCGGCCATCGCTCGCTCTCACTGCCGCGGGTCTGTTGATGGTTGAGTTTCGGGAAGATAACCCGGCGGGCAAGATCACTGCCCGATGCTCCATCCACCTCTCGAAAGGGACGGACGACGGCGGGTTTGGGCGTGTTGCGCGCCGAGACGCGCAACCGGGCTGCGCGCGCGGTAGGGCACGATACCACCGTGCCCAACCGCGCCGGGCCCGCGGCGGGCCGCCCGGATTTCCCCGAGTGCGAGGGATCGGGTCGGGCGGCCCGCCGCGTTCCCGGCCCTCCGGGCGCGCATCCCTCACGCAAAATCGATGTGGTGACTGGGCTTACGCCCCATCGGCCTCGTCACCCGGGTGAAGCTCGGCGCACCAACGGCTCCCGGTCCGCCGGCACCCCTTCTCACACGTGCATCCGTGCGGCCCCGGACGCTCGCGCCGAGTTCACACCCCACCAGGCCGGCGCCGCTTGGGAGGAGAAGGGGTCGGCGAGAGAGCCCCGCGGTGCGGGGCCGCCTTGCCCCAGCGCCCGCGAGATCCGTAGCTTCCCAACGCTCCG
Organism: Longimicrobium sp.; assembly: GCA_035689035.1. Taxonomy (GTDB): domain Bacteria; phylum Gemmatimonadota; class Gemmatimonadetes; order Longimicrobiales; family Longimicrobiaceae; genus Longimicrobium. The sequence goes on along the minus strand of DASSME010000160.1, from coordinate 3,803 downwards.
CCGCGCAGCGACGTGCTCCCTCCGCCACATCCCATGCTGACCGCCGCCGCTTCCCTGCTCCTGGCCGCCGCCGCGCAGGACACCTCCACCGCCGCGCTGCGGCGTGAGCTGGCGCGCATCGCCGCGGAGTCGGGCGGGCACGTGGGCATCGCGGCGATCCACGTGGAGACGGGGCAGACGGTGCAGCTCAACGGCGCCGAGGGGTTCCCGATGCAGAGCGTGTTCAAGCTCCCGCTCGGCCTCCTGGTCCTGCGCCGCGCCGAGGCGGGCGCGCTCCGGCTGGACGCGCCGGTGGCCGTCACCGCTGCGGACCTGCGCCCCGGCCACAGCCCCATCGCCGACCGGCACCCGAACGGCGGCGCGCGCTACACGGTTCGCGAGCTCCTCCGCTTCGCCGTATCCGAGAGCGACAACACGGCGGCGGACCTGCTGCTGCGGCAGGTGGGCGGCCCGGCGGCGGTCACCCGCGACCTGCGGCAGAAGGGGATCCGCGGCGTGCGCGTGGACCGCGGCGAGGGCGATCTCGCGCTCGACGTCCGCGGCGTCCCCCGCGCCCCCGGCCGCGAGGCGCGCGCCGTGGCCGACTCGCTCGGCGACCGCGTGCCGCGCGACGTGCGTGCCCGCGCCTTCGCCGCCTACCTGCGCGACCCGCGCGACACCGCCACGCCGCTGGAGACGGCGCGGCTGCTCGTCCTCGTCCAGCAGGGCGAGGCGCTGGGCCCCCGCGGCACGGCCGAGCTGCTGCGGATGATGACCCGGACCTCCAACCCCGCGCGGCTGAAGGCGCGGCTCCCGGCGGGCACCCCGGTCGCGCACAAGACCGGCACCTCGGGCGAATTCGAGGGTGTGACCGGTGTGGTGGACGACGTGGGGCTGGTCACGCTCCCCGACGGCACCCACCTGGCCGTCGCCGTCTTCGTCCGCGAGGCGCGCCGCGGCACCGTGCCCGCCGAGCGCGGTATCGCCCGCATCGGCCGCGCCGTGTACGACCACTGGGCCGCGCGCCATCCCGCGCGCCGCTGAACCCGGCCGCGACCACAAACCCTCCCCGAGCTTCCTGACGAACATGCGCCGGACCACGACGCACCCTTCATCCCTCCGCCGCGCGGCCGTGCTGGCCCTGGCGATCCTGGCCGCCGGCTGCGCCTCGGCCAACAAGCGCTACGAGCAAGGGGTGGAGCTGGAGCAGCGCGGCCGCCCCGCCGACGCCGCCCAGCGCTACATCGACGCGCTCAAGAAGGACCGCACGCTGGCCGACGCCCGCGCGCGGCTGCAGGACGCCGGCGCCCAGGCCGTCAACCAGTACCTGGGCGAGGCGGGCGGATACGAATCCGCCGGCCGCTACGCCGAGGCCGCCGACGTGCTGCGGCGCCTGGACGACCTCCGTGCCGACGCGGGCGCCGTGGGCGTGCCGCTCTCCGCGCCGGCCGACTACGACCAGCACCGCCGCGCCACCTTCGACCGCGCCGTGGACCAGGCGGTGAACGAGGCCACCGGCGCCGTGGCCCGCCGCGACTACTCGGCCGCCGTGGGGTGGCTCGACCGCGCCGTGCAGCGCTGGGACCCCAGCCCCGCCGCGCGCGACCGCCTGGTGCGCACCCGCTACGACGCGCTCTACGCCTGGGCGGAGGGCGAGATGAGCGCCGGCCGCTACCGCGCGGCGTACGAACGCGCCGCCCAGGCCATGTCGCTCGGCGGCTACGGCTCGGGCGGCGCCGAAGCCCTGCAGCGCGAGGCGCTGCGCCGCGGCACCGTGCGCGTGGCCATCCTCCCCGTGGCCGCGCGCGCCGCGGTGCGCGACAGCCTCCCGCAGGACCTGTTCGCCGAGCTGAACGACGAGCTGGCCCTGAACCACTGGAACCGCTCGCCACTCTGGCTCGAGGTGGTCGACCCGGTCGCCGCGGGCCGCGAGGCGCGCCGCCACGGCGCTGGCCGGCAGCCGCTCGACCCGTCCACGGGCGCGCAGATCGGCCGCCAGCTGGGCGCGCGCCTCGCGGTGGTGATGGAGATCGACAGTGTGCGGCGCAGCGAAAGCGACGTGGTGACCCAGCGCCGCACCGCCCGGACGCAGGCCGGCGCCGACACCGCCTACACGGTGCGCGAGGGTCGGGTGGAAACCTGGGCGCGCGTGACCTGGCGTGTGGTGGACGCCGCCGGCTGGGGCCGGGTGCTCGAGGACGGCTCCGTCACCGCCCGCTCCAGCGCCCGCTTCCGCCACGCCACCTACCCCGGCGACTGGCATACGCTGCAGCTGCCGTTCACCGACCGCGTCCTCTTCGCCGAGCAGGGCCAGTCCAACAGCCGCGAGACCACGCGCGAGCTGGTGAGCGGCCTCTCCGACCGCCTGGGCCGCGCGGTGTACGACGCCGTGCTGCGCCGCATCGAGTAGGCGGCCCGGCACGATCCCCAGACGCGCGAAGGCGCCGCGGCAGCTCGCCACGGCGCCTTCGCCGTTCCTGGTCGCCCCACCGTGATCAGCGCCGAACCACCCGCAGCGTGGCGACGTATCGCGGATGGGGCACGTTCGTGCGCCGGGGCGGCTCCAGCGCCACCAGGTGCAGGTCGTAGACACCGTACGTGGCGTAGCGGGGTCGCGCGCCCTCGGTGGCCAGGATCAGGTCCTCGGGCTCGCGGCCGGGCAGCCGCAGCTCGAAGTGCACCCGCGCCTCGCCCGCGCGGACGCACTGCACCCCCACCGCGCAGCGCGAGTCCGAATCCACGTTGGTGAAGCGCACCGTCAGCCGTTCGCCCGCCACGGAGGCCGTCTGCCCCTTCGGGAGCCGAAACGGCTCGTCCAGCCGCGCCGGCACCGTGCTCCCGCGCGCCATGGTGCCGCACGCCGCCAGCAACACCAGGCCGCCCAGCTTCAGCCACTCCTTCATCCGTCTCCCCGCGATTCCGTGGACGCCGGTCAGCTCGCCAGCCCCGGTGTTTGCCGCGCCAGCTGCATCTCGCGCAGCTTCCCGCCGATCCACGCGTACGGCATGGTCAGCACGATCCCCAGCGCGAGCGACCAGTCGGGCTCGAGCCCGCGCCGGCTCACCGCGTTGAACAGGTTGAAGGCCAGCCCCAGCACCCCCAGGACCAGCGCGTGCCGCATGGGTCGGTTGGGCGCCAGGGCCGCGGTGAGAAAGCACCCCGCGATCGCGAAAACGGCCACGTACGCCTGCGCCAGCGCCAGAAGCGCGGGATCGGTGAGCGGCTCGGCCGGCCCCGGCATGATGCCGGCGGCGTGCAGGGCCATGGTCGTTCCGATGGAGAGCACGGCGATGGCGACGAAACCGACGACGATCGCGACGATGCTGCGGATCATGGGTGGGGTCTCCGGTGGGGTGTGGACGTGCGGAATGCCCGCAAGATGAGCCGCACGGCGGCGCCGATGCAAGAACGTTGTTTCAGCGCCCCGCTCAACGCACCCGGTTCATCCGGAAGTTGCCGTGGTTTCTCCGCGCCCAAAAGCATCGGCGCGGACCCTTCGCTCAGCACACCGCTGGTCGCGATGCATCCCGCTCGACCAGGTGCCGCACCTCCGAAACCAGCGCCGCGACTTCCTCCCGCTGTGCACGAAGCACCGCGGCGTCCATCGACGTGCCCGGGGCGACCAGCGCCTGCACGCGCGCCGCCACGTCTCTCGGCGCGACGGGCAACCGCCGCAGCGACTCGGCCAGCCGCTTCTCGCCGGGAAAGTACACGCGGTTGAGCGCGAACAGCACCTGTGCCAGCGCGTGCACCACCAGCTGCACGATCCCGGCGACGTAGATCACGTCCACGCGCTCGATCGCGGTCAGGTAGTGCGGGTTTTC
>DASSME010000159.1:0-39307 GCA_035689035.1 Longimicrobium sp. | reverse complement strand
CGGCACGGCGGGCTACAGCCGCGCCCTGGCCTCGCAGTTCTCGTCGCTCTCCGGTGGCTCGTCCGCCGACACGACCAACACCGGGCCGACCAACTGCGGCAAGTTCACCCCCAACCCCGGCCTTCCCACCGAGCAGCGGCTGGACTCGCTGGAGCACGCGGTGGACTGCGCCACCAACTCCAGCCCCTTCTCCTCGCTGGGCTCGCTCCCGTTCGGGCGCGAGAACACCTGGTCGCTGGGGCTCAACCTGTCGCAGAACCTGTTCGCCGGCGGCCGCATCGCCGCGCAGGTCGACGCGGCCACCGCCGGCCGCCGCCGCGCCGAGATCCAGCTGGCCTCCACCCGCGCGCAGCTGGTGCTGGACGTGGCGCAGGCGTACTACAACGCCGCCCTGGCCGACCGGCTGGTCTCCATCGCCGAGGCCACGCTGGCGCAGGCCGAAGAGACGCTGCGGCAGGTCACCCTCGCCAAGCAGGTGGGGAACCAGCCCGAGTTCGAGCTGCTGCGCGCCACGGTCACCCGTGACAACCAGCGCCCGACCCTGATCCAGCGCCGCGCCGACCGCGACCTGGCCTACGTGCGGCTCAAGCTGCTGCTGGACCTGCCGCCCGACCAGCCGGTCACCCTGAGCACCCCGCTGAACGACGCGGCGCCGGTGCCGGTGGCGCGCTTCGCCAGCAACCCCAACCTGCTGGGCGACACCACCACCGCCAACCGCGCCCCGGTGCGCCAGGCGGCCGAGGCGGTGACCGCGCAGGAGGCGCAGCTGCGGGTCACGCGGGCGCAGCGCCTCCCCACCGTCAACCTGGTGAGCCAGTACAACAAGCTGGCGTACCCGCAGGACATCGTCCCGACGTCGCTGGGCCAGTTCGTGACCAACTGGACGGTGGGCGCGCAGATGTCGATCCCCATCTTCACCGGCGGGCGCATCAAGGGCGAGGAGCTGGTGGCGCAGGCCGCCGTGGCCGAGGCGCGCGCCACCCTGCAGCAGACGCGCGAGCTGGCCGAGCTCGACACCCGCACCGCGGTGGAGCAGCTCGCCGCCGCGCGCTCGCAGTGGCAGGCCAGCGCGGGGACGGTGGAGCAGGCCACGCGCGCGTACCAGATCGCCGAGATCCGCTACCGCGAGGGGCTCAGCACGCAGACCGAGCTCACCGACTCGCGCATCCTGCTGCAGCAGGCGCAGGCCAACCGGGCGCAGGCCGCCCGCGACCTGCAGATCGCGCAGGTGCGCGTGGCGCTCCTGCCGGACCTGCCGCTGAACACCTCCGTCGGCGCCGCGGGCGCGGCGGCCACGCAGCAGGCCCAGCAGCAGCTCCAGCAACAGCAGCAGCAGAACCAGCAGCAGCAACAGCAGCAGAACCAGGGCGCGGCGCAGGCCTTCAACGCAGCGGGGGTAACGCAATGAGAGGGGAACGTTCGACCGGGCGCGCGGCGGTGGCCGCGGCGGCCCTGCTGGCTCTGGCGGCGTGCGGCAAGGAGGGCGACGCCGCCCCGCAGAAGGCCCCCGAGGGGATCGACCTGACGCCCGACGCGCTCGCGGTGGTGCAGGTGCAGGAGATCCGCACCGGGCCGCAGCTTTCGGGCACGCTGAGCGCCGAGCGCGAGGCGCAGGTCCGCGCGCAGGTGGGCGGGCAGGTGCTCGCCGTCTACGCCGACCAGGGGCAGGCGGTGCGGCAGGGGCAGCCGCTGGCCCGCATCGACGCCAGCGCGCTCACCGACGCGGCGACCTCGGCTTCGACCCAGGTGCGCTCGGCGCAGCTCTCGGTGGAGCTCGCGCGCCGCAACTACGAGCGCGCGCAGACGCTGAACCAGGCCGGCGCCATGAGCGACCGCGACCTGGAAGCCGCGCGCACGCAGCTGGCGCAGGCGCAGTCCTCGCTCGCGGGCGCGCAGTCCACGCGGGCGAGCGCGGCCAAGCAACTGGGGAACACCGAGGTGCGCTCGCCGATCGGGGGGATCGTGGCCACGCGGCCGGTGAGCGCGGGTGACATCGTGCAGCCCGGCGCGCAGCTCTTCACCGTGGTCGATCCGCACAGCATGCGGCTCGAGGCCAACGTCCCCGCCGACCAGCTGGGGCAGCTGCACGTGGGCTCCACCGTCACCTTCACCGTGAACGGCTACCCGGGGCGCACCTTCACGGGGACGGTGCAGCGCATCGCCCCCGCGGCGGACCCGGCCACGCGGCAGGTGCCGGTGGTGGTGACCATCCCCAACGACGAGGGGGCGCTGGTGTCCGGGCTCTTCGCGCAGGGGCGGGTGGAGAGCAGCGTGCGCCAGGGGATGCAGGTGCCCGCCAGCGCCGTGGACGAGCGCGGCGTGGCCCCCACCGTGCTGCGCCTCAAGGGCGGCAAGGCCGAGCGCGTGGCGGTGCAGACCGGCCCGCGCGACCCCGAGACCGAGACCGTGGAGATCACCGCCGGCCTCACCGCGGGCGACACCGTGCTGGTGGGCCCCGCCGTCGGCACCGCGCCGGGCACCCCCGTACGCATCAGCGCGGCTGCCAGGCCGTAAAGGAGAGCCAGGGATGTTCATCTCCGATTTTTCGATCAAGCGCCCCGTCGTCACCATCGTGCTGATGCTGGCGCTGGTGGTGTTCGGCATCGCCGCGCTGCTGAGCCTGAAGACCGACGAGTACCCCGAGGTGCAGCCGCCCGTGGTGGCCGTCTCGGTCCCCTACCCCGGCGCCAGCCCCGAGACGGTGGAGCGCGAGGTGGTGGACCGCGTGGAGGAGGCGATCGGCGGGATCAGCGGCGTGGACCAGGTCACCAGCCAGAGCTTCGACGGCTACGCGGTGATCATCGTCCAGTTCCTCTTCGGCAAGGACCTGCAGCAGGCCACGCAGGACATCCGTGACCAGATCTCGCAGATCCGGAACGAGCTGCCGCAGGAGATGAAGGAGCCGATCCTGAGCCGCTTCGACCCGAACGCCCAGCCGATCGTCTCGCTCACCCTGAGCTCGACCACGCTGGGCTCGGCCGAGCTCACCCGCATCGCCGACCCGGCGCTCACGCGCGAGCTGCGCGCCGTGCCCGGGGTGGCGCAGGTGAACGTGCAGGGCGGGATCACCCGCGAGCTGAGCGTGCTGCTGGACCCCACGCGGATGCAGGCGGCCGGCGTGGGCGTGCCGCAGGTGGTGGCGGCGCTGCAGTCGCAGAACCTGGCCGCGCCGGTAGGCAAGCTGACGGGGACCTGGGACGAGCGCTCGATCCGCCTGCAGGGGCGGCTGCCGGACCCGGAGAGCTTCCAGCAGCTGGTGGTGGCCACCAACGCCGGCGGCGCCACCGTGCGGCTGGGCGACATCGCCACGGTGAAGGACGGCACCGAAGAGCCCACCTCGCTCGCGCTGTTCAACGGCAAGCCGGCGGTGGGGATCGACGTGATCAAGAGCACCGGCTTCAGCACCACGCAGGTGTCGAGCGACGTGCTCACGCAGGTGCACAAGATCGAGGCGCGGCTCCCGCAGGGGGTCAAGCTCGACGTGGTGAAGAACTCGGGCGACCGGGTCACCCGCTCGGTCACCAACGTGCAGGAGACGCTCTTCGAGGGCGCGCTGCTCACCGTGCTGGTGGTGTTCCTGTTCCTGAACAGCTGGCGCTCCACCGTGATCACCGGCCTGGCGCTCCCCGTGTCGGTGCTGGCCTCGTTCGTGGCGGTGTACGCCTTCGGGTTCACGCTGAACACGATGTCGCTGCTGGGGCTGTCGCTGGCCATCGGCATCCTGATCGACGACGCCATCGTGGTGCGCGAGAACATCGTGCGCCACGTGGAGATGGGAAAGGACCACTACACCGCGGCGCTGGAGGGGACCGACGAGATCGGGCTGGCGGTCGCCGCCACCACCTTCTCCATCGTCTGCGTGTTCGTGCCGATCGCCTTCATGGGCGGGCTGGCGCAGCAGTGGTTCGCGCCCTTCGCGCTCACCATCGCCTGCTCGGTGCTGGTGTCGCTGTTCGTGAGCTTCTCGCTGGACCCGATGCTCAGCGCCTACTGGCCCGACCCGCACCGCGAGCACCACCAGAAGGGGCCGGTCGGCCGCGCGCTGGACCACTTCAACTGGTGGTTCGAGCGCCGCAGCGAGAACTACAAGAACGTGATCGCCTGGGCGCTGGACCACCGTCTGGCCATGGTGCTGCTCAGCCTGGGCACCTTCATCGGCGCGCTGATGCTGCCGGCCAAGGGGATCATCGCCTTCCTGGTGGTGATGGCGGTGGCGATCGGGCTCTCCTTCTTCCTGGCGGCAGTGAAGCCGGGGAAGACGGTGTCGGCCGTGGTGGCGGTGGTGGGGATCGTGGCGATGGTGATGGGCGGCGGGATGGCGCCGGTGTTCGCCAAGCTGGGCGGCGAGTTCTTCCCGCCCGACGACCGCTCGGAGTTCATCGTGCACATCGACACCCCGGCGGGGAGCAACATCGACTACACCCGCGCCAAGGCCGAAGCCGTGGCACGCGTGGCCCGCACCCATCCCGAGGTGGCGTACACCTACGCCACCGTGGGCGGGCAGCAGGGGACGGTGAACCAGGGCGACATCTACGTGCGGCTCACCCCCAAGGCCACGCGGCACCGCAGCCAGGACGAGCTGGCGGCCGAGGTGCGCGAGCAGGCCGGCCACATCGGCGGGGTGACGGCCTCGCTCAGCACCGGCGGCTTCGGCCCGCAGAAGCAGATCCAGGTGCAGCTGCGCGGCCCCGACATCACCGTGCTGAACCGCCTGGCCGAGCAGGTGATGGGCGAGGTGCGGCAGGTGCCCGGCGCGGTGGACGTGGACCTCTCCACCAAGGGGCAGAAGCCCGAGCTCGAGGTGGAGCTGAACCGCGGGCTGGCCGGGTCGCTCGGCGTCACCGCCGGGCAGGTGGCGCAGGCGCTGCGCCCCGCCTTCGCGGGGATCGACGCCGGCGACTGGGTGGACCCCAGCGGTGAGACGCGCGACGTGCAGATCCGGCTCGACCCCTCGGCGCGGCGGAGCGCCGCCGACCTGTCGTCCATCCCCCTCGTCCTGCAGGGGCCGGGCGGGACCACGAGCCTGCCGCTGGGGCAGGTGGCGACGATCCGGCAGGGGCTGGGCCCCGCGCAGATCGACCACCTGGACCGCGACCGCGTGATCACGGTGCAGGCCAACACCCAGGGCGCGCCGTTGACCGAGGTGGTGGCGGGGATCCAGCAGCGCATCGACCAGCACGTGAACGTGCCGGTGGGCTACGAGATCACCCAGGGCGGCCAGACGCAGGACCAGCAGGAGGTGTTCGGACGCATCTTCTTCGCGCTGGGCGTGGCGGTGATGCTGATGTACCTGATCCTGGTGGTGCAGTTCGGCTCGTTCCTGGACCCGATGGCCATCCTCCTTTCGCTCCCGCTCTCGCTGATCGGGGTGATGCTGGGGCTGTGGGTCACCGGCAACACGCTGAACCTGATGAGCCTGATCGGCGTGATCCTGCTGGCGGGGATCGTGGCCAAGAACGCCATCCTGCTGATCGACTTCGCCAAGTGGGCGCACGAGCGCGGCACGCCGCTGCGCGAGAGCCTGATCGAGGCCGGCGCCATCCGCCTGCGCCCGATCCTGATGACCACCTTCGCGCTGGTGGCCGGGATGATCCCGGTGGCCATGGGCCGCGGCGAGGGGAGCCAGTTCCGCGCGCCGCTGGGCGTGGCGGTGATGGGCGGGGTGATCGCCAGCACGCTGCTCACGCTGCTGGTGATCCCCACCTACTACGAGATCCTGGCCGACCTGCGCGAGTGGCTCTTCGGCTTCTTCCGCAAGAAGGACGAGACGCCGGCGCCGGACCATGGGCACGGCAAGGACTCGCACGGGCCCCGGCCGCGGCTGGTGGAGCCCGAGTACCAGTCGGCGGACTGATCTTTGGACGGAGCACGAGGTGCGGGGGTGCGGAGGCGCGTTCGGGCCGGGCGCGGCACCCCCGGCGGTCTGGCCGGCCCATGGACGGTTCGGTGACGGTCTGGTCTGGTGACGGTCTGGTCTGGTCTGGAGACGGTTTGGTCTGGTGACGGTCTGGTCTGGTCTGGAGACGGTCTGGTTCGGTGACGGTCTGGTTCGGTGACGGTCTGGTCTGGTGACGGTCTGGTGACGGTTCGGTGTCAGTCTGGTGAGGTCTGGTGACGGTCTGGGCCGGCTCCCGTCCACCTGGGCGGGAGCCGGCGGCTTGAAGGCGGCGTTGGCTGGCGGATGAGATTTGTGTGGATTCCGGCGCGGCGAGGCACTAGCTTCGGGCGCGGCGGTGCATCCGCGGGGCGGGCGGCGGGCGTAAGGTTTCCGCGAACCGGCCGGTCTGGCGGGGGTAGAAGTGGGCGAGCGCCGCCGCGGGCGGTGCGCGCCCGGCCCGGGCAACGCGGGCCCGGGCGTTTTCTTTTCAGCGATCGAGTCCTCCCCGAGGGTCTGGATGAGGTGGTTCAGCGATTTGGTGGCGTCCATCGGCGCCGGCGCCGAGCGCTTCGCGGCGCACAGCGGTGACATGGCCACGCTGGCCTGGCGCAGCGCGGTATACCTGTTCACCGGCCGCATCGCCCTGGCCGACGTGGCGCGGCAGATGTACTGGATGGGCGTGGGCTCCATCCCCATCGTGCTGGTGACCGGGATGCTGGGCGGCATCGTGACCAGCCAGCAGGGCGGCTACCAGTTCACCGGCGGCGTCCCGCTCTACATCCTGGGGAGCGTGGTGGCCAGCTCGGTGATCCTGGAGCTGGGCCCGGTGATGACCGCCATCGTGCTGATCGGCCGCGTGGGCGCGCGCATCACGGCCGAGCTGGGGACGATGCAGGTGTCCGAGCAGATCGACGCGCTCTACTCGCTGGGGCGCGACCCGGTGCGGACGCTGGTGGCGCCGCGCATCGTGGCGGGTGTCATCGTGGTGCCCACGCTGGTGGCGCTGTGCAACCTGGCCGGCGTGGTGAGCGGGATGGTGGCCGCGCAGATGACGGTGGGGCTGGGGATGCCGGCGTTCCGCTACGGCGCGGGGCTGTTCTGGCACAACTGGGACCTGTTCTACTCGCTGGCCAAGGGGCTGGTGTTCGGCTTCGTGATCCCGCTGGTGGCCAGCCACATGGGCCTCTCCACCCGCGGCGGCGCCGAGGGCGTGGGCAAGTCGACGACGACCGCCGTGGTGCTGATGACGCTGTCGGTGCTGATCGTGGACGCGCTCTTCCCCCCGCTGCTTTTGAACTGAGTGCGGAGTGCTGAGTGCCAGGTGCTGAGTGCTGGGTGCTGGGGAATGGCATCGGAGCACCGGCGAGCATCGGAACCACGTAGCACTCAGCACTTGGCACCCAGCACCGCTTTTGGACCGAGGAAACGATCGATGACGGAGAAGCCGGCGGTGGGCGGCGTGATGGTCGAGTACCGCGACGTGTACAAGGCGTTCGACTACCCCGTGCTCGCGGGGGTGAACCTGACCGTGGGGCGCGGCGAGACGATCTCGGTGGTGGGGCACAGCGGCACCGGCAAGAGCGTGCTGCTGAAGACCACCATCGGCCTGCTCACCCCCGACCGCGGCGACGTGGTGGTGGAGGGGATCTCCATCTGCAAGGGCGGGCGCAAGGGGGTGGAGAAGGTGCGCAAGCTGGTGGGCTACGTCTTCCAGAACGCGGCGCTGTTCGACAGCATGACCGTGTACGAGAACGTGGCCCAGGGGCTGACCGACGCCGAGCAGAAGGAGATGGGCGAGGACGAGGTGCTGCGCCGCGTGGTGCGCTCGCTCGAGCTGGTGAACCTCAACCCCGCCACGGTGATGGGGAAGCTCCCCAGCGCGCTCAGCGGCGGGATGCGCAAGCGCGTGGGGATCGCCCGCGCCATCGTGGGCGAGCCCGAGATCCTGCTGTACGACGAGCCGGTGACGGGCCTCGACCCGGTGAACGCCACCGTGGTGCACCGGCTGATCGCGCGGCTGGCGGCCGAGCTGGGCGTCACCAGCATCATCGTGACGCACGACATCGAGGGCACGCTGCCGATCAGCGATCGCGTGGCGCTGCTGGACCAGGGGAAGATCCGCTTCGTCGGCACCCCCGACGAGTTCCGCGCCAGCGACGACGAGCTGGTACGCGCGTTCATCGAGCGCGACGTGCCCGAAGACGAGCTGTCGGAAGTGAGATAGAGCCATGATTCAACGTGTGAACCAGGACGGGGCCCCGGACGCGGCCCCCCGCAACCGTATCACGCCCCAGGCGATGGCTACCGTTCAACCCACCCGGTCACCCCGCCGCGAAGTACAGGTGGGCATCTTCGTGCTCGCCGGCATCCTGGCGGTGCTGGCGGCCCTGTTCATCCTGACCGACCCCGGCACCTTCCGCGGCCGCTACCACGTGAGCACCGTGCTGAAGGACGCCGGCGGCATCCGCCTGCGCGACCCCGTGCAGCAGAACGGCGTGAACATCGGCCGCGTGGCCGACCTGCAGCTGAATGGCGACGGCAACGTGGTCATGCGCATGGAGATCGAGGACAAGTACCGCTTCCCGGTCGACTCGCGCGTGCAGCTGGCGGCCAAGGGGCTGCTGGGCGAGATCGTGGCCGAGATCCACCCCGGCCGCAGCGGCGAGAAGGCCGGCGAGGGCGACGTGCTGGCCAGCGGCTCCGCGGCGGGCGGGCTGGCGGGGCAGGCGCAGCAGCTGGGCGACAAGGCCGACACCCTGCTCAGCAGCGCCAACCAGATGCTGAGCCCGCAGACGGTGGGCGCGGTGCAGGCCAGCGCCACCGAGATGCAGGCGATGCTGGGCTCGCTGCGGGCGATGGCGGCCGAGCAGCGGGCCGAGCTGAACACGCTCACCGCCAGCCTGAACCGGAGCGCCAGGGGCTTCGAGGCCACCGCCACGCGCCCCGAGCTGGCCCGCGCCATCGCGCGCAGCGACAGCATCAGCCTGCGGCTGGACCTGGCCACGCGGCAGCTGAACCAGGCCACCGGCAGCATGGCCGTGGTGATGGGCCGCCTGGAGCGCGGCGAGGGCACCATGGGCAAGCTGATGACCGACGACTCGCTCTACGTGAACCTGAACTCGGCGGTGGCGAACCTGAACCAGCTCACCACCGACATTCGCGCTAATCCCAAGAAGTACCTGAGCGTGAGCGTGTTCTAACTTCGAACAGGTGCGTGAGTGCGCGAGTGCGTGAGTGCGTGAACTGCGACGAGGGCGGGCTTCCATTCCGGAGGCCCGCCCTCGCTCGTTCCGAAGTTGTCTTGGGGCCAACGGAGAAATGGAGGAATTGGAGTCCACACTTCCACATGCGGAGGAGGACTCAGTGAAGAAGAGGAAGTTCACGGCGACGCAGATCGTGGGGATCCGCCGCGCGCTCCGCCAGGTGGGTACAGGCACCCATCGCGGGGAGTCTTACAGTTATCGGTATGCCCTGAACGCGGACCGATTCCCTGGGACGGAAGACCGCGGTGGCGTCGGCGCGAGCGCCGCCGCCTTTCCATCCATCCACGCGGTCGCCATTATCGCCATCTCGATCCCGCCCTGTACTGGAGAGCCGATGAGTCGAGCCCGAACCCTTCCGTGGATGGTGGCCGCCGCCGCGCTGCTCGCGGCGCCGCACGCCACCCGCGCGCAGCTTCCCATGGCCCGTGACTACCAGCAGGCGCTGGCGCGCGGCACGCGCTCGGCCAGCGGCGCACCCGGACCTCGCTACTGGCAGAACCACGCGCGGTACGCGATCGACGTCAGCGTGGCGCCGCCCGACCGCACCGTCCGCGGCACGGAGCGGATCGTTTACCAGAACGCGAGCCCCGACACGCTGAAGGCGCTCAGCTTCAAGCTGATCCTCAACGTCCACCGGCCGGGCGCCGCCCGCATGTTCGCGACGGGCGAGGCGTACCTCACCCCCGGAGTCAGCGTCGACAGCTTTGCCGTGAACGGACGCACCGCGCGCTGGCCCGCGGACGCGGCGACCGGGATCAACCTCTCGGTGCCGCTGGAGCGGCCTCTGGCCCCGGGCGATTCCGTCCGCCTCGACCTGACGTGGCACTACGAGCTGTCGCGCGAGGCCGGCCGCGAAGGGATGATCGACCCGACGTCGCTGTTCCTGGCCTACTTCTACCCGCGCGTCGCGGTGTACGACGACGTGGACGGGTGGGACAGGATGGACTTCAACGACCGGCAGGAGTTCTACAGCGATTTCAACGACTACGACGTGACGGTGCGCGTCCCCGCGAACTTCGTGGTGTGGGGAACCGGCACCCTGCTGGAGCCCGGCTCGGTGCTGCAGCCCGGCGCGCTGGGCCGCTACCAGGCATCGCTGGAGGCGAGCGCGCCCGTGCGTATCGCCACCGGCGCCGACACCCGGGCGGGGAAGGTGACCGCGCAGGGCGCGGGCAACGTCTGGCGCTTCCGCGCGCGCGACGTGCCCGATGTCGCGTTCGGGATCAGCGACCACTTCGAATGGGACGGCACCAGCGTGATGGTCGACGACGCCCGGCACCGCCGGGCGAGCGTGCAGGCCGCGTACGCCGACAGCTCGGCCAGTTTCCACCACATGGCGCGCTGGATGGCGGGCGCGCTCGACCACTTCTCGCACCGCTGGCCGGGCGTGCCGTACCCGTACGAGAAGATGACCGTGGTGATGGGCGGCGCGGACATGGAGTTCCCGATGATGGCGAACGACGCCTCGGACGGCGACACCACGATGACGCACTTCATCGCATCGCACGAGGTGGCGCACACCTACATGCCGTTCTACATGGGCGTGAACGAGACGCGCTACGCGTTCATGGACGAAGGCTGGGCAACCACCTTCGAGTACTTCTACAACCAGCGCACCATGGGCCCCGCGGCCGCCGACGCGCTCTTCCGCCGGTTCCGGGTCGCGCCGTGGATCACCGACCCGTCGCCGGGTGAGGACGTGCCCATCATCACCGCCTCCGACGTGATCTCGGGGGTGGCGTACGCGCGCAACTCGTACGGCAAGGCCGCCCTCGGCTACATCGCGGCCAGGGACCTGCTCGGCGACGAGCTCTTCGCCGCCGGGCTGCACGGCTACATGCGCGCATGGAACGGAAAGCACCCGCGGCCGTGGGACTTCTTCCACGGCTTCGACGCCGGCGCCGGCGAGAACCTCGACTGGTTCTGGCGCGCCTGGTACTTCGAGAGCAGCTGGATCGACCGCGCGGTCCGCGGCGTCCAGCGCGTCTCGGGCGGCTACGCCGTCACCGTGGAGAACGTGGGCGGCATGCCCGCGCCCTTCGACCTGGTGCTCACCTACACCGACGGTACCACCGAGCGCCTGCACCAGACCCCACGGGTGTGGAAGAACGACCCGCGCCGGGCCGTTGTGCGCGTGAGCACCTCCAGGACGTTGCGCGCGCTGGAGATCGACGGCGGGTTCTGGATGGACGCGACCCCCGCGGACAACCGCTGGACCGCGGGCAGCTGACCTCCCCGGACCGTCGGAACGCATCACCGTGCGGACTTCCTGAACCGGGAGATCTTGCGGTTTGCGGCCGAGTAGAATGGCGAGACCTGCGCGCCTACGGCGTTCCGGCCTCGCCATTCTACCAGTACCACCCAACAGCAAGCGGCTTCAGCTCTTATTGAACTCCGGTAATACTCGGTAAAGAACGGGGACACTGCACGACAGAGGAAACGGAGAACAGCAACTTCGTGCCGGGTTTAGTTCTCCGCTGCTCCGTTCTCCTCCGTTTCTCCGTGTGACCCCTGCCTTAGAACTTTCACGCGAGCGGGAGCTGGGGACGCGAGGCGGGAAGCTCCACCATCACGCGCGCGCCGGTGAGCGGGCGCTCGACGCGGAGCTCGGCGGCGGGGCCGTAGATCGTCTCCAGGCGGCGGCGGACGTTGGAGAGGCCGGTGCCCTCGCGCGGCTCGCGGGGAAAGCCGGCGCCGTCGTCCTCCACCACCAGCCGCAGCCGGTCGCCCTCGCGGCGCGCGGTGACGCTGACGCGGCCGCCCTCGAGCTTTCCGGCGATGCCGTGCTTGAGCGAGTTCTCCACCAGCGGCTGCAGCGTCATGGTGGGGATGCGCAGGTCCGCCGCGGCCGGGTCCACGTCGAAGTCCACGCGCAGGCGCTCGCCGTAGCGCTCGCGCTCCACCGCCAGCCAGGCGCGCAGGTAGTCGATCTCGTCGTCCACCGTGCAGTCCGCGCGGTGCGTACGGTCCAGGGTGCGGCGAAGGATCAGCGCCAGGTTCTCGGTGGTGCGCTCGGCCGCGCGCGGGTCGGTGCGCACCAGCGCGGCGATGGTGTTCAGCGCGTTGAACAGGAAGTGCGGGTTCACCTGCGCCTGCAGCGCGGCCAGCTGCGCGTCGCTGGCCTCGGCGCGGGCGCGCTCGGCGGCGTCGGCCTGCTCGCGCGCGTGGCGGTACAGCCAGCGCGTGGCGTCGGAGGTCATCTTCAGCGACGCGGCGGTCACGTAAACGGTGGCGGCGACGGCCAGGAGCACCACCGGCTGCTTCCGGGCGAACGGGATCATCAACACCGTGGCGGCCGAGGCCATCATCCCGGCGCAGAAGGCGAGCACGGGGAGCGCCAGCAGCATCTCGTTCATCCGCTTGGGCGCCAGGCCCCACTTGAGCTTGATCCGCCGGTTCTGCCGCCAGTGCTCGCCCTGGGCGACGTTGAAGAGCATGGCGGTGGAGCCCAGCATGATCCCGCTCACCCCGCCCAGGAACGCCGCGTAGAAGGGCGGGCGCAGCAGCCCGCCCTCGCGGGACACCGCCAGCCACCCCATCACCGCCACGATGTAGATGGCGGAGCAGATGAAGTACCACTTGGCCGCCAGCGGCGCGCGCCGGAACGAGCCGGACACCGCTCCCAGCACGGTGTGGTCGCGCGCGGCCCCGGAGCTCACGGCGTGCGGCTCCGCGGCTCGATCCTCACTCTCATCGCCGGGATCTCGCCCCGTACTTCCCATCGCGGCTCCGCCTCGCTGAACCAGAAGAGCATCTCGGCCACCCCGCCGCGCACCGTCACCCGGTAGGCGCGCACCGGCCCCAGCGCCGTCTCCAGCGTCTCCACCGCGCCCACCTCCACGCGGTACGGGGCCACCCGGCGAACATACGGCGCGTACGCGGGCAGCGTCCAGACGGCCCCCGTGCGCAGCGGGAGCGCCGCGAGGATCGTCGCCAGCGCGGCGAGATCGTACGTGCCCGCGGGCGCGGCGTCGTCCACCGCCACCTCGCGGCTGCCCGTCACGACGGTGCCGCGCGCCCGCCCGCCGCCGTACGCGATGCGCGACTCGATGGTGCCCGCCGGGAGCATCCGCGTCTCCGTGCTGGAGATCGGCGCGAGGGAGGGAAGCGACATCCGCGTCTCCACCACCGCCGTGGTCCCCATCACGTGCATCCGGTCGAGCGCGGTCACTTCCCCGCCCCGCACCGCCCACACGGCCGTGTCGGCGCCCGCCGTGTCCGCGCCCATCGTCACGCGGTAGGCGATGGTGCCGCGCCACAGCCGTGCACCGTCCGGCGCCGGCGCGGGCGCGGCGGTAGGCGCCTGCGGCGCGGCGATGGGCTGCGGCGCCGCGGGGCCACCGGTCTGCGCTTTCGCATCGCCGGCCGTGAAGGCCAGCCCGGCCACGATGGCTAGAAGGATGATCCGGTCCATATCCCGTCTCCCGTCGTTCGGGTTCGCATTCCGTTGGACTTCGTTCGAGACCGCGGCCGAACGATGCGCGCAACCACGTCCGTCGCACACCACGCGGCGGGTGAGCGGCGGATCGGGGGATGCGAGCGGCGGGATCGGCGGGGGCGAGCGGAAGGCGAGGCGTGGCAGAAATGAACGTGCAGGCCGCGAGCACCGCGCCCTCTCCGGCCGGCCTAGGCCGTCCACCTCTCCCGTACCGGGAGAGGTTGGCTCCGTCGGCTTCCCGGCAGCTCCGGAATGGAGGCGTGAGTGGAGCTTGCAGGGCGCACCCGTGCCGCGTCCACCACCCTCTCCCGGAACGGGGGAGGGTCGCGCTCTCAGGCGCGGGGAGGGAGCGCGGTGCCGCCGGAGCGCGCGAAGGGCCGCGGATCGGCAGATGATCCGCGGCCCTTCGATGTTCTTCGCCTGACGATCAGTTCTTGCGCGTCTGGGCGCTGTCGACGGCGTTCATCGAGGTCTGGGTGCCGCCGGTGCCGAGCATGGCGCCCACGCGGGCGCTCTCGGGGGAAAGGAGCGGGGGCGTCGGCTTCCCGTGCTTGCGGTTCAGGTAGAAGTCGGCCACCTCGGCGGCGATCGGGGCGGCGCTGTGCGCGCCGCTCTCGCCGAACTCCACGATCACCGCCACCACCACCTCGGGCGCCCCGCCGCGCGGCCCCGCGAAGCCGGTGAACCAGGCGTGCGGGCGCTTGGGGTCGGCGGTGTTCTGGCTGGTCCCGGTCTTACCCATCAGCTGCCAGTTGCGCAGCTCCACGGCGTGCGCGGTGCCGCCCTCCTCGATCACGCGCGCCATCCCCTCGCGCACCGCCGCCAGCGTGGCCGGCGACACGTGCAGGTCGGTCTCCACCGGCAGCTCCGACACCGGGCGCATCAGCACGTGCGGGGTGCGCGCGGTGCCGTCGCCCGCCAGCGCGCTGAAGAACTGCGCCATCCGGAGCGGCGTCTGGTCGTTGGGCCCCTGGCCGATCGCCACGTTCATCACCTCGCTGGGCGCGGGGCGCCAGCCGAAGCGCTTAACGTACCAGTCCTTGCCGGTGGGGAACGTCCCCGTCTTCTCGGTCGGCAGGTCCACCCCCGTGCGCCGCGAAAAGCCCAGCCGCGTCCCCTCGCGCGACAGCACGTCCAGCCCCACCATGATCCCCAGCTGGTAGAAGTAGACGTTGCACGAGTTCTGGATCGCCTGCAGCAGGTTCTGCGGGCCGTGGCCCTCGCGGTTCCAGCAGCGGGCGTAGCGGCCGGCGTAGCTCATCCCGCCGGTGCAGGGGATCGGCATCACCTGCGTGGGGGTGATGGCGCCGCGCTCCAGCCCGATCAGCGCCGTCGCCAGCTTCCACGTGGACCCCGGCGGATAGGTGCCGTTGGTGGCCCGGTTCAGCAGCGGCCGGCCGGCGTCGGTGTTGAGCTGCGCCCACAGCGCCCGCGGGATCCCGCCCACCAGCAGGTTGGGGTCGTAGTTGGGCGCCGAGTACATGGCCAGGATCTCGCCGGTGCTGGGCACCATGGCCACCACGGCGCCGTGCCGGTCCTTCGGCCACACCTGGTGGATGTAGCGCTGCAGGTCCAGGTCCAGCGTGAGGCGCACGTCGGCGCCGGGGGCGGGGTCCTGGGTGAGCTGGGCCTGGGCGACGCCGCGCACCAGCTTGCCGCGCGCGTCCACCTCCACGTAGCGCGCGCCGCTCTTGCCGCCCAGCAGCCGCTCGTACTGACGCTCCAGCCCCGCCTTGCCGATGTTCTGGCCGCTGCGGTAGTCGCGCCACTGCTGGCTTTCCAGCTCGCGGTCGCTGATCTCGGCCACGTAGCCCACCAGGTGCGCCACCGCCGCGCCCGCCGGGTAGTGGCGGATCGGGTACGGCTCCACCTTGAGCCCCGGCGCCTGCGCCGCGTGCTCGGCGAACCAGCTCACCTGCGCAAAGGTGAGCGTGTGCGACACGGGGACCGGCTCGCCCTGGTGCCGCGCCGCCCACTCCACCAGCTCGTCGATGCGGCCGGCGTCCAGCGCCATCACCCCGGCCGCGGGGGCCAGGCGCAGGCGCACGGAATCGGGCGGGCCGGGCGCCACCACCAGCGTGTAGCCGGTGACCGTCTCGGCGATGACCTTGCCGTTGCGGTCCAGGATGGCGCCGCGCGGCGCGGGGATCGGCTGCACGCGGAAGCGGTTGTCGTCGCTGCGCAGGGCGAACTCGCCGTTGCGGACGACTTGCGTGCGGAAGAAGGCCGCGCCCAGGCAGCCCAGCATCAGCAGAATCCCCACCCCCACGCCGATCGCGCGGCGGCGGCGTTCGTGGGGATGGAAGTTGTTGTACGGGCTCAGCGAGCGCTCGATCAGCGTTGCCATCAGGGGGACGGCGGAAGAGATGGCGTTGGGATGCGCGTAAACATAGGCACGTTAACGCTTTCGCGCCAGCGTCACGAAAAAACGGACACACACGGGCATGGATGTGGGGAGGTGATGATGTGACGCACGGCACGCACACTTCGTCACACGGCCGGTGGAAGGACGGCCGGGGACGGCGCCAGGCACGACGGGCCCGGCCGGTCAGGCTCCGGTGATCGGTGCCGGACCGGGTCCCTGGTGGCGGTTCAAGGCGCTGCCGGGCTGATGAATTCGCGGCAACCACGACACGAAGTCCGCCTGCGCGGACTACCAGCGCCGAGGTGGTGGCGAGGCCGGTGCACGGAAGAGAGCCCCCCCGCGGGTGGAGAGCCCCTCTTCCGCGCTCCGCAGGTTCGGACGCCCCGGGGGCCGTAGTCCGCGAAGGCGGACTTCGTGTAGGCGTTGCAGCGAATTCATTCGCCGTGGGCCTCCCGAGAGACGCTGGCCGACCCGCGACGGACTCGTGCTCGCACCGGTCCGCCTCCACCCGCCGTCCCATCCAAAACGCCGGGATCGTCCCCGGGGCCCGGCGGCGTAAACGCCTGGGTATGGTAAGGGGTGCCGGCGCGCGGCAGGGGCCATGGCACTTCGGGCGGCGGGTGGTGTATTGGCACCCACGGGAGAGACGGGAATGTCTTGCGTTCGCTGGGCATTTCGCTATTTTCCCGGCACTCGCACAATGGATCGGCCGTCGATTCCTCCCTGCCGCTTCGCGGCACGTAACTTGACGTAGCCCGGCGAGCCCCTCAGTCACAACACCAGCAGAATCACGGAGACGAGCGAATCCAACCTTCCGGCATTCCGCCGGCGGCGTCTCCGCGCTCCCTGGAAGCAATCTTGGAACTTGCTGCATGACCATTTCCGCACAACCCACCGCCGGGGAGCGTGAAGCGCGCCCCGCGACGGCCGCTCCGCCCGCTTCGGGGCTGCTGGAGATCCTCCCCAGCGGCAGCGGCTTCTTGCGCACGGCGAAGCACGGCTACCAGGCGGCCGACGGCGACGTGTTCGTGAGCCAGTCGCACATCCGCCGCTTCGGGCTGCGCACGGGCGACCGCGTGGAAGGCACGGTGGGCACGCCGCCGGGGCGCGGCAAGAGCGCCCCGATGGACCAGGTGACCAGCGTGAACGGGCTGGACCCGCGCCACGCCCGCGAGCGCGTGGACTTCGGCTCGCTCCCGGCCACCTACCCCGACGAGCAGCTGCGGCTGGAGTACGACCGCGGCGGCCGCCGGAAGGACCACACCAACCGCATCATCGACCTGATCGCCCCGCTGGGGAAGGGCCAGCGCGCGCTGATCGTGGCGCCCGCCAAGGCCGGCAAGACCACCGTGCTCCAGAACATCATGGAGGGCGTGGCGGCCAACTACCCCGAGGCGGTGCTGCTGGTGCTGCTGGTGGACGAGCGCCCCGAGGAAGTGACCGAGATGGAGATGCTCGGCGTGGGCGAGGTGATCGCCAGCTCGTTCGACTGCCCGGCCGACCGGCACGTGGCGGTGGCCGAGATGGTGCTGGAGCACGCGCGGCGGCAGGTGGAGAGCGGCCGCGACGTGGTGATCGTGCTCGACTCGCTCACCCGCCTGGCGCGCGCCTACAACACCACCGAGCGGGGCACCGGGCGCATGCTGTCGGGCGGCATCGACAGCGGCGCGCTGGAGAAGCCGAAGCGCTTCTTCGGCAGCGCGCGCAAGGTGCGCGGCGGCACGGGTAGCCTCACCATCATCGCCACCGCGCTGATCGACACCGGCAGCCGCGGCGACGAGGTGATCTTCGAGGAGTTCAAGGGCACCGGCAACAGCGAGATCGTGCTGGACCGCGAACTGGCCGACAAGCGCATCTTCCCCGCGATCAACGTGGACAAGAGCTCCACGCGCCGCGAGGAGCTGCTCTTCGCGCCCGACGAGGTGGAGAAGGCGCAGCAGCTGCGCCGCGCGCTCAACTCGCTGCAGCCCACCGACGCCATCGAGCTCCTCAACAAGCAGCTCAACGACACCAAGACCAACCACGAGCTGCTGATGCGCCTGCGGTAGGCTTCGGACGCGGTCGGTACGAGAGCACCGGACGACACATGGACGGAGGACGGAGGCGCCGCGCGCTTCCGTCCTCCGTTCGTGTATACCGTATTCAGCTATCGACTCGGCTGTCCAACAGCAGCTTGCGATCGTCGAACGCCGCCTCGTACCCGATCCCGAAGCCCAATCGCCAGACCGGGCTCGGCGGATGGCGTCACACGGAGCAGCGGAGGGCAGCGGAGCAGCGGAGAACCGCAGATTCCGTGTGGTTCTCCGCTGGTCCTTCTTCTCCGCTGCTTCCGTGTACCACCTTCAGCCGTGTGATCCACCGCAGACCGGATGCGGTATCAGGTGCCGGTGGGAGCCGCCAGCACGCCGCAGGCGATGCGGGCGCCGGAGTTGCCGGCCGGATCCGTCACCATGTCGTCGGCGCCGGCGTGGACGACCAGCGCGGTGCCGTCGGCGTCGAAGAGCGGCGCGCGGCCGGGGGTGAGCGAGCCGCGCACGATGGTCTCCATCCGTCCCCGCCCGTTACCGCCGACCACCAGGTTGGGCATGTCGCCCGCGTGCGGGCCCTGCGGGTTGCGCAGACCGTGCTGGCGGTTGGCCGGGTTGAGGTGCCCCCCCGCGGTGGTGAACTGCGGCGGCTCGCACCGCCCCACCGCGTGGAGGTGCGTGCCGTGCACGCCCTCGGGAAGCCCGCTGCTCTCCACCACCAGCCGCACCGAGTCCGGGCTCACCTGCGTCACGGTGAAGCTCGCCACCTGCTGGTTGCCGGCGTTGTAGATCGGCACGCTGAACTCCCGCGGCCGCGCCGACCCCGTTCCCGTCTGCGTGGCCCCGCACCCGGCCAGCACGATCATCCCCACGCCCGCCACGATCCCCTTCGTCATCCCTCTCATCCCCGTTCTCCCTGGCATCCGTCCGTGTCTCTCGTCCCGCAGATCCCCCGCGCGGCGCGCAAGGATCGTGCGGCGGCGAGAGAGAGAGACAAGAGTTGGTGTGGATTGTCACGCGTCCGGCGGCAATTTGGGGGGCAGTTTGCGAGTGAACTCGCCGCCTCGCCGCTACAACGGCACACAGTCCGCCTGCGCGGACTTCAACGACAGGGCCGCCTCCGCGCACCGAACCCGCGTCCGCACGACCGCCGGTAGTCCGCGAAGGCGGACTTCGTGTGGTCGTTGCAGCGAATTCATTCGCCCGACATGCCGTGCGTCCACCCCCAGCACTCAGCCCTAACCCAGAGCACGCAGCGCTTAGCACTCCGCACCTGGCACCCAGCACTCCGCACCATCCCCGGCCCATCCCTTGCAGCCGTCCCCCCGTCCGGGTTCCGGACGCATAACTGCATGGGAGGGAAGAAGATGGGTGTATCGCTGAAGCCCGTGGACGAGCAGGTGATCGTGATCACCGGCGCCGACAGCGGGATCGGGCTGGCCACGGCGCGGCTGGCGGCGAGACGGGGGGCGTGCCTGGTGCTCAACTCGCGCAACGAGCCCGAGCTGGCGCGGATCGCGGCCGAGCTGCGGCGGCAGCACGACGCGCAGGTGGAGTGGCACTGCGCCGACGTGGCCGACATGCGGGGGATGCTGGAGACCGCCGAGGTGGCGATCCGCGCCTTCGGCCGCATCGACACCTGGATCAACAACGCAGGCGTATCGATCTACGGGATGATCGAGGACGTGCCGCTGGACGACGCGCGCCGCGTGTTCGAGACCAACTACTGGGGCGTGGTGAACGGGTCGCTGGCCGCGCTGCCGTACCTGAAGGCCAACGGCGGCGCGCTGATCAACGTGGGCAGCATCCTGAGCGACACCTACGTGCCGCTGCAGGGCCACTACACCGCCAGCAAGCACGCCGTGAAGGGCTTCACCGACGCGTTGCGGCTGGAGCTGATGCACCAGAAGGCGCCGGTGTCGGTCACGCTGGTGAAGCCGGGTGCCATCGACACGCCGTACCCGCAGCACGCGGCCAACTTCATGGACGCCGAGCCCAAGCACCCGCACCCGGTGTACGTGCCCGAGGTGGTGGCGCGGGCGATCCTGCACTGCGCGGCGCACCCGCGGCGCAGCGTGACGGTGGGCGGCGGCGGGCGCGTGATGGCGCTCACCGGCAAGGACGCGCCCGCCCTGAACGACGTGATGGGCCAGGGGATGTTCACGCAGCAGAAGCGGCGCGACCAGCCGTCGATCCCGCACGAGAACACGCTGTGGGAGCCGCCCGCGCGCACCGGCCGCGTCCGCGGCGACCAGCCGGGGTACATCATGAAGCACAGCGCCTACACCGCGGCCACGCTCCACCCCGTGCGCACGGGCCTGGCGCTGGCGGGGATCGCGCTGGGCTGGGCGGTGGCGACCGGCGCGGCGGGCGGCCTGCTGAACCGCGGCCGCGCGCTGGTGGACAACCTGCGCGGCGGCGACGGGATGAGCGACGACGACGTGGCCGTGACGGTGCGCACCCAGCCCGCCTACGCCGCCCCCCTGCCCGAAGCGACCGTCGTGATCCGCGAGGAGGTGTACGTGCTGGACGACGCCGCCTTGGGCGACCGCTACATGCCCTGAGCGATCGCTGTCGATCAGACGCGGCGAGGGGGACCGGAGCGTATCCGGTCCCCCTCGCCTCATTCGGTCCAACCGTGGCCGTGCGTCAGCAGATGTCCCACATCGACTCGGGGTAACAAAAACGGCAGGAACCAGCTGCATCCTCGGTGAAGCCGCCGCCGCACCCATTGACAGTGTCGGGGGAGAAGCCATTGACGGTTCCAGCGCTGTCCTTCGTCGTCTCCACCGCGAAGGAGACCACCTGGATCCGGTCGAGGTCGAGCTTCAGCTTCTTCATGATCTTCTCCATTGCGTTAGAGTGACCGAAAACGGTTGGGGGAAGGTAGCCGAGGAGAGGGGGTGGGGTCAACGGAGGAGATGCGCGGCCCGCAAGCAATCTCCCGCAGGACGAAGATGCCGCGCCCGGGTGAGGAGCGCGGCGCAGGGGTCCGATCTCGGTGACGAGGGCCGCCGTTAGGCGGAAGTTCCGCATGAAGCAGAGCGGATTATTGGTGTGTATTTACATGGGTACACGAGGGATCGAAAAGGGCGGCAACCTCATGCACTACATGAGGTTGCCGCGATTCCGGCTGCGGAACTTCCGGTTAGGCTCTAATCGCGGAGGCTCACGTCAGCAGGAACGCCATTCTGCCGCCCAGCTCATTGTCCAACGTCGGCCCCCTCCAGCGGTTCAGAGCGGGCAGGGCGCGAGCGACAAGTCCCTTCTCACGTAGATGGTGAAAGCGAAGCCACGCGCGACTTTCCAACGTCGGGAGAGGGGGGAGTAGGTTCGCCGCGAAATGTGGCACTTCGGCGCGGGGAGTTCGAGCCCTTCCGAATATCAAGGATTTACGAGGACTTCCGGCACCCGCATCGATTCCTTCGCTGACTCCGTGTGATTCATGTGGTTGCTGTTCTCACGATCGCTGTCCCGCCTCCAGCTGGCGGATCGCCTCGACCACGCGCGGCGGGAGCGGAGCCTTGCGGGCGTTCGGGTAGTCGTACGACACCAGGACCCCGCCGCCTGCCGCGGCGAGCTCGCCCGAGGCCTTGCTCACCAGCCGGTACTCCTGCCGGAAGCGGTCCTCCCCCACCTCCACCGTCCGCGCACCGACGATCACGCTGTCGGGCCACTCGATGGGCCGGAGGAAGCGCGCCTGGGTGGAGTGGAGGATGGGCCCGATCCCGCCGTTCGTCTCCTCCTGCCGGAAGCCGATCCGCTCCAGGTACTCGATCCGCGCGCTCTCGAAGTAGCGGAAGTAGACGATGTTGTTGACGTGCCGGAACGCGTCCATGTCGCCCCAGAACACCGGCAGCTCGACGATCACCGGGTAGGCTTCGAGGTGGGGCGGACGATCTTCGGGCATGCGGGATTCGGTGTGGGCGAAGCACCGCGAACAGGTGCGTGAGTGCGCGAGTGCGTGAGTGCGTTCAACGGCAGAAACGGGGAAGTGCGCCGGTGCAGCGTGCGGGCGGATGCAGAAACGCACTCGCGCACTCACGCACTGGCGCACCTGTTTCCCCGCCCGTCTACGCCGCCACCCCCAGCGGATCGGCGGGATTCACGTCTTCCTCGCGTACGACCGACGTCCCCGTGCGCTCGTCGAACTCCACGCGCAGCACCTGGTCCAGGCTCTCGCGGATCCCCTCGATGTGGGTGATCAGGATCACCTGCTCGAAGCGGTCTTCCAGGTTGTGGAGGAGGGCCACCACGTTGTCGCGCCGGGCCACGTCCAGCGAGCCGAACACCTCGTCCAGGATCAGCAGCGAGAGCGGGTGCCCGGCGCGCTCGGCGATCATCTGCGAGAGCGACAGGCGCAGCACCAGGTTGGCCACGTCTTCCTCGCCGCCGCTGATCACCGGCTTCTCCTCGCCCTCCTCCATCACCATGATCTCGTAGCTCTCGTCGATCTCCATCGACGTGTACCGCCCGTCGGTGAGCTGGGCCAGGAACATCGACGCGATCTCGCTGAGCTCGGGGCGCACCTGGTCGTTCAGCTCGCCGCGCAGCTCGGTGTAGGCGTCGTCGAGCTCGTCCAGGTGGTCCAGCTCGGTCTTCTGCTTGTCGAGCTCCTTCGCCCGCTCGTGGTACGCCGCCTCGGCGCGCTGGGCGTCCTGCAGCGCGGCCTCGGCCAGGCGGACGGCGCCCTTCATCTCGGTCTCGTGCAGCTCGGCGGCACGGTGCCGGTTCACGGCCGCCTCGTGCTCGTCGCGCACCAGCGCGAACTCGGCCTCGCTGAAGCCCAGCACCTTGCGCTCGGCCGCGGCGGCGCGGTTCTTCTCGGCCGCCGTGGCCTCGCGCCCGCGCGCCTCCTCGCGCTCGCGCTCCCACTCGGCGCGGCGGCCCACGGTCTCTTCCAGCCGCGCGGCCTCCTTCTCCTGCCGCTGCAGGCCGCGGACGGCGGCCAGGACCTGCTGGTGCAGCTCGCGATCGTACCCGCCGGGGATCGCCTCGAGCTCGGCGGCCAGGTCTTCGCGGCGGCGCTCGCGGGTGGCGCGGTCGCCGCGGAGCGTTTCCAGCTCCTGGATGGCGGCCTGGCAGCGGGTGTGCTTGGTGGCGCGGTCGTCGATCGCCTCGGCGAGCCCCTTCTCGCGCTTCTCCAGCTCGGCGACCTCGTCGGGCTTGTTCTGCAGCTGCTCGAAGCGGCTCTTCCACCAGACGCCGTCCTGCTTCACGTCTTGGAACTGGTCCTCGAACTGCTCCAGCAGCCGCTCGTAGTCCTTCCCCATCGGGCGGCCACAGGTGGGGCAGGCGCCCTCGGGGCCGGTCTCGCGGACCTGGCGGATCTGCTCCTGCAGCTCGCGGGCGCGGTCGCGGAAGGTCTGCAGCTTGGTCTCGGCGTCCTGCCGGTCGCGCAGCCAGGTGTTCTTCTTCTCCTCCAGCTCGGCGCTCACCTCGTCGCGCTCGGCGCGCAGGCGCTCCAGCTCGCCCGCGTACTTCTTCTCCAGCCCCGGCGCCGTCTCGAGCCGCGACATGCGCTCCACGCCGCGCTCCAGCTCGGCGTCCAGCTCCTGCAGCTGGCGGGCGAGCGCCTTGCGCCGCTCTTCCTTGCGGGCCAGGTCTTCCCACTGCTCGCACTCGGCGTTCAGCCGCGGGAGCACGGCCAGCGCCTCGCGCAGCGGCGCCAGCTCGGCCTCGGCCCGGGCCACGGCCTGCAGCCCCGCCTCGGCACGCTCCAGGTCGCGCCGGGCGGCGGCGGTGTCGCGCTCGGCGGTCTCGATGGCGTGGGTGAGCTCGCGGTGCCGGTCGCGCGCCTTCTGCGCCGCCTCCCAGCGCGGGAGGAAGGCCTTGGACGCAACGAGGGCTTCCTCCGTCTGCTGCTGCGCCAGCTTGTAGTCGCTCAGCGCGCCGGCCACGCGCTCCTCGGCCTCGCGCCGCGCGGCCACCAGCTCGTGCAGGTCGCCCAGCGTGCTCTGGAGGACGCGGATCTCGGCGCGCAGCTCCTTCTTGCGCTCGCGGGCCAGGTCCTGCGCGCGGCGCAGGCGCTCGTAGCCAAGGACCTGGGAAAGGAAGCGGCCGCGCTCGGTGGGCCCCATCGCGGCCAGGAACTGCAGCTCCTTCTGGCCGGTGAAGTAGGTGTTGAAGAACTCCTCGCGCGTCATCCCCAGCCGCTGCTGGAGATACGCCGTCGCCCCGCCCAGGGTCGCGGCCACCGGCTGCGCGTCGGCGCCGAGGTAGACCTCGGCGTTGTTCAGCGAGCGGACCACGCGGTACTCCTGCTCGCCCAGCGCGAAGGCGAGCTCCACCTCGACCCGCGAGCGGGCCTGCGCGCGGGTGAAGCGGATGGTGTCGTTGGTCCCCCGCGCGGCCTGGGCGCCGTAGATGGCCCAGGCGATCGCCTCCAGGATCGTCGACTTCCCGGCGCCGTTGGGGCCGATGATCCCCGTCAGCCCGGGGCGGAAGTGGATCTCGGTGTTGGCGTGCTGGCGGAAGTTGCGCAGCCGCAGCGAGTTGAGGCGCATCTCAGACGCCTCCCTCGGCCGCGCGGTCGATGTACTCGCCGCCCATCTCCACCAGCCGCTCGCGGTCGATCTTCTCGCGCGTGGGCGTCCATCCGCGCACGTACGTCTGCACCTGCTCGCGCAGCGTGAGCCGCTTCACCGGCGCGCCGCTCGGCGCCCTGCGGCCGACCTGAGGAGGCCGCGCGTCCAGGTGGAAGTGCAGCGCCTCGGCCTTCCACTCGCGGATGCGCCGGTGGTCCAGCTCGCGCACCACCTGGCGGGGTACGTCGAAGACCACCAGCCGCACGATCTTCCCGCGCACGCCGCCGTCGATCTTCGCGACCCGCTTCCCGATCAGCTCGTCCACCTCGGCGCCGGACAGGCCCTTCCCCTCGATCTTGGGGAGGTCGAGGAGCTCGCGCGTCTCCACCTCCACGTGCTCGGTGTGGCCGGTGTCGGTGTCGTGCAGCAGGAAGCCCTTGGGCCGCTTCTCCTGCCAGATGAAGGCGCTGGTGCGCTCGATCCCCCCCGCGTACCAGCTGTTGCGCGCCAGCGACTCGGCCTCGTGGTGGTGGCCGAGCGCCACGTACGTCCAGCGGTTGGCCTTGATCGCCGTCTCGGGCACCTGCGCGCCGCCGAACTCGGTGCGGTAGCGCGGCTCGCCGTTCTTGTCGGTGATCTCGCCGTGCAGGAGGAGGATGTTGTGCTTCGCCTTCGGATCGGGCTCCATCACCGTCTCGTGGTCCACCGCGAGCGAGACGTGCGGCATGCAGAGGACCGAGGTCTCGATCTGGGGAAGGTCGACCGCGCGGCACTCCTCGTAGACCACGCGCACCCCCTCGATCTCGCGGAAGAGCGAGAGGATGTTGCCCGTGTCGGCGCTGCGGGGCGAGTCGTGGTTGCCGGCGATCATCACCACGGGGACGCCCGGCAGGCGCTCGGAAAGGACGGAGAACTGGCGGAACGCCTCGGCGATCGCCGTGTTGGAGGGGCGCACGGTGTGGAACACGTCGCCCGCCACCAGCACCAGGTCCGGCCGCGCCTCGATGACCCTGGCGACGGCGCGGCGGAACGCCTCGGCCACGTCGGCCTCGCGCTGGTTGATGCCGCGCGAGGTGATGCGGTGGTACGCGCGGTACCCCAGGTGCAGGTCGGCCAGATGGGCGATTTTCACGGGCGCGTGGCGAAAGCGAGCTTGGGGCCTGCGGATGAAGGGTGCGCCGCTGGCGCGAACTTCGCGGCAGCCGCGCCGGCCGGGCGCGCCGCCGCGTCACCTCCGCCGATCGAGTCGCGAGGGGTGGCGCGGGGGGCGGCGAACGGCAAGATTGATCGGGCTCCGCGGAACGCCCAATCGTACCGCCGCGAGGGCCCTGGGGCAACCGGGAAGGGACCGGATTTTCGGGTGGAATGTGTCCACCGTGGACGATTGATTGACGGGCCTGGCCCGCGGGGTAACGATGGCCGAGAAGAAGAAAAAGAAGAAGCGCACCGCCGCCGAGATGCACCGCACCGTGCAGGACAACCTGCAGGCGCTCCCCTTCGCGGTGCAGCAGATGGAGAAGGAGGGGAAGAAGGGCCGGGCGTTCATCGTGAAGTACATCACCGGCCCGGTGCTGCGGGTGGTGAACAGCCTGATGAACCGCTCGCGCTACAAGGGCCCCGAGGGCGCCAAGCTGAAACAGAGCGAGCAGATGAAGCGCCACCTGGAGCAGCGCCACAAGGCGATGGAGTTCATGCAGGGCGAGATGCGCAAGATGCAGAAGCGCCAGCAGAAGCGCGGCGGCGGCCCGGGGAAGGCGCGCTGACCCGTCGTCACCTCCGCACGGCACGAATCCCTCTCCTGACGATCGGCGTTGGGAGGGGGATTTCGTCGTTTCGGCTGGTTTCCTGAACTGCAACTGCCGGGGCGCTTCGCGCGAGCCACGGAGAACACGGAGCCACGGGACCGGCGATCGAAGTTTTCTGTGGCCTCCGTGCCCTCCGTTGCTCCGTGTTCACGCCGTTGCGGTTGACGGATGCCCGCTCGCGCCCGTGACCGTGCGCACCGGCAGGATTGTTGCGCATCCCCGGCGCTGAATCGCGCGCGATCAACCCGAACGCCAAGCCGATGAGCCCGGACGCACGCACCTCCGCCCCATCTTCCCGCGCCAAGCCGAAGCCCGCGGGGATCCGCAAGCCCGCGTCCGCCACGCCCAACGTGCGCGACGCCGACGCGGGGCCGGAGCTGATCCCCGGGCGCGGCAAGGCGTGCGAGGTGAAGGTCGGCGGCAAGACGGTGCGGCTCACCAACCTGCACAAGCCGTTCTGGCCCGAGCTGGGGATCACCAAGGGCGACCTGCTGCGCTACTACCTGTCCGTCTCCAAATGGCTGCTTCCCCACCTGCGCGACCGGGCGATGGTGATGAAGCGCTACCCCAACGGCTGGAACGGCCCGTTCTTCTTCATGAAGCGCACGCCGGCCGGCGCGCCCGAGTGGCTGAAGACCTGCGCCATCGAGCACAAGTCCAAGAGCATCATCGACTTCCCCATCGTCAACGACGTGGCGTCGCTGCTGTGGGTGGTGAACCTGGGGTGCATCGACCTGAACCAGTGGTACGGCGTCTGTGGCGACTACAATCGCCCCGACTACGTGCACTTCGACCTGGACCCCGTCCCCGGCGCCGACTTCGCGCGGGTGCGGCAGGTGGCGCTGCACGTGCGCGACAACCTGGCCAGGCTGGGGATGAAGAGCTACCCCAAGACCACCGGCAGCAAGGGGATCCACGTCTACGTCCCCATCGTGCACGGGCCGCTGCAGAAGCAGGTGTGGGGCTTCGCCAAGCGCTTCGCCCAGGCGATGGAGAAGCTCTACCCCGACATCGTGACGGCCGAATACCGCGTGGCCAACCGTCCGGCGGGCCGCGTGCTGGTCGACTACAACCAGAACGCCTGGGGCCGCACCCTCGCCTCCGTCTATTCCGTCCGCGCCAAGCCGGGCGCGACCGTCTCGACGCCGGTGACGTGGGAAGAGGTCGAGGACGGGATCGAGATCGAGGACTTCACGGTGAAGAACGTCCCCGCGCGCGTGGCCGAGGTGGGCGACCTGTACCGCCCCCTGCTCCTGAACCGCGGCCGCTTCGACCTGTCGAAGCTGATCTGACGGCGCAGGACGTGGCGGCACGCGCGGATGCCGCTCCCGCCAACTCTCCCGGTACGGGGGAGGTGGACGGCCTGAGCCGGCCGGAGGGGGCATGATGCCGCGGGATGCACACGGCTCGGAGATCCGCACGGACCAGAGCACGACGCCCCGCGCACACTTTGACCACTTACGAGAAGAGAATCGGATGGACCTTCCGATCCCTCTGGACTACGCGCCGATGGAAGCCGAGTCGCAGGCCGAGATCCCGTCCGGCGAGGGGTGGCAGTACGAGCCGAAGTGGGACGGGTTCCGCTGCCTGGCCTTCCGCGACGGCGACGCGGTCGAGCTGCGCTCCAAGGCCGGGAAGCCGCTCGCGCGCTACTTTCCCGACGTGGTGGAGACGCTTCGGGGGCTCCGCGCCAGCCGCTTCGTGCTCGACGGCGAGATCGTGGTGCCGGTGGGCGATTCGCTCTCGTTCGAGGAGCTGCAGCTTCGCCTGCACCCCGCCGCCAGCCGCGTGCAGAAGCTGGCCGCCGCGCACCCCGCCGTCTTCATCGTGTTCGACGAGCTGCTGGGCGCGCGCGGCGGGCCGCTGACCGACAGGCCGCTGTCCGAACGGCGCGAGAAGCTGGAGGCTTTCGCGAAGCAGTTCTTCGAAGGCGAGGAGCGCATCCGCCTCTCCCGCGCGACCACGGACGAGGCGCGGGCGCGAGACTGGCTCTGCGGTGGCGTGAAGGGGCTGGACGGCGTGATGGCCAAGCGCCTCGACGCGCCCTACATGTCCGGCGACCGCAGCGCGATGGTGAAGGTGAAGAACCTGCGCACGGCGGACTGCGTGGTCGGCGGCTTCCGCTACGCCCAGAAGAAGCCGATCGTCGGCTCGCTGCTGCTGGGGCTGTACACCGACGACGGCCTGCTGCACCACGTCGGCTTCTGCAGCGCCATCCCCGAGGAGGAGCGCGCCGAGCTCACGCCGAAGCTGGAGAAGCTGCGGCAGGCACCCGGCTTCACCGGCAGCGCGCCGGGCGGGCCCAGCCGCTGGAGCACGGAACGGTCGACGCAGTGGGAGCCGCTGAAGAACGCGCTGGTGGTGGAGGTGCAGTACGACCACTTCAGCGGCGGGCGGTTCCGCCACGGCACCCGCTTCCTGCGCTGGCGCCCCGACAAGGACCCGCGCCAGTGCAAGCTCGAGCAGGTGGTGAAGGACAGCCGCTCCACGTCTGCGCTGATGTAGCGGGTCCGCACCGGTGGCGGGCGACGGGGTATCACGGCCGTGCCGCAGTGGCGCGGCCGTTGTCGCATCGGGTGAATCCACCCAATTTGGGAACCAGAAGGGTGGCACTGCGCGCCGATCTCGCCCCCGCCAACCTCTCCCGGTACGGGGGAGGTGGACGGCCTTGGGCCGGCCGGAGGGGGCGCGAGGCCGCGGATAACTGATCGTCCGGTCCAGAGACGAACTCACGATGGTTGATTCTATGCCCAGCACGTCCGCCGCCCTCACCCCTGAAAGCGAGGCGGCTCCCGCCGACAGCCCCCTCCGCGCGCAGCAGGACGCCGCCGGCGCGGTGTGGACGGAGCTTGCCGGCCGGCGCGTGGCCCGGCACTACGGCGACCAGGCGGCCGAGTACGCGGCGGTGCGCCAGGCGGCCGGGCTGGCGGAGCGTGGCGACCGGGCGCGCATCCGCATGTTCGGCAAGGATCCCGTGAAGATGATCCACGGGCTGGTCACCAACGACCTGCTCAAGGCGCCGCCGGGCCAGGGCGTCTACGCGGCGATGCTGACGCCCAAGGGCCGCACCGTCGCCGAGCTGCGCATCTTCCGGCGCGACCTTCCGGCGGGCGTCGAGGTGCTGATCGAGCTCCCGCGCGAGGCGCTGGCCGGCACGCGTGAGCATCTCAGGAAGTTCGTCCCCCCGATGTTCGCGAAGTGGGCCGACGTGACGGAGGAGGTGGCGCAGCTCGGCGTCTTCGGCCCCCAGGCACGCGAGATCGTCGGCCGCGTGCTCGGGATCGATCCGCCGGTGGACGAGGATGCGCACGTGGAGGCAGAGCACGGCGGCGCGGCGGTGACGGTGGCGGCGACGCGGTACGTCGGTCTGGAGGACGGGTTCGACCTGTTCGTCGCGGCCGGTGCGGCACCGGCGCTGTGGGCGGCGCTGGCCGAGGCGGGCGCGCGGCCGGTGGGGTTGGGGACGATCGAGACGCTGCGCATCGAGGCGGGCCGCCCCCGCTACGGCGCCGACCTGACCGAGGACGTGATCCCCACCGAGGCGTACGAAGAGGCGGGGCTGATGGAGCGCGCGATCTCGTTCGGGAAGGGGTGCTACACGGGCCAGGAGGTGATCGTCCGCATCGCCCACCGCGGCCACGTGAACAAGCACCTGCGCGGCCTGCTGCTGGGCGACGCACCCGCGCCCGTCCCCGGCACGCGGCTGACCAGCGCCGAAAGCGGGAAGGACGTCGGCTGGCTGACCAGCGTCGCCTTCTCGCCGATGCTGGGGCAGACCGTCGCGCTCGGCTACGTCCGCCGCGAGGTGGAGCCGGGCGCGGCCGTCCGCGCCGGCACGGCGGAGGGCGCGCAGGCGACGGTGGTGCGGCTGCCGTTCGAGAAGGCGGGATGATGGAGAGCGAGAGCGCCGTCGCGCTGAAGGAGTGGGCCGCGATCGAAGATGCGCTCGCCACCGGCCGCCTGAGCGTGCTGGTGCGCAAGGGCGGCATCTACGAGAAGCGCGGCGACTTCCAGGTGGAGCACCGCGGCTTCTGGATCTTCCCCACCGGCTGGCACCAGAACGAGCGCGAGCTGCGCGACGCCTTACGCGGCCACCTGGGCGACACGCCGCGCTTCCCCGACCGTGTGGTGCCGCTGCGCGTGTTCTGCACCGTCGAAGCGCATTGGAAGGTCGAGGATCTCGCCGCGCTCGAGCGCCTGGGCGACCTGCAGCCCTTTTCGCCCGAGACGCTGAAGGCGCGCTTCGAATACCGCGGCAAACCGTACCTTCACGTGATACTCGTCCGCGCCCGCGGCCTCCCCGCCCCGCGCGAAATCCCCAACACCGCCGCCTACGAAGGCTGCGTCTCGTGGGTCCAGATCGATGCGCCGGTGCCCACGTCCGCGGCGACGCCGGTGCTGGACGACGACGCCTTCGCCGACGTGCGGCGCGAGGTGCTGGCGCGTATCGACGATGCGGCGACGCATCCCGTTTCCCACGCGGATGCCGGATGAACACGGACGAGTTGCGCCGCGCGCTCGACGAAGCGTGGAATGGTGAAGGCGAGCACGTGGAGCGGATGATGCTCGTGACCGCGATCCTTCAGACGGCGCTTCGCCAGGCGGGGATGGTGCCGACGCTGGTTGGCGGCGCCGCGATCGAATTTCATGCGCCCGGAGCATACACGACCACGGACATCGACCTGGTGGTGGAGCGGCGGACGCGCGAAGCAATCCACGAGGTTTTCACCGCACTGGGCTTTACGAAACAAGCGCGTCACGTGGCGAACTATACGTAGAGGTGCCCGGCAACTACATGAGCGATCCGAAGGAAGAGGTGCCGGCCGATCGGTTCATGCTTCGCGTGGTGCGCAAGGAAGTGGTCCTGGCGGACCGGATCGTCGGATTTCGAGAATGGAGAGCCTGGGCGTACGCGCTGCAGGCGATGGACATGATCCGGGCCTTCGGAAACGAGCTGGACGAAGCGCCGCTGCGGGGCTCATCTGCGCCGCGAAGGTGCCGAGCAGTACCTGGAGCCGCTCCGGACGCTCGCGCTCTCCGGCCGTGAGGTGACAGACCGCGAGATTGAGGAGCTGTGGAAACGCCACTATCGTTCTGCAGCCCCTGATGCGAGCGAAGCCAATGAGTGATACCAAGGGAGGGCTGCCGGCACTTCGCGAGATGTGGGCGCGGCGCCGGGCCAATGCCGCGCCGTTTCGCGCGCTGGTCGACCCGACCGGGATGACGCGACCGGCACGCGACCCGGAAGAGCGCGCGTTTCTGGCGGAACGGAACGGGCTGGGGCCGTTCGTCGAAGTCCACGATCCGACCTACCGCATCTGGCGCACGGGAAAGTACGGCACCGCCGCCGAGGTGAAGGCGAAATGGGCTCGCGGCGAGCTCGGGCCCGAGCACGACCCGTGGAACCAGATCGACGTTCCGGGAGGAGACGACGCTGCCGCGGACGGATGATCGCACCCCGCTCGAAGCCCGTGCGACCGCCGAAGGGTTTCACGTTCCGTGTCGATCCGCCGATCCCCCACCCGCCTCAGCCGCCGTGACCCTCTCCCCCGCCGTCTACCGCTCGCTCGCCGACGTGGTGGTGACCTTCCACTTCGGCTTCGTGCTGTTCGTGGTGCTGGGCGGAGTGGTGGCGCTGCGGTGGCGCAGGGCGGCGTACGTGCACCTGCCCTGCGCCGCGTGGGGCGCGCTGATCGAGTTCGGCGGGTGGATCTGTCCGCTCACCCCGCTGGAAAAGCATCTCCGCGCGCTCGGCCACCAGCCGGGCTACGCGGAGACGTTCGTGGAGCACTACATCACCCGGGCGATGTACCCCTCCGGCCTCACCCGCGGGATGCAGCTCGCCATCGGCATCTTCGTGATCGCCGTCAACCTGCTGGTCTACTGGCGCGTGTTCCGGCGCGGACGCCGGGACGCCGCGCTCACCGCAGCACGCGCTCGATGAGCTCGGCCGCGCGCGCGAGCGTCTCCAGGTCGCCGTCCGCGAGGGACTGAAGGCGAGCGGCCAGGTCGGCCACGCGGCGGCGCCGGCCCTCGAGCAGGATCTGCCGGCCGCGCTCCGTGGCGCGGACGCGCACCACGCGGCGGTCCGCGGCGTCGTCCTCGCGCTCCACCAGGCCGTCCGCCTCCAGGTTGCGGACGATGCGCGTCATCGAGGGCGGCGTGACCTGCTCGGCCGCCGCCAGCTCGCCCAGCGTCCGCACGCCGCCGAACACGAGCACCGAGAGCGCGGAGAGGTGCGGCGCCGTCACCCCGCTCTCGTCGTCCTGCCGGCGGACGCGGCGCAGCAGGTGGATGCTGGCCGAGTGCAGCCGGTCCGCCACCACCTCCGCGCGAGCCGAGCGATCATCCGCTTCCGTCATCATCCTTGACAAGTTAGTTAGAGAAACTAAATAATCAAGAGCGACATGAGGCGGGCAGGTCAACCAGACTGAGGGAGGAAGCGATGGACGCCACGGCGAACGCGGTCGGGATCACGGACGTGGGCCAGATCGCGATCAACGCGAAGGACCTGCGGCGCGCGGTGGGCTTCTACCGCGACGTGCTGGGGCTGCCGCTGCTCTTCGAGATCCCCAACGCCGCCTTCTTCATGGCCGGCGCCGTGCGGCTGATGGTGGGCACCGCCGAGCAGCCGGAGTTCGACCACCCCGCCTCCATCCTCTACTACAGGGTGGCCGACATCCAGGCTTCCTTCGCCGCCCTCACCGCCGCCGGCGTGCAGATCGAGCATCCCCCGCGGATGATCGCGAAGATGCCGGACCACGACCTGTGGATGGGCTTCTTCCGCGACAGCGAGGGCAACGTGGCCGCGCTGATGAGCGAGGTGCGCGGCGGCTGAAGCTCTCCCTGGAAAGCAGAAGGCACGGGAGCCGAAGGTGGCTTCCGTGCCTTTCGCCGCCGATCCACCGGGCAACGGCTCAGGGCGTCTTCGCGATGTAGCCGGGGAGGGAGCGGATCAGCGCCTGCGTGTCGACGGGCTTGAGCCAGAAGTCGCTGCAGCCGGCGGCAAGGAGCGCCTGGCGGTCGCTCTCGTCGTCGCGGCCGGTGAGGGCGACCACGGGGATGCCGCGCGTGGCCGGGT
The DNA here is from genome assembly GCA_035689035.1 of Longimicrobium sp. Taxonomy (GTDB): domain Bacteria; phylum Gemmatimonadota; class Gemmatimonadetes; order Longimicrobiales; family Longimicrobiaceae; genus Longimicrobium. The sequence continues at coordinate 5,923 of DASSME010000159.1, read as the reverse complement.
CGCCCTTGATGCGGCGCGCCACGTCGAGCCCGCTGATGTCGGGAAGGCCCAGGTCGAGGAGGACCAGGTCGGGGATGCGCTCGCCGGCCAGGCGCACGGCGTCGGCGCCGGTGGGGGCGGCGGCCACGGCGTAGCCGCTTTCTTCGAGCAGGATGGTGAAGGCGGTGCGGATGGCATCGCTGTCCTCCACCACCAGCACCAGCGGGCGAGTGTCGCTCACGCAGCGGCGCTCTCGGCGTGCGACGAGCCGTTCACCTCCACGCTGGGAAGGGTGAAGTAGAACCGGCTCCCGCCCCCCAGCTCGCTCTCCACCCAGATGCGCCCGCCGTGCAGCCGCACGAACTGCCGCGCGATGGCCAGCCCCAGCCCCGTGCCGTGGTGGATGCGCGCGCGGCTGGCGTCCACCTGCGCGAACTCCTGGAAGATCAGCTCGTGGTGCACCGGGTCGATCCCGATCCCCGTGTCTTCCACCACCACCTCGATCCAGCGCGGGTCGGCCCCCGAGCGCCGCGCGACCACGTGCACCCGGCCGCCGTCGGGGGTGAAGTCGATGGCGTTGCCGATCAGGTTGCCCAGCACGTGCGCCACCTTGTCACGGTCGGCGTGCGCGCGCGGCAGCCCCGGCGCCATCTCCAGGTCGAACGACAGGCTCTTCCGCTCGATCAGGCTGGCGTTCATGTCGTGGACGGTGCGCACCACGTCGTCCACGTCGAAGTCGCTCGGCTGGATGGAGATGGCCTGCGCGTTGGTGCGGGCGTAGGTGAGGATCTCCTCGATCATCGAGAGCAGCTGGCGGCAGCTGCCGATCATGCTCTCGATCGCCTCGCGCTGGCGCGGGGTGATCTCGCCCAGCATCCCGTCGCGCAGGATCTCGCCGTAGGTGACGATGGCCGTGAGCGGCGTGCGCAGCTCGTGGCTGACGTTGGTCAGGAACTGGCTCTTGGCCACGTCCAGGTTGCGCAGCTCCAGGACGGTGCGCTCCAGCTCCTCGATGCGGCGGGCGTATTCGCGCGGGAGGTGGGGATGGCCGTGCGCGTGGTGCGGCTCCACCACCAGGGTGGGCCCGCTGCCGGCCTCGTCGCGCGGCGGCTCCACGATGCGGAAGCCCTCGCGGGCCAGCACCTCGCGGATGCGGGCCTCCACTTCGTGGCCGCCGTGAATGGTAAGACGGAGGTCGGTCATGCGTAACGCTAAGCGGGAACAGGCGGAAACGACAATGTAGACCTAGTCGCCAGCGGCTGCAAGAAGGTCTTCCCCCGCCACCTCCTCGGCCAGCAGCTGGCGGCGCTGCAGGGCGGCGTAGGTCCCCCCCGCCTTCAACAGCTCGTCGTGGGTTCCCTGCTCCACGATGCGGCCGTCGTCGAGCACCAGGATCAGGTCGGCGTGCATCACCGCGGTCACGCGGTGGCTCACGATCACGCTGGTCCGCCCCGCCAGCACCGACTTCATCTGCTCCAGGATCTCGTGCTCGGTGTGGGTGTCCACCGCGCTGAGCGCGTCGTCCAGCACCAGGATGCGGGCGTCGCGGGCCACGGCGCGGGCCAGGGCGGCGCGCTGCTTCTGCCCGCCCGACAGGTTGATCCCCCGTTCGCCGAGCAGCGTCTGGTAGCGGTCCGGGAACTCCTCCACCGTCTCGTCCAGCCGCGCCACCCGCGCCGCCGCCCGGATGCGCGCCAGCCGCGCCGCGGGGTCGCTCTCGCTGAACCCCAGCGTCAGGTTCTGCTCGATGGTGGTGGAGAAGAGGAAGGTGTCCTGCGGCACCATCGCCACCGCGGCGCGCAGGCGGCCCAGGTCCCAGCGGTCCAGCGGGATGCCGTCCAGCCGCACCTGCCCCTCGGTGGGGTCGTACTGCCGCACCAGCAGCGCGGCCACGGTGCTCTTGCCGCTCCCCGTGGGCCCCACCACGGCGACCGTGTCTCCCGCGCGGATGCGGAAGCTGACGCCGCGCAGCACCCAGCGCTCGGTGCCGGGGTAGCGGAAGCCCACGCCGTCGAACTCGATCTCGCCCCTGACGACCTCGGGCGCCACCGCGTCACCCGGCTGCACGATCCGCGGCTCGGCCTCGAGCACGCGGCTGACGCGCCCCATGCTCGCGGCGCCGCGCTGGAAGAGGCTGACCACCCACCCCAGCGCGATCATCGGCCAGATCAGGCGGCCCAGGTACATCAGGAAGAGGACGAGGTCGCCGTCGGTGAGGCGCCCCGCCACGATCCCCCGGCCGCCGATCCACAGCGCCACCGCCAGCGCGGCGCCGCCCAGCATGCTCAGCAGGGGAAAGAAGAGCCCGCTGACCCGGGCCAGCCCCACGTTGCGGTCCATCAGGTCGCGGCTGAGCCCGGCGAAGCGGCGGGTCTGGTCGTCTTCCTGGCGGTACGCCTTCACGATGCGCTGCCCGGCCAGGTTCTCCTGCGCCATGGTGGAAAGGACGCCGAACTGCTCCTGGATCTTCTCGAAGCGCTCGTGGATGATCCTCCCGAAGAAGATGGTCACCGGCGGGAGGAGGAGGAGGGGCGCCAGCGACCACACCGTCATCCACCCGTCCACCAGCGCCATGCGGGTGATGGCGAAGATCCCCAGGATGAAGGTGTCGGCCAGGTACATGTACGCGGGCCCGGCCACCATCCGCACGGCGGCGAGGTCGTTGGTGGCCCGGCTCATGATCTCGCCGGTGGGGTGCGTGGCGTAGAAGCTGGCGTCCAGCCGCAGCAGGTGCGCGAAGAAGTCGTCGCGCAGGTCGTTCTCCACCTTGCGCGAAACGCCGTTCAGGATCTCGCGCATCCCGTAGCGCGCCACGCCGCTGGCCAGCGAGAGCAGCGTGAAGAACACCGCGTAGCGCAGGATGAGGGCGCGGGTCACGCCCGGCGCCTTCAGCCCGTCCACGGCCAGGCGGATGAATTCGAGCGCGCCGACGGACGCGGCGTTGGCCACGATCACGCAGACGATCCCCCAGGCGATCAGCCCGCGGTAGCGGCGGAGGTAGGGCAGAAGCGCTTTCAGCTGTTTCACGATACGCTCGGCATGGGCGTTGCCCCCATGTACGGCTGGCGGGGCGGGCGCGAGATTTCGCACATTAGCCCCATGCCCCCCGCAAGTTCAAGGCACCGCGCCGAATCAGGAGCCCCCCATGACCACCCGCACCCTCGCCGCGGCCGCCCTGCTGGCGGTCCCGCTGTCCACTCTTCTGGTCGCCTGCGACCGCCGCGGCGGGGACACTTCGCCCCGGCAGGCGACCGAGCAGCGCGCGCTGGAGCGCGACCTGGACCTGGCGCTGCGCCCCGACACCCCGGCCGCCGCGCGCCCGCAGCTCACGCTGACCGACGTCCCCGCGCCCGCCGGCACCGCCCAGCCCGAGCAGCCGGCGGTCACCCCGCCGCCCCCCGCCGAGCCCGAGCGCGAGACGCCGCCTCCCGCCGTGAAGGAGCGCAAGCCGCCGGTGCAGCGTCCGCGCCCCACGCCCGTGCGGCCGGATCCCGAGCCCGCGCCCGCGCCGATCGAGCAGGCGCCGCGCGCGCCGGAGTACAACACGCGCACCGCCGTCGCCGGGCAGACGTTCAGCGTGAGCTTCGACCGGCAGGTGAGCGCCCGCAACGACGCCGGGTCCACGTTCACCGCCACGCTGACCGACGCGCTGGTGGACGACCTGGGCCGCACGGTGATCCCGTCGGGCGCCACGGTGACGGGTCGGGTGGAAGGCGGCGAGCGCGGGCGGATCTCGCTCGTCTTCACCTCGATCTCGTACGGCGGCAACCACTACGCGATCGACGCCAGCGTGGTGACCAACCCGGTGACGCGCCGCGTGAACCTGGACGGCACGGGTGAGCGCGTGGCGAAGGTCGCGGCCCCCGCCGCCGCCGGCGCGGTGATCGGCCGCGTGATCGGCCACAGCCGCCGCGGCGCCGCCATCGGTGCCGTGATCGGCGCCGCCGCCGGTGCCGCCACCGCCGGCGCCACGGCGGACGTGGACACGGTGGTCGACCCCGGCGCGACGGCCACCATCCGCCTGGACAGCCCCGTCAGCGTGCGGCGGCGGGTGGACTGAGCGCCCGCGGACACACCGCCGTAGCACAGACGAAGCGCCCCCGCCGGTTCAGCCGGCGGGGGCGCTTCGTGCGCCGATTCAAACAAAAACGCACCCCGTCCGTTTACCTAACGGGGTGCGGCAAGCAAGGCCCGGTCTCCGTCCCCCGTTGGACAGGCGAGTCGCGTACTCGGAATACAACCAGGATGATCCCGTTTCCGTCGCTCAACCTCAGGGATCCGGCGGGTCGGTGAAGTGACGCACGTGCGGGAGCAGGTCGGCGGACGGACGACCCACTGCGGTCCGCCAGCCGATCAGATCGGGTCTCGGACCCAAGAGTACGTAAACCCAGCCGTCACGCGCGGGCCCTGGTTGGAGCCCCGAGTCTACGCGCCACCCGGCCGCGCCGCCGCGCTTCAACGCGGCCGAAGGAGCCTGGATCGCTTTCGCACCCGCCGCGCTGAGACGGTCGGCTTCCCCCTGGCAAGCCGCATAGGTGTCTTCTCCTCCCGTCACGACCGCCCGCGCCAGTTGAACGTCGGCATATCCCGCATCGGGGATCTCCATGGCCCACACGGCGCGCTCCACCGTGGCGAGGTCGGCCGGATCGGTAATCTCTTCGTGCCGTATGAACTCCGCCCAAGCCCCGTCCGGCGTATCCGCGAAGTAGTGCACCGGTCCCTGGTGCGCCGCATGCCATCGCGCGGCGGGTTGTGCTGCGCTCTCCCAGAGCGGAGGGAACCGGCTGTCGGCGTGTCGGAAGCCCATCATGTGGCCGGTGCGCCGATAAGGGCCGCTGCAAGCCTCCTGACACGTTCGGGCCCCTCCTCCTGCGGGTCCCACGCGCCCTGGAGCAGATCCGCGGGGGCTTGCCCGCCCAGCTGCGAGCGACGCCGCCCGAACCAGCGGCGCACCCCGATGTCGTTGTAGGATCCTGCCAGGTCACCCACCACCAGTGCGAGGAAGTGCAGCCGCGCGGCGACATCATCGGGCGTATCGCGTGTTCCGGCCGCGTAGCGACGCAGGCTGCTTGGAGAGACGCCGATGAGCTCCGCGAGCAGGTTGGCTCCCAGCACGCGCTCAAGGCCCACCCACTCGGCGCTGGGAAGCGGCGATTCTTCCAGGGCATCGAGAAGGTCGAGCACGAACCCCTCCCAGCGCTCCTCGTCCGTCGAATCCAGGGGCATTGCCAGGGCGCGCCCGATTCCCGCGTCGCGAGCGACATCCAATACGCGGCTCAAGGTGTCGTACGCCGCGTCCAGCGGCTGGGTTGCCGAGCGTTCCGGCCGGTTGGGCAGGAGTCCCATCGCATCCGCGCGCACTGCCGCGCGTGCAGCAAGCGATTGCAGATGTGGTGAGGGCCGGACAAGAAGTTCAGTAGCCAAAGAACGGATCTCCTTCGGACGCAATCCGGGAACTTCTACCGATCCGACACACTGCCAATTATGTGCCACCATGCTCCCACAGTCAAGTCGAAGGGCCGTGGGCGCGTCTCTCGTGGGGCTCTAACGAGTTGCTTCACCTGTGTGCAGTCCTGTCTGTCCGAGGAATCCCATCACCGTGCTCGCGCGTGACGGGGGGGAACGCGTCGAGGAAACTCTCGATCGTGTCACCCTCCTCGAGGTAGTCCATCAGCGCCCGGACGGGTACACGCGTGCCGACGAAGACCGGCTCGCCGGACATGATCTCCGGGTGGCTGTGTACGATGCGCGGCTCACTCATCTCCCCGCGCTCCCACGCCCGGTACGCTCCCGCTGGTGATGTCCGCCTGCAGGTCGCGCAGGTGCTCGCGCAGGTCCTCCAGATCCTTGCCCTGCGTCCAGTAGTCCGGATGCTGGCGGAGGTGACCGAGCCACCAACTGCCGTCCTGCCAGACGACGGCATCCGGTTCGGTGATTCGCTGCG
>DASSME010000158.1:0-20203 GCA_035689035.1 Longimicrobium sp. | reverse complement strand
CAGCACCTCGCGGGCCTGCCACAGCAGCCGCCAGGCCGCTTCGCTCCGCGTGCCCGCGCGCGTCTCGCGCAGCCGCACCTCGCGCCCCAGCCGCCGCCTGAGGAAGCTCGACACCTCGCGCGCCACGGCCTCTTCGAGGGTGAACACACCCGCCATGGGGTGCTTCAGCGTGCGGCTTTCCAGCTGCGTCTTGGTGGCGGCGTCCACGAGCTGCACCGTGACGCGCACGCTGTCGCCGGAGCGCTGCACGCTTCCCTCCACCACGCTCCCCACCCGCAGGTCCGCCACCATGCTGTCGAAGGGAAGGGCCGAACGCCGGTACGGCTTCACCCCGTTGCGCGAGATCACCTCGAGCGCCTCCACCTGCCCCAGCTCGTGGATCAGCGTTTCGGTGAGGCCCCGGGCCAGGTAGTCCAGGTCGCCGGCGGGCGAGTCGTCGTCGAAGTAGAGCACCGCGATGCGGCGCGCGTCGTACCCCGCCGCGTGCGGCTCGGCGCGCGGGCGGGCCAGCCCGGGGATCAGCCCGGCGGCCGCGAGCACCAGCCCCGCCAGCACCACCAGGGGCCCGGAGCGCCGGGCCGCCGCGCGCGAACCGGCCTGCGCCGCGGCCGTGGGGCGCGCCTCGGCGACCGTCTCCACGCCGGCGTCGGCGAAGGCGGGCGCCGGCTCCGCGCCGGTCTCGCCGCGGGGGGCGACGGCCGCCGCCTCGGTCACGGCCGAGTGCGGGGCTTCGGGGAAGGGACCCGGGCCCGCCGGCGTGACGGAGGATGGGGCGGCGGAGGGCGGACCGGGGGGGCCGTCGCCCGCGGCGGGGAGCGGAGCGGGTGTGGACGGCGGGGGGAAGCGGACGGGCTCGGTCTTCAGGCGCTCCACCGCGGCCGCGAACTCGCTCCCGGGCTCCACGCCCACCTCGTCGCGCAGGAGGGCGGCGTGCGTCTCGGCGAACCAGAGGGCGGCGGCGCGCTCGCCGGCGGCGTCCAGGGCCAGCATCAGCCGCACCCCCACGCGCGAGTTGTAGGGGTCGGCCACGGCCAGCCGGCGCCACCACTCGGCGGCCTCCTGCGGGCGGCCCTCGCGTTCACCCGCCTCGGCCAGGCACTCCAGAGTGCGGGTGTGCGCCCGGTCCAGCCGGTCGCGCTCGGACTCGGCCCAGCGCTCGAACTCGGGCGCGCCCGGCAGGTAGAACCCGTCCAGGAACGGCCCGCGGTACAGCCGGGCCGCGGCCTCCAGCTCTCCCGCCTCCATCGCGGCCTGGAACGCGTGCACATCGCTGCGCACCACCTCGCCGTTCAACCCCACCTCGTCGCCCACGCTCACGAACGCCGCTTCCCCCAGCTCCTTGCGCAGCACGTAGAGCGCTTCCGAGAGGAGATGGCGGGCCGCGTCACCCGGGTGCTCGGGCCAGAGCAGCCCGATCAGCCGCTCGCGCCCGGTGAGCCGCCCCCGCGCCGCCGCCAGCAGGGCGAGCAGCGCTAGCCGCCGGCGTTGGGCCGCCTTGCCGGTGACGGGCCCGTTCGGCCCCGCCAGCGACGCGCCGCCCAGCAAGTTGAGAGTGAACATCGAGAGGAGATGGATGAAGAGGGCCGGGAATGCAGGGACTCGCGATTGAAACACCTGGCGCATCTTACGCACGTAACGGCGGGAGATGCAAGCGGGGCAGGGGCCCCGCACGGCCCGTCCGAGCTCGCGTGACAGCCGTACAAGGACGCGCCGGCGGCGAACCGCGGAAACGCTCGACTTCCAGGCGACATCACGATCATCCATCACTTGAAGGGACGCCGGACGTCTGCGATCACGGGCTTCGTCACGCTCCTGCAGAGCCAGGGCGAGACCATGCGGGTCGAGATCTCCTTCAACTCCAGGGGCTGAGCTGGGTGCCCGCCTCGGCGGGGGAGCCCCGGTGAACGCCGCGAGGGCGCGAACGGCACGAGCTTCGCGCCCTCGTCGGCATGGACGGCGCCGCCGGGCGTTGCCGCCCGGCGGCGGTGCCCGTTCTTTTGCATGCCGGGGAACGGGGGATGCTCCGGTCCCCGGTTTCGTGTCTTTCTCGTGATCCGGGAGATGGAATGACGAGGACGAGGCGGTGTGCGGTGGCGCTCGCCATGGCGCTGGCCGCGGCCGTGGGATGCGGATCGCCCGCGCCGGCGGGGAACGCGGCCGTGCAGCCCGCGCCCGCCGCCGCGGCGTACGATCCGTCGCGCGCGCTGGGGCCGCTCTTCCACGACGTGCAGATGGCCGCCGTCTTCCCCGATTCCAAGACCTTCGTGGACGCCCGCCCGCTCTCCGCCCCCGCCGAGGTCGTCCGCCGCTACCAGGCCGAGCGAGGCGCGGCGGGGTTCGACCTGCGCGCCTTCGTGCGGCGCGAGTTCGAGCTCCCGCGCGCCGGGGGCGAAGGCTTCCGCGCCGACACGTCGCGCGCGATGGATGCGCACATCCGCGCGCTCTGGCCCGCGCTCACCCGCCGGCCCGACGCGCCGGATCCCCGCTCGTCGCTGATTCCGCTGCCGAACGCGTACGTGGTGCCCGGCGGGCGCTTCCGCGAGGTGTACTACTGGGATTCGTACTTCACCATGCTGGGCCTGCTGTGGAGCGGCCGCGCGGACCTCGTCCACAGCATGCTCGACAACTTCGCCCACCTGGTACGCACGGTCGGCCACGTCCCCAACGGCAACCGCACCTACTACCTCAGCCGCAGCCAGCCGCCCTTCTTCGGCGCCATGGTCTCGCTCTACGCCGGCGAGCAGGGCGTGCGCCCCGCGCTGGCGTGGCTGGGCGCGCTCGAGGCCGAGCACGCCTTCTGGATGGACGGCGCCGATCGCCTGCGCCCCGGCGAAGCGCACCGCCGCGTGGTGCGGATGCGCGACGGCTCGCTCCTCAACCGCTACTGGGACGACCGCCCCGAGCCGCGCCCCGAGTCGTACCGCGAAGACTACCGCATCGGGCAGACGCTCCCGCCGGAGCGGCGCGAGGCGTTCTACCGCAACGTCCGCGCGTCCGCCGAGAGCGGGTGGGACTTCAGCAGCCGCTGGATGCGCGACCCTGCGGACCTGCGCTCGCTGGAGACCACGGAGCTGGTCCCGATCGACCTCAACGCGCTCATGTACAAGGCCGAGCGCACCATCGCGGCGCTGCGGATCGCGCGGGGGCTGCCGGGCGACGTGGAGGCGGCGGAGCGCTTCAACCGCCTGGCCGAGGACCGCCGCCGCGCCTTGCTCGCCGCCGCGTACGACCCGTCCGCCGGCTACTTCTACGACGTCCGCTGGCGCACCGGCGAGCGCGTGACGGACCGGCCCACGCTGGCCGCGGCGGCGGCGCTTTACTTCGAGTTGGCGGCGCCGGAGCAGGGAAGGGCCGTGGCGGCGCGGCTGGAGCGCGAGTTCCTGAAGCCGGGCGGCTTCGTCACCACGCCGATCCGCTCGGGCCAGCAGTGGGACGCGCCCAACGGCTGGCCGCCGCTGCAGTGGATGTCGATCGAGGGCGTGCGCCGCTACGGCCGCGCCGACCTGGCCGACACCGCCCGCGCCCGCTGGCTGGCCCTGAACCGGCGGACGTACGCGCAGACCGGCCGGATGATGGAGAAGTACGACGTGCTCGACATCACCCGCCCCGCCGGCGGCGGCGAGTACCCCACCCAGGACGGCTTCGGCTGGACCAACGGCGTCGCCCTCGCGCTGATCGCGCAGGAGACGGGCAGACCATCGGCGATGCATGCGGCGAGGCGTCGTCCGGCGGCGCTCGCCGCGGCGCGGTGAAAGCTCCCGGCCGCCGCGATGAGGAGGCGGAGTTGGGCGCATGCCTCGGCGGGCCCCCCTCCCCCGGCCCCTCCCCGGCGCTCCGCGGGGGGAAGGGAGGACCGCAACTGCAACGTCGCGCAGAGTTCCGCCGTTCAAACTCCCCCTCCCCCGCGAAGCGCGGGGAGGGGGCGGGGGGGCTGACGGGGCTCGGCCGGCGCTTCTCTCCCGCGCCTGCACCCTGCGTTTTCCTGTAAATCCAACCACATCAACGTGAACCGTGCTCATTAGTTAGACTTTCTTCCATTTTCGCCGTCGATCGATTATCCTTGATCCGGGTTCCATCTTCCGAATCTCTCCTTTGAGGAATCTGCGCCGATGCGGAAGATCAACACGCGGCAGTTCAACCGTGCCACGCGCTCTACCCCGCGCGAGATCAATCGCAAGATCGTGCTGAACCTGGTGCGCGAGCACCAGCCGGTCTCGCGCGCCGACCTCGCCCGCCAGATGCAGGTGGGGCGGGGGATGATCACGCAGCTGGTGGACGAGCTGATCGGCCACGGCATCATCGCCGAGGGGCCGATCGCCAACGCCCCGCGCGGGCGCAAGCCGCGGCTGCTGCACGTGGCCACGCGCGACCGCTTCTGCGTGGCCGTGGACGTGCGCTTCAGCCGCACCCACGTGGCGCTCACCGACATGGACGGGCGCCAGCTGTCGATGGAGACGCTCGATACCGTGCGCGACCCCGACCAGCTGGTAGCCCAGGTGTCGGCGAGCGTGCAGCGCCTGCTCGACGCGCACGGCGGCGTGGACCACTGCGAGGGGATCGGCGTGGTGGTGCCGGGGATGATCCACCGGCGCACCGGGCTGATCCTCAACTCCCCGCAACTGGGCTGGCGCGACGTGCCGCTGCGCGAGGCGCTGGCCAACGCCACGGGGCTGCGCGTGCTGATCGAGAACGCCCCCATCGCCAGCGCGCTCGCGCAGATGTGGCTGCCGCCCTTCGCGCGCGACGGCGTCGATTCCTTCGCCTACGTCACCGTCTCGGACGGCGTCGGCGTCTGCGTCGTCGATCACGGTGAGGTGTTCCGCGGCCACGGCGACACCGCGGGCGAGTTCGGGCACCTGCCGCTGAGCCTGGACGGGCCGCGCTGCATGTGCGGGCTGCGCGGGTGCCTGGAGGCGTACACCAGCAACGTGGCCACCCTGGCGCGCTACTTCGAGCTCGACGCCAGCGTCCCCAGCAGCCGCGAGGCGCTGCGCGGCTACGACTTCGGCATCGAGGACCTGATCGCCCGCGTCCGCGCCGGCGACGTCCGCGCCACCACCGCGCTCACCGAGACGGGGCGCTACCTGGGGATCGGGCTGGCGGGGATCATCACCGCGCTCAGCCCCGCGCGGGTGGTGGTGAGCGGCGAGATCACCGCCGCGTGGGACGTGATCGGCGACCTGGTGGCGGCCGGCGTCCGCGAGCGCACCATCACCCAGGCCGCCGCTTCGACCCCGATCGTGATCGCCCCCACCGGCGACAGCAGCCGCCTGCGCGGCGCCACGGCGCTGCTCGTGGCCCGCAGCTTCGCGGCGCCGAAGGTGGCGTAGGCGAACGATCGGGCGGGTTCCCCCGAAGCTCGAACAGGGCAGCGGAGCAAGCTCGCTCCGCTGCCCCGTTTTTTTCTGAATCCGAATGGTTTGCCGCGAATCACGGGATTCGTGGGGAATCGGATGACGGCACCTGTCGATCCGGACGTCCTGTTTCTCCCACGCCCGCTTCCGGGATGCGGTTCAGGGTAGCCAAGCGAATGAAGGAGATGTACTTGGCCACTTGGCCGACGCCTCCAACCGGGTGGACGACCGCCGCCCGCCTCCGCTTCAACGTGATTCGGCATCGGACACCGCGACGTACCAGTCTGTCGTTTGGAATTGACGCAAACCGCATTTCTCCACTACCCTTCGGCTCCAATTTTCCCCCAAACGTTCCTCACCGCGCCGGCACGCCTGCCGGCGCGTCGTGGTTCGCGGTCGAGAAGAACACTCCAGAGATTCCGAATGGCCTTTTCACCCATCCGCCCGGGCTGGCTCGGGCTGCTTGCGCTGCTCGGCGCGGTGCCGCTTCGCGCGCAGCCATGCGCCGGCTGCGAACCCGCCGCCGCGCCGCCTTTCACCACCGCCGACGCGGCTGACCCGGGCGCCACGCCCGCCGCTGCCGCCGTGCTGCGCAACCCGCCGCAGATCAGCCTGGCGCCGCACCACACCGGGGTCGTGAACACCAACACGGGCGCGGCCGCCCTGTCGTACTCCACGCCGGCATACGTGAGCCGCGACGCGCCACGCTCGGTGGGATTGATCTACAACAGCACGCAGGCACGGGGGTACGGGTTCGTGCAGGTGGACGTGACGGAGCCCACCGAGGCCCCGGCCAGGATGTCGATCCAGGTGTTCGAGCAGAACGGAACGGCCATGACGCCGGAGACGTTCTACCAGGGCGCGATGGGCACCAGCCGTCTGGCCGCCACCTGGCGCGAGAACACCTCGGCCTACGTCTACCGCGTGGTGGTGCGGAGCTACTGGGCCGACGGCACCATGACCGAGGGCGAGACGAGCGCCCGCGTGCTGGTGGTGAACGAAGCCGGGAGCCACTTCGGCTCGGGGTGGAGCATGCCGGGGCTGCAGCGCGTGTACCCCGGCAGCGACGGCGACATGATCGTGAACGGCGACGGCACGGCGGTGTTCTTCACCCGCGCCTGCACCGGCTGCGCGTACGTGGCGCCCGACGGCGAGTTCAGCACGCTGGCGCGGCGGGCCGACGGCGGCTGGGCGCGCGTGTCGCCCTCGGGCGACAGCGCGATCTTCGGCAACACGGGGCTGATCACCCGCTACGCCGACCGCAACGGCCGCACGCGGCAGCAGTTCACCTGGGCCACGGCCGCCGACGGATGGCCGATCGTGACCGAGATCATCGACCCGATCGGGGCGAAGTACACGCTCGGGTACCTGTCTTCCGGGTACCTGCGCACCATCACCGACCCGGGCGGCCGCGTGACCACCGTGGGCTACTCCATCGCCGACGTGGCGTCGGTCACCGGTCCCGACACGAAGTACGCCCTGCAGGCCGGGTACGATGCCTTCCACCGCGTGACCTGGTTCAAGGACCGCTCGGGCGGGCAGTACGACGTGACGTACGACCACGTGGGGGGGCTGGCGGCGATCAGCGCGCCCGCGGTGTACACCACCGACCAGGGCACGGTTCAGCCCGTGTCGGCCACGCGCTCGCTGTGGGCGGCCGTCCTCCCCGGCCCCGGGCTGGGCACCACCAGCGCGCCGGGCGCGCGCGTGGTGCCCGCCAACGTGCGGGTGACGGCGGCCGATCCGCGCGGCAACGTGGTGAAGGCGGCGGTGGACCGCTATGGCGCGCCCATCCGCATCGAACAGCCCTACGGCCAGGTCGCCACCATCGACCGGAACCAGCACGGTCAGGTGACCCGCACCGTGCTGCCCACGGGGCACACCGTCACGGCCACCTGGAGCGGCGTGGAGCTGACCCGGGTGGTGGACGAGACGGTGAACGACACCACGACCACCGACTACGAGCACACCTGGCACCAGCCCACCTACGTCCGCAACGGCCTGCAGCGCGACTCGATGTACTACGGCGCCTCCGGCCAGCTGGACAGCGTGGTGAGCCTGGGAGGCGGCACGCGCCGGGTTCAGCAGTACTCGTACTGGCCCGACGGACGGCTCTACTCGGTCACCGACCCGGCGGGCCACGGCGCGTTCTACAGCTACGAGGGCACCACGAACGGAAAGCTCGACAACGTGGCGGGCGTGACGGTGGGAGTTTCGGGGTACACGAACAACCGCACCACCAGCTACGCGCACGACGCGCTGGGCCGTGACACCATGATCACGTCGCCCAACGCCGACAAGTCACGCACGGGCTACGACGTGCTGAACCGGGTGGTCCGCTCCACCGACCCGCTGGGCAACTCCACCACCTTCGCCTTCGACTCGGTGGGGCTGGCCACCGTGACCGACGCGAAGAGCCAGGTTTATCGCTTCACCCGGAACGTGCTGGGGTGGGTGGTGAGCGAGACCGACCCGCGCAACTCCAGCATCGCCGACGCCTACGACCGCGCGGGGAACCTGACCTCCACCACCAACCGGCGGGGGCAGACGGTAACGCTCGCGTACGACTCGCTGAACCGGCTGACCACGCGCAACGCGGCCGGGGCGGCCACCACCTGGAGCTACGACCCCGCCGGGCTGTGGACGCAGGTGCAAAACGCGGAAAGCACCGACCGCGCCGAGTTCGACGCGGCCGGCCGGCTGCTGCAGACCGTGGTGACGCGCGGTTCCACCACTTACCGGCTGCAGAACACGCTGGATGCACAGGGCCGGCGCCGGCAGCTGGCCGTCTGGGGCCCCTGGTCGGGCGCGTACACCACCGACTTCCGCTACAACGACCGGGCGCAGCTCGACACGCTGGTCGACTTCTACGGCGGGCGCACGGTGATGACGTACGACGCGGACGGGCTGTGGGCCGGACCGCTGCTGCCGATGAACTGGAACTACTTCAGCATCAGCCGCGGCTACGTGTCCACGCACGTTCCGTCCGAGATCACGCACCCGTACCAGGTGGCCGACGTGCTCAACTCCAGCTACGGGCTGGACAAGAACGGCCTCCTGGCCGCGCGGGGCCAGCGCTTCACCGAGGACTTCTACCCGTACAACCTCGGCACGCGGGTCACCAGCTACACCTACGACCGCGCCGGGCGGCTGACCAGGGCCGACGTGAACGACTACTACGACTCGGACGGCACCTGCGGCACCACCGACCCCAACGTGGGCAAGTGCATGCCCAGCTCGGCCGGCGGCATCCCGTACGGGGTGGAGCAGCGCAACTACGCGTGGGACGCGGTGGGGAACCCGGTGGCCAACGGCACCACGGTGCTGGTGGAGAACGGGAACCGGCTCACCCGCACCAGCCCCTTCAACCTGGAGTACGACGCCGACGGCAACCTGACGCGGAAGTACCGCACCGACCAGTTCACCTACGACCAGCGCCTGTACTGGAACGCGCTGGGCCAGCTCGACAGCGTGCGCACCAACGGCACCACGGTCGGCTACGGCTACAACGGCCTGGGGCAGCGCATCCGCGCGGGCGCCAAGCAGTTCCTGTACGACGGCGACGACCTGCTGCTGGAGATGAACACGCCGGGGGTGCCCGACCACCTGTACACCTACTACCCGGGCGTGGACAACCCGCACAGCGTGCGGATGGGGAACGGGCCGATCTACTACTACACCACGGACTTTCCCGGCAACGTGGTGGCGCTGATCAACAAGAACCGCCAGGTCGTGGCGCGCTACACCTACGACGATTTCGGCCACTCCACCGCCCCGGTCGACTCCACCGGCGGCCAGCCGCTGCGGTATGCGGGGCGTGAGCTGGATTCGGCCACGGGGCTGTACTACGTACGGGCGCGCTGGTACGACCCGGACCTCGGCCGCTTCGTGTCGGAGGACCCGGTCGGGCTGGAGGGCGGGCTCAACCTGTACGCGTACGTGGACGACAACCCGGTGAATGGGCGCGACCCGAGCGGACTGGACCCGTGCACGGACAAGGATGGCAAACCGATCAAGCAGGGTGCCGACCAGAGTTGCGCGGTTCCGCTGTTCCCGCTCGACGTGTACGCCAGCAATGCATGGCCGTTCAGTTCGCCGGCCAGCGACGGGTGGTCGACGAACTTCGGTGGCCGGGGCGGAGGCACGCTGTTGATCCCGCGGACGCCCGAGCGGCGCCAGGGGGGCGGAAAGCGCGGGAACTTCCCGGACGACTACATGCGCCGCATGGACGCCCGGGAGCGCCAGTGCCTGATCCAGAGCATGAACGTCGAATTCCGGGCGGGTCTGTTCGCGCAGTTGCAACTCGGGAAGATTGGTGTAAATCTTGATGCCATCTCGGCCCACTTCGGGTGGAGCGGATCTACCCGGTTCGGCAGCAAGAACTCGGTCACCAGCGGAGCTACGCTGGGCCTGGGTTTCGCCCAGTTTGGCCGGTCGGTCGAAAACACCGGTCACGGGTGGAAGGATCAGCCGTCGTACAACGCCCAGATCGGCGCGTCCGCCGGGTTGGGTTTCGGAATGGGGGCGTACTTCGACGTCGGGAACTTTCTCAGATGCTACATGTCATGAACGAACGTATTCCAGGCGGTTGGATCACCGCCATCCGGCTCCTGGCGGTTTACGGGCTCGTGTCGTTCCCGGTGATGTGGCTGCTGGGGGTTGCCAGCTCGGTATCGCCGGCCGTGCGCACGTGGATCGACGCACCGGCGCATGCGGTCCCCCTGCAGGTGTGGGGAGTGAGCGTGGTCGTGACGTTGCTGGTCACGTTCGGCGTGGCGGTGCGGACCGTGGCGCGCGACAAAGAGATGTCCGGCGGCGCGCGCGCGGCGTGGATCGTGGCGCTGGTCATGGCGAACCTGGCCGCCGGAGCAGTGTTCGTGCTCGCGCGTGTCCGCCGGCCCGTTCGCAATGACCGGTTCCCAGACGCCCGTGAGCGGCCGGCCCGGCGGGAACGGGAACGACCCGCCGCATAGGTTCGCGCGGCGGTCGCGAGCGAACAGGGAAGGTGGGTGCCGGAGAACGAAAAAAGCAGGGCAGCGGAGGAGTCGCCTCCGCTGCCCTGCTTCTTCGTGAGATCCGTCGTCCGGATCAATCCCCGAACGACACCCCCAGCCGCCGCGCGGTGCGCACCACCTCGCCGTCCATCGGCACGCGCTTGATGTCGGTGATCGCCTCGCCCAGGGGCACGCTGCGCACGCGGTTGCCCTGCAGCCCCACCATGCACCCGAAGTTGCCGCGCTCCACCGCGTGCACCGCCGCCGCGCCGAAGCGCAGCGCCAGGTTGCGGTCGTACGGCACCGGGCTGCCGCCGCGCTGGATGTGGCCCAGCACCAGCGTCCTCGTGTCCTTTCCCGTGGCCGCCTCGATCTCGGCGGCCAGCAGGTCGGCGATGCCGCCGTAGCGGCCGGTGCCTTCCACGTAGCTCGGCGTTCCGCCCGCCGCGCGCGCCCCCTCGGCCACCACCACGATGCTGAAGCGCCGCCGCGCGCGCTCCCGGTCGCGGATCTTCTCCGCGATCTTCTCCACCGAATACGGGATCTCGGGAATCAGGATCACGTCTGCCCCGCCGGCCAGCCCGCTCTCCAGCGCGATCCACCCGGTGTGCCGCCCCATCACCTGCACCACCATCACCCGCTGGTGCGCCTCGGCGGTCGAGTGCAGGCGACCGATCGCCTCGGTCGCCACGTCCACGGCGGTCTGGAAGCCGAAGGTCATGTCGGTGGCGCCCAGGTCGTTGTCGATCGTCTTGGGGACGCCGACCACGCGCAGCCCCTGCAGGAAGAGCCGGTGCGCGATCTTGAGCGACCCGTCGCCGCCGATGGCGATCAGCGCGTCGATCTCCAGCTCGCGGAAGCGCGCCATGATCTCGTCCGAGGGGTCGTGCGCGCCCCAGGTGCCGTCGGGGTCGCGCACCTCCAGGCCGAACAGGTTGCCGCGCGCGGTTGTGCCCAGGATGGTGCCGCCCAGGTGCGTGATCCCGCGCACCCGGTCGGCGCAGAGCGGGATCAGCCCGGGCTCGCCGTCCACCTCGTCGTGCAGCAGCCCCATGTAGCCGCGCCGGATCCCCAGCACCTCCCACCCGTTCTCGCGCGCGGTGAGGGTGGCGGCGCGGATCACGGCGTTCAGCCCGGGCGCGTCGCCGCCGCCGGTGTTGATCGCGATGCGCCGGATCTGGTGGTGTTGCATCGGAAACGAATGACCGCGGGAGAAAAGGAAGCGGCGCCGCCCGCGCCGGGGCGGGCCGGCGCTCGGTGGGGCGGAGCCGGATCGGGAAGTCGAGACCTTACAGCCAGTCGATGCGCGGGCGGGTGCCGATGCGGTAGCCGTGCGGCGGCCGGGGCCGCGATGCGTCGCCGCGGCCGTTGCCGGCACGGGGATCCAGGCGCGGCGTGTCCACCCGCACCACGCGGAACGGGTACCAGTGGCGCTCGCGCTCGGCGTGCACCAGCAGGGTGCCGGCGCGCTCGGTCTTCAGCGCGATCACCGCGCGCAGCCGGGCGCTCTCCACCACCTCGGTGGGCACGAACAGCTCGCCGAAGTGCTGTTCGGCCACGTGCCGCAGCTCCTTGGGCGTGGAGAACATCAGCCCCACCAGCTCCTGCCCCGTGTCGCCCCGGTCATCGCCGCCGCCGTTGCGGCCGCGCCCGTCCCACCCGCGGGCGCCCGTGTACGCCGCCGGGCGGATGCGCTGCGCCTCGCGGGCCGGTCTCCGAAGCTGGCGATCCATCATCGTGCTCTCCCTCGGGTTGCGTGCTGCCTGCACTCTGTCCGCGGGCTGTGGGCCCCGCCGTTCGATCGTCCATCCCATTTGGAAGCGTTCCTAACATTATGCAGGGAAGATGCCCCACGCACAAGTCTTCCGCCCCCGTTCGCCGCCGCGGCCCAGACCCTCCGATCCGCTCCGGCGCACCCCCTAGATACTAGATGTTTGCTCGCTTTGTTCCACCTCCGCGTCCACGTAGCAGATCCGGACGCGCGGCAGCTTCGCGATCTTCAAGGAGGCTCGCGGAACGGGACGTACGTTCGTATTGTTGGGTTTACGTCCATTTGACGCAGAGCGGGTGCGCGGCGGGCGCGGCAGGTGCAACGGATGGATGGATCAGATCGCGCGGGCGCGACGGTTTCGGCCCGCGACAGGGGTTGTGAACGATGGAGATGCGAATGGCTTCGGGAGACGGGATCCGGGTGGCGCTGATCGGCTACGGCCTGGGCGGCGCGGCCTTCCACGCGCCGCTGATCGCGGCCACGCCGGGGATGCGGCTGGCCTTCATCGTCACCTCCAACCCCGAACGCGCCGCGCAGGCCCGCGAGCGGTACCCGGACGCGGCGATCGTCGACGCCGCGGACCGCCTGTGGGAGCACGCGGGCGAGATCGACCTGGTGGTGATCTCCACGCCCAACGCCACGCACGTGCTGCTGGCGCTCGCCGCGCTCGGCGCGGGGCTCGCCGTCGTCGTCGACAAGCCGCTCGCCGCCACCGCGGACGACGGGCGCAGGTTGGTGGACGAGGCCTGCAGGTGCGGCCTCCTCCTCTCCGTCTTCCAGAACCGCCGCTGGGACGGCGACTTCCTCACCGTGCGCCGGCTGATCGCCGAGGGCGCGCTGGGCGAGGTCCATCGCTTCGAGTCGCGCTTCGAGCGCTGGCGGCCGACCCCGAAGCAGGGCTGGCGCGAGCACGGCGACCCGGCCGAGGCGGGCGGCCTGCTCTACGACCTGGGGAGCCACCTGGTCGACCAGGCGCTCGTCCTCTTCGGCCCGGTGACCCACGTCTACGCCGAGTTGGACCGCCGCCGCCCGGGCGTGCGGGTGGACGACGACGCGTTCGTGGCGCTGACCCACGCCTCCGGCGTCCGCTCGCACCTGTGGATGAGCTCCGTGGCGGCGGACGACAACGGCCGCTTCCGCGTGCTGGGCAGCAAGGCCGCGTACGTCAAATCCGGGCTGGACACGCAGGAGTCCGTTCTCCGCGGCACCTCGAAGCTGGAGCTGGGCGAGGAGCCGCCGGAGCGCTGGGGTCGCATCGGCGCCGGCGAGGATTGGCGGCCCGTCCCCACCGAGCGCGGTGCCTACGCCGCCTACTACGCCGGCATCGGCCGCTCCCTGCGCGACGGCACCCCGCCCCCGGTCGACCCCGCCGACGCCGTCGCCGGCCTCGAGATCATCGCCGCTGCTCGCCGCTCGGCAGAGGACGGTGTCTTGGTTCCTCTCGTCTGATCCAAAGACCGGCCACCAAAGAAGATGTCATCCTTCGTCGCGTCCAACCTTCTGCGTGGACGCGGGTCATGTGCGGACGCTCCTCAGGATGACATTCTGGACGCATCCGCGGTGTATCCCATGCCGCCCCTCACCGGCACGCGCCGATCCGCGTCAGCCGCAGGTGGTCGAGCAGGGCGGTGTTGATGCGGCCGTCCATGTTCTCGTCCAGCGGCGTGAAGGCCAGCGTCAGCGTGTGCGCGCCCGGGGTCAGGCGGACGCGGACGGTGGTTCCGTATCCCCAGTCGTTCCAGAGATTCGTGCCCCGCTGCGGCATCACCAGCACGCCCGCCTCGCGGCCGTCCACCAGCAGCGTGCGGATCGCCGCCTTCGCCTCGGTGTTGATGGGGCCGCTCCCGTTCGCGTAGCGCGCGTCCACGTCGTACACACCGGCGCAGGCCACGCGCACCGGCACGTTCACCCGCGTGTTCGCCTCGCGCGTGAGCCGCACGTACCCCGCGCCCGTGAACCCCGCGTGCTCGCGTTCCAGCGGCGCGCCCGCGGGCCGCGCGAGCGTGACGGCGCCGGCCGGGTCGACGCGCACCGGCTCGCCCAGGAAGCTCGGCGTGCCGGCCGAATCGACGCTCAGCACCTGGTACTCCGTCACCTGCGCCCGCCGGGCGACGGCGAAGCGGGGCTCCCGCGTCGTACCCGCGACACGGCCGTTGGCGTACACGTCGTACCGCGCCGCGCCGCGGACGGGCGCCCAGGCCAGGTGGTCACCGTCGAGCCGCGCGACCGGTGTCTCTGGCGCCCAGCGGTTGGGGACGAGGTTGATCCGCCCCGCGGGCCAGCGGCCGTTCATCTCGATCTCGATGCGGTGCTCGCCGGTGAGCGTCGCCGGGATCTCGGCGCGGGCGACCGGCTGCCCGTCCAGCCGCGCGCTCGCCACGCCGTCGCCCGCGCCGCGGACGGTCACGGTGAGCACGGCGCCGCGGTAGCGCAGGTTCGAGAGCGTCCGCTCGCCGGCGTAGGCGGGCGGCACCATCGGGGCAAAGACGAGACGGTCCGGCAGCAGCCGCATCCCGAACAGCACGCGGAAGTGCGTGGCCAGGTTGCCGGCCACGCTCCACAGCTGCCGGTCGCTGTTCAGCACCGTGCCGTCGAAGTGGCCCGTCTCGGCCACCATGTTCTCCTTGTTGGTCAGGAACAGCGCCGCGGGGCGATAGACCGACGCCAGCCCGTGCTCCACCGCCGCGGTGTTGCCGGCCCGCGCCGCGCCCCACGTCCAGAACGCGTTTACGAACGGCCACAGCGCCCCGTTGTGGTAGCGCCGCAGGTTGGGGATGTACGGCCAGAAGGTGGGCGCGCCGAACGCCACCAGCGGCGTGCGCGAGGTGATCCGCGTGGCGCGCGCCGGGTCCGCCACGCCGTAGATGATCGCCAGCGCCTCGCCCAGCGCGTCGGAGCGCGGCGCCAGCGTCTGGTAGGCGCGGCCGTAACGGAAGACCGCGTAGTAGCCCGCCTCCGGCTGCCAGAAGCGTGAGTCGATGGCGCCGCGCAGCTGCTCCGCCGTCCGCGTCCACTCCGCCGCCGGCTCGCCCAGCGCCGTGGCCATGTCGGCCAGGATGCGGTAGGTGGCGTAGTGCACCGCGTTGGTGCCGACCGCCTGCGAGCGGGCGATGTCGCGCGGCTCCATCCAGCGCGGGTAGGATTGCTCGCGCCAGTCCATGAAGCTGGTCTCGCCCGTCGCCAGCCCCGTCTCGGGGTCGAAGACCGCGTGCCGGTCGGCCCGTGCGGAGCGGGAGATGATGTCGTACGCCCGCCGCAGCCAGTCGCGGTCGCCGGTGGCGGCGTACAGCTCCCACGCGGCCAGCGCCCACGCCATCCGGTCCGTCGAGTTGGGCCACGACCCGCCCGTCCCCGTGTCCTGGATGATGCGCCCCGCCGAATCGACCTTGGCCAGCAGGCTCTTCCGCACCGCGTCCGGCGCCACCATCGCCAGCGACAGGATCGAGGCGAAGCTCACGTCGCGCGTCCACACGCCGGGCCACTTGGCGCCGGCCGAGAGTGCCCCGTCGTCGCGCACCAGTTGCGTCAGCTCCTCGAGCGACATCTGGTAGAGCGCGTCCAGCAGCGGCTGCGGCGAGGTGAGCCGGGGAAAGGCGGAAAGGTCCGCGTGCCGCGCCCAGACCGCCCGCCCGTCCGCCGCGCGGGGGCGGGTGTACAGCGCCTCGATCGCCATGGTGGTGGTGTAGACGCTGTCTCCGTCCGGGTCCGTCAGCTCCGCGGGGGTGCCGGGTCGCAGCGCGCCCGCGTCCCAGCTCAGCGGCTCCACGTCGCCGATCGCGTAGACGTGGGCGAAGTCGGCGCGGCGGATCGGCTCGCCCTCGGGCGGATCGTACGTCCCGGACCGGGCGAAGCTGCGCAGCACCTGCCGCAGGTCCAGCCGGATGGTGACCTGCGCCACCCCTTCCTCGCTGGTGGCGAAGTTCTCGGGCGTGGGGACGATCGGCGGCTGCTCGCGCCCGAACACGTACACGGGCGACACGATCCGGCCATCGGTGGGACGGATGTAGAGCGTGTGCTCCGTCCCGGGGCGGAACTCGTTGTCCACCCCGTTCAGGCTGAAGCGGAAGTGCATCTCCCGCCCCGACCGCGGATACGACGAGACGATGGAGTCGCGCGACAGCGCCGTCGCCTCGAACCGCCCCTGCCGCACACTCGTCCCGGTCACCGTGAACGCATCCGAGCGATAGAGCACGTCCTGCGCTTCGAGCGTCGTCGCGGCCGCAACCGCCAACCCGAGCGCCGCGCCGATCCTGGAGAGCCGCCGGTTCATCCGTTCATCCTCGAATGTCTCTCGATGCAAACTGATCTGAACAGCGGGTCACACGGCCACGGAGCAGCGGCGAAGAACGGAGAAACGGAAAAAGACGTGTGGCCGTTGCAGTTCTCCGCTGCTCCGTTGCCCTCCGCTGCTCCGTGTGACCCGCGGTTGGCGATGTACGATCACGGCAGAGATACCGAGGGAGCAGAGAATCGGTGTCCCCTGCTCCCTTCGGTGTCCATGTCGCGGAGATGGCTCAGTGCCCGTGCGGCCGGGGGCGCTCGTCCTCCAGCCCCAGCGCGTGCTCGCGGGCCTCGGTGGCGCGGCCGGCGGGCTCGGCGGCCGCGGGCTCGACGGAGCTCGTCCCTTTCCGCCCCAGGTACAGGAACCACGCGCCGAACAGGAGCACCACCACCCCCCAGGTCAGGTTGACGTTGTGCCCCAGCGAGCGCTCGTAGATATCCTTCTCGCCAAGCGCCCCGTAGCCGGTCAGGATCAGCCCCAGCAGCGTGAACAGCCCGCCGATCGGGAGCCGGATGTCCAGGTTCATCGTCTCCGCCTCGCGATCAGAAGAAGATCAGGTTCAGCACCAGCGTCAGCGCCAGCACCACCACCGCCAGCGGCCCCGGCCGCCGGAACCACGGCTCGCCCTCGTCCTTCGGCCGGTCCGTCAGCGAATAGACCAACCCGCGCAGCTCCTCGTCCGGCCGCGGCTTGGTCATCAGGCTGACCAGGATCGTCACCACGAAGCAGGTGCTCCACGCCCAGATCGCCGTCCAGAAGTTCTGCGCCATCTCGCTGGGGTAGGTGTTCACCACCGTCCCCAGCCAGCCGCCCTTGATCCCGGCCGTGGACCCCATGGGCAGCGTGAGCCCGTGGTGGATCGCCGCGGCCAGCGTGCCGCTGAGCAGGCCGGTGAACGCGCCGTGGCCCGTGGTGCGCTTCCAGAACATCCCCAGCAGGAAGGTCGCGAACAGCGGGGCGTTCACGAACGCGAACACCAGCTGCAGCATGTCCATGATGTTGTTGAAGTGCGTGGTCGCGTACGCCGTCGCGACCGACAGGGCGATGCCGAACACCGTGGCCATCCGCCCCATCCACAGGTAATGCTCGTCGCTCGCGCCCTTCTTGATGTACGCCTGGTAGATGTCGTACGTCCACACCGTGTTGAAGGCGGTCACGTTCCCCGCCATCCCGCTCATGAAGCTGGCCATCAGCGCGGTCAGCCCCAGCCCCAGCATCCCCGGCGGAAAGTAGTGCCCCAGCATCAGGGGGATGGACAGGTCGTAGTTCAGGCTCCCGTCCGGCTTCTGCGGCAGCGAGAAGCCGGTGGCGCCCTTCTGCGTGGTCAGCGCGATGGCGATCATCCCTGGCAGGATCACCAGGAAGGGGAAGAGCATCTTGGGGAAGGCGGCGATCAGCGGCGTGCGCCGCGCGGCCGACATGCTGTCCGCCGCCATCGCCCGCTGCACCACCAGGAAGTCGGTGGTCCAGTAGCCGAAGGAGAGGACGAAGCCAAGCCCCATCACCAGCCCGAACCACTCCACCCCCATCGGGTTGGCGGCCGCGCTCCCCATGTGTTGCCAGCTCTCGGTGAACGCCCCCGGCGCGAAGTGGGCGTTCTGCGCGGTCACCGCCAGCCGCGCGGTCAGCCCGCCCCACCCGCCCACGTCGCGCAGCCCCAGGTAGACCAGGGGGACGAAGCCGGCCACGATCAGGAAGAACTGCAGCACCTCGTTGTAGATGGCGCTGGTGAGCCCGCCCAGGAAGATGTAGGCGAGCACGATCACGGCCGAGACCAGCACGCTGAAGTTGAAGTCCCACCCCAGCAGCGTGCCCAGCAGCAGCCCCATCGCGTACATCGAGATGCCGGACGAGAACACCGTCATCGTGGCGAACGTCACCGCGTTCAGCCCGCGCGTCTTCTCGTCGAAGCGCAGCCGCAGGTATTCGGGGACGGACCGGGCGCGCGAGCCGTAGTAGAACGGCATCATGAACACGCCCACGAACACCATCGCGGGGATGGCGCCCACCCAGTAGAAGTGGCTGGTGGCGATCCCGTACTTGGCGCCGGACGCCGCCATCCCGATCACCTCCTGCGCGCCCAGGTTTGCGCTCAGGAACGCGAGCCCCGCCACCCACGCGGGGATCGAGCGGCCCGACAGGAAGAAGTCGGTGGACGAGCGCATGTAGCGCTTGAGCGCCACCCCGATCCCCACCACGAACACGAAGTAGAGGGCCAGGATGACGTAGTCGATCGCGTGTAGCTGGATGGACGACACGGCGCTGGTGGGTTCGGGTGAAGGGAAAGAGTGCGGGGTGCTAGGTGCTGAGTGCTAGGTGCTGAGTGCTAGGTGCTGAGTGCGTCTTTGCCGTCGCTTCGGCCCTCGCGTGATCGTCATCCCGAGGGAGCCGCGCACCGACGCCGCGTCCACAAATGAAGCCCGGCGACGACCGAAGGATCCATCGCCACGTCGCGAACCGACAGCCTGCCGCTCACCCACTCAGCACTCAGCACTCAGCACTCAGCACTCAGCACTCAGCACTCAGCACTCAGCACTCAGCACTCAGCACTCAGCACTCAGCACTCAGCGCTCAGCACTCAGCACTCAGCACTCAGCACTCAGCACTCAGCACTCAGCACTCCTCAGTTGATCGCCATCCCGTACCGCGCCGCACCCAGGAGCGCCGCGCGCGGCTCCAGGATCACGTACACGGGGATGGACGACATCAGGCGCGACATCGGGCCCTTCTGCAAGAATCCTTCTCCGAAGGCGCGGCCGCGCAGGAGCGGGAGGATGCGGGGCGGGATCCCGCCGCCCAGGTACACGCCGCCGGTGGCCAGCGTCCGCAGCGCCGCGTTCCCCGCCTCGGCGCCCATGATCGCCGCCAAGAGCCGCAGCGCGCGCCGGCAGACCGGGTCGCCACCCTCGCGCCGGGTCCCCGCGTCCACCACCGCCGGGGTGATGTCGCCGCCCGCGGCCAGGCGCGCCGCCAGCCACGCCGGCGGCGGCGTGTGCGAGTGCGCGGCAAGGAAGCGGTAGAGGTTGGCGATCCCGTTCCCCGAGCAGACCCGTTCGTAGCTCACGTGCGGATGCACCCGCTGCAACTCGGCCAGCAGCCGCCGCTGCAGCGCGTCGCGCGGCGCGAAGTCGGTGTGCCCGCCCTCGGAGGGCAGCGCCACGTAGCCGTCGCCGCCGGGCACCAGCATCGCCTCGCCCAGCCCGGTGCCCACGGCCACCACCGTGCGCACGCCGCGGGGGTTCGGCTCGCCCGGCAGGATCTGCGTCACCTGCTCGGGGCGCAGGTGGGGCAGGGCGAAGGCGGTGGCCTGCAGGTCGTTCACCAGCAGCACCTCGCCGACCCCCAGGCCATCCGCCAGCTCCGGCTCGCGCAGGCACCAGGGGAGGTTGGTGATGCACGCCTCGCCCGCGATCACCGGGCCCGCCACGCTGAACGCCGCGCGGGCCACCTCGCCCGGGTGGGTGGCGCGGAAGGCGGCGAGCACCGCGCCCAGCGAGGCGTATTCGCGGCTGGGGAAGGTCGCCTCGGCCACGATCCGCGCCCCCTCCGCATGCTCCGCCACCAGCGCCAGCACCGTCTTGGTGCCCCCGACGTCACCGGCCAGCAGCAGCCCGCCGCGCGCGTCCGCCCCCCGCGACGGCGTCGAAGCAGGGGCCGCGCCGGGCGCGGAAGGGGAAAACCGGTGCGGATTGGGAAGGGGCAAAACGCGTGCGGCCGCAGGATGTGCAGGAACGAACGGGGCGGCGGAGCACCTCGAAACCAGGCTCGCGGCGCCGCCTCCCGTATTTGTCAGCTTTCTTGA
>DASSME010000157.1:0-6472 GCA_035689035.1 Longimicrobium sp. | reverse complement strand
CTCCCCGCCGGGGCCGCCCCCGACGGCATGTCCATCTCCCGCTTCTTCCACCGCTGAAAACGACGAGGCGCCGCGCTGTGCTCCAGCGCGGCGCCTTCAATTCAATCCCGTCTCAAAGATCCCCCGGTTTCAGCCCGGTCGCCTTGGCGATGCTCGCCAGAACTGCCGGCCCAATCTCGTCACCATCGTGCCAGGCAAAGACGGCTCATGCGGCCTTGAACGTCACGCTCTGGATCTCAGTCGGTGCCTCACCCATGTTCGATCCGGTCCGCGATGACGTGTAGAGCCAGCGCCTTCGCATTGAGAATGGCTTCGGGCCGAGTGGCGCCGTACGTAATGACACCAGGAAGCTCGATGACTTCGGCGAACCACCGGCCGTCCGTCTCACGCCCGACTTCCACGGTCAGATCCATGTGGTCCACCATCGTCGTGAATGTTGGTGACGTTGTGCCTCGCGGAATCTGATCCACCAACGCACGCTACACCCCCGCCAGTTGCTCCCCCGGCCGCATGGAAACTGCCGGTCAGCGTCTGCCACTCCGTAGCTTCAGGCAACCAGCAACCGCCGGCTCTTCGGTTCCGGCACAGGGTCACCGAACTCGCGCGCGGTGGCGAGCCATGCCACAATCGCGCTCTCCGCGTTGGACAGTGCCTCGTTGCGCGTCGTGCCGTGCGCCATGCACCCGTCAAGCTCGGGGACGATGGCGATGAACGCGTCATCTTCGGCGCTCCAGCAGATGGCGATCTCGTATTTATCCATCGTTTCTCCTTCGTGCATTCAGCATGATCACGCGGCTCGGAAGAGCGGCGAACCTGTCACTTCAAGAGAACAAAGTCTACACCCCCGCAAGCTCCTCGCCCAAGCGCTCCCACGCCGCGTACGCCTCCACCAGCTCGGCGCTCAGCGCGTCGCGCTCCGCCGCCAGCTCTTTCGGACGCGACGGATCGGCGCCGGCGGCGTAGAGGGCGGGGTCGCCGAGCGCGGCCTCGATCTCGGCGACGCGCGTCTCGATCTGCGCGATGCGGGCCTCCACGCGCTGCAGCTCGGCCTCGCGGCGGCGCTGCTCGTTCTTGCTGAGGCCGGCGGCGGGCTTCGCCGTCAGCGCGGGGCCTGACGACGCGGCCAGCTTCGCCGCGGCCGCAGTGGCGGTGGACGCGGCGTCGGCCTGGCGGCGGGCGGTCCACTCCTGCCAGTCGTCGAAGCCGCCGGGGTAGTCGTCGAACCGTCCGTCGGCCCAGCTCCAGATGCGGGTGGCGGTGCCGGAAAGGAAGGCGCGGTCGTGCGAGATCAGGATCACCGTTCCCTCGTAGCCGGCGATCGCCTCTTCCAGCACCTCGCGGCTCTCCAGGTCCAGGTGGTTGGTCGGCTCGTCCAGCAGGAGGAGGTTGGCGCGCTGCAGCGTGATCTTGGCCAGCGCCACGCGCGCCTGCTCGCCCCCCGACAGGTCGCCCACCCGCGCCTCGATGTCGTCGCCCGAGAACAGGAAGCGGCCCAGGTGCCCACGCAGCTCGGGCATGGTGCCCTTCGCGGCGTCGCTCACCTCCTGCCACACCGTCTTCGCCGCGTCCAGGTGCGTGAAGTCCTGCCGGTAGTAGGCGCGCACCACGCCCGTGCCGGCGATCACCGAGCCCGAGCAGGGGGCGCTCTCGGCGGCCAGCGCGCGCATCAGCGTGCTCTTGCCGCAGCCGTTGGGGCCGACGATGGCGATCCGCTCCGTCCGGCTCACCTCGGCGGTGAAGGGCGCGAACAGCCGCCGCTCGCCGATCGCGCAGGTCACGCCGTCCACCCGCAGCACCGTGCCGCCGCTGCGCCCCGCCTGGCCAAAGCGCAGCGCCATCGCCCGCCCCTCGTCCTGCACGGCGCCCACGCGGTCCATCCGCTCCAGCAGGGTGCGGCGGCTCTTGGCCTGTTTGGTCTTCTGCCCGGCCAGGTTGCGGCGGATGAAGTCCTCGGTGCGCGCGATGTGCGCCTGCTGCTGCTCGTACTGCTTGCGCTGCAGCTCGCGCCGGGCTTCACGCTGCTCCAGGAAGCTCTCGAACCCGCCGGTGTACGCGAACGCCGTCCCCTCTTCCAGGTGCACGACGTGGTCGCACAGGCGCTCCAGGAACACGCGGTCGTGGCTCACCACCATCACGGTGCCGGGGTAGCCCTTCAGGTACTGCTCCAGCCACTCGGTGCTGCGCAGATCCAGGTGGTTGGTGGGCTCGTCCAGCAGCAGCACGTCGGGCTCGGCCAGCAGCGTCTGCACCAGCCGCACGCGCCCCAGCTCGCCGCCGCTCAGGGCGCGGATCGGCTTGCTCCATTCCGCGGGAGGAAAGCCCAGCCCCTCCAGCGTGGCCTCGGCGCGGGCGTGCATCTCGTAGCCGCCGCGGCGGCGGAACTCCTCGACGTGGCGATCGTAGCGGGCCAGCAGCCGCACGCCTTCGTGCGAATCGTGGCCGATGGACGAAAGCTGCTCGAGCTCGGCGTGCAGCCGCTTCTCCATCGCGACCAGGTCCGCGAACGGCTCCAGCGCCGCCTCGGCCACGGTGGCGCCGCTCTGCTCGCCGCGGTCCTGGCGCATGTGGGTGAAGCGCAGCCCCGGGTGCCGCCACACCGCCCCCTCGGTGGGCTCCTCCTCGCCGGTGATCAGGCGCAGCAGCGTGGTCTTGCCGCGCCCGTTGCGCCCCACGATCCCCCAGCGCTCCCCCTGCGCCACGTGGAACGCGACGTTGCGGATGATCCAGCGCTCGCCGTACTGCTTCCCCGCGTCCTGCAGCCGCACCAGCGTCATGCGTGCGCCCGTGATGGTCTGGTGAGAGGTCGATCGGTGGCCGGCGGCGCTGAAGATAACGCGGCGGGCGGCCCCGGGGGACCGCCCGCCGCCGATCCGGGCGATTTCGCTCTCCAGCCCGCCCTCAGCCGGTCATCCGCAGATGATGCAGGGGTCCCACGGACCTTCGTTGGTCATGTACCCGGAGCAGGTGTAGTAGCAGGTATCCCACGTGTCCTGCGCGCCGCGCACGGTGCCGCGCTCCTTCTCGGCGGGCGCGCTCTCGAAGCTGTCCACCCGCAACTCATCCACCGCCAGCTTCATCTTCCTTTTCATGCGGCCTCCCGGTTGGGTGATCGTGTGATGTCGAGGAGTATGTTTATTAACTTTTCACGCCATGAAACTCAACATCCTCACACCGGCTGAGGAAGACTCCGCCCAGTTCGTGGCGCAACAGTACCAAGCCGCGCCCCCCCGCACGATGACACGCGCCCGGTCCACCGAAGGGCGGACCGGGCGCGTGCGATCGACGTTCTGCCCGCGGCGAGCCGCTACCGGCCTCCGGTCTGGCCCATCATGAAGGTGCCGGTCTTGTGGAACGGCACCTCGCGCGTGCCCAGCGGGGTGCGCACGTCCACCGTGCCCTGGGCGCGGTAGTCCACGCGCCCGTAGTCCATCAGCGAGCGCCCGGCGCCGGCCAGCTGGCCGAA
Organism: Longimicrobium sp.; assembly: GCA_035689035.1. Taxonomy (GTDB): domain Bacteria; phylum Gemmatimonadota; class Gemmatimonadetes; order Longimicrobiales; family Longimicrobiaceae; genus Longimicrobium. The sequence continues at coordinate 3,009 of DASSME010000157.1, read as the reverse complement.
GCTGAACGACACGGGGATGCCGAAGGTGCGCGTCTGGCCGGCGCGCACGTTCAGCGTGTCGGGGTACACGCCGTCGGCGAAGCGCGTCCAGGCGCTGTCGCCCGGCGCGGCGGCGTTGCGCCGCAGGAACAGCTGGTAACGCAGGTTGTTGGCGTGCACGTTGAAGCGGTTGGGGTTGTGCACGCGCACGTTGGCGATCAGCGTCCCCCCGGTGAGCCCCACGCTCCCCAGGGTGACCCCCTCCAGCTCGATCTCGGGGCGCTGCACCGACCCGGTGCACGCCGAAAGCGCCACCGCGGCCGCCATCACCACGGCCGGCAAGCGAATCCGGTTCATCGTCCGTCGTCTCCTTGCAGGAACACGCGGCCGGGCGCCGTGCCCGCCGCTTCGTCCCATCTTCCCTTGCGACAGCCGTGCCGCGCGGCGGACGGAACCGCCGGGGACGCGTTTTGTCCAAGGCGTGGCGCCGAATCCGTGCCCTGCGCGGGCGCGTCCGCCTGCGCGTCGCCCGGCGGGCTTGTCCCCGCCCCACGCGCCGCGGCGTCGCCCCGTGTGGACGGACCGGGCCTCGACCGGCCACCCCCGCGGACGGCGAGCGACAGCGCGCGCAACCGGCGCATGCGCGTGGCATCTACCTTGCGGCGGCGCAAACGTACCGATAACATGGAAAGACGGCTCCCCACCGAGCACCCCCGGACCGGCGTTTCGCGGGCGTCAAGAAAGCATTGGCCGCGCGAAAGGGTCGGGATCCAGGCACCGCCCGCCGCGGGTTGCGGCCACGATGCTCCGCTGGCCAACGGAGCGTCGGGTTCGGTGTCGCGGCAGTGCAGGCAGGGCCACCCATCGGGAGGATCGCGATGCGGAGACGGAGCCCGTTCGCCACCGTGAGGCTGTGCCGCGGCGCCCAGGCCGCGGAGGACCGCGCGTGTTGCCGCCGCGCGGCCGCGGTGTGCCGTACGGCGAGGATGACGGACGTGGGATGATCACGGGCGCGGGTGCCGTTCAGGGCACCGGCGCCCGTTTGCGTTCCCATCACCCCGGCCCCGGAGGATGCCGATGAAGAAGCACAGGCTCGAGCTCGAAACGCTGTCGGTGGAGTCGTTCCCCGTGGCCCCGCGGGCCGAGGTGCTGCGCGGGACGGTGCACGCCGCCGAGGACATGGCAACCCAGGCGTACGGCTGCACCAGGGGCGACTCGTGCCGCACCAGCTGCGGCGTGATCGGCGACTGCACCTGCCCGCCGCCACCGTGACGGGCACCCGCGGAACCCCAACCCGGAGGCTGAAGCGATGAAGAAGCTGAACCTGCAGGCCGACGAGCTCCACGTGGAGAGCTTCCCCGTGGCCGAAACCCCGCCCGAGGGGCGCGGCACCGTGCACGCGGACGAGTGGTCGGTCCAGACGGCGCAATGCGGCTCCTGCGGCGGCGACACCTGTGGCGGCGCGAGCTGCTTCACCTCGTGCATCCCGGGCGGAAATCCGGCGTGCACCTGCCCCATCTACCTGGTGGACTGACGAAAGGACCCAGGCCATGCCCAGAGCCACGCTGGACATCGACGCGCTCGCGGTGGAGACCTTCCCCACCACGGCCCAGCCCACGCCCGCCCTCGAGCAAGCGAAGGCGAGCGGGGCGACGAGCTGCGTCAATCGGCCGCCGTACTGCACCTGCTGAACGGCGGAGGCGGTAACCATCACACACACCCGGAGGACGCCGTGAAGAAGATCCTGCTGAACGTCGAGACGCTGGCCGTGGAATCGTTCCCCACGCAGGAAAGGGACGTCGAGCTGCTCGGCACCGTGGACGCCGCCATGGCCTCGCCGCGCGGCACCTGCGTCGCGAACAGCTGCTACACCTCGTGCCGCGCCGACCTGCGCGACGCCTGCACCTGTCCGGTGGGGGTCTAGCGCCCCGGCGCAACGGAATGCCGGCGCCGCGACCGTGCGCGCGCGCCTGAACGCCCCGCCGCGCCGCCGCATCGTGCCGGACGGACGGCGGACGGAACTCCGCGACCAGGAGGATGCCTCATGAAGAAGATCATGCTCAACCTTGAGACGCTGGCGGTGGAATCGTTCCCCACGCAGGAGAAGGACGCCGAGCCGCTCGGAACCGTGAACGGCGCCATGGCCTCGCCGCGAGGCACCTGCATCGCGAACAGCTGCTACACCTCGTGCCGCGCCGACCTGCGCGACGCCTGCACCTGTCCGGTGCGGATGGACGAGTGACACGCGGTTCCACCCCCGCCCGAGCGGAGGAACGATGAGCAAGCTGAGGCTGGACCCCGAGGGGCTGCGGGTGGACACCTTCGCCACCGTGGCCACGGCCGCCCGCGCGGGCACCGTGCGCGCGCACGACAAGACGTACGACTACGACACCTGTCTGTGCTCGGCGGCGTACGACACCCCGTGCTGCACGGTGGACGTGCCCACCTGCAACGGCCAGGCGACCTGCCTGACCAGCTGCAACGCGGGCGGCCCCTGCACCTGCCCGCTCCCCTAGCGCGCGGGTGCGAACCATTTCGGAGACGGGAGGAACGATGCGGAAGGTGAAGCTGGACCTGGACGAGCTGCGGGTGGAGTCGTTCGCCGCCGGGTTCCCCGAGCCGCCGGGCAAGGGGACGGTGGAGGCGCACGCCACCCAGGCCGGGCAGAACACGTGCTGGAACACCTGCCCGTACACCTGCAGCCACGAGATCGCCTGCTTCAACACCACCTGAGCGGGCGGAACCGGCGGAAGAAGACAGCGGGCGGGCCGGTGTCCGGCCCGCCCCTTCCCGCGCACGCCTGCCGACTGGGAACCTGGAGGACGAAGATGCAGAAGGTGAAGCTGGAAATGGATGTGCTGGTGGTGGAGACGTTCGACGCGGGAGACCGCGAACCCGCCGAGCGCGGCACGGTGGCGGCGCACGCCGACGCCGTGGCCCAGGCCACCCTCGCGAACACCTGCAGCCACGAGATCGCCTGCTACTACACGCGCGGCTGCTGAAGTCGGGGGACGCAAACGGCGGGCGGGC
>DASSME010000156.1:0-24854 GCA_035689035.1 Longimicrobium sp. | reverse complement strand
CGAGTAACCTCACCGGGCAGGTGCGCAACATCGCCCTGGTGACGACGGCGGTGGCCAACGGCGACCTGAGCCAGAAGATCACGGTCGACGTGAAGGGCGAGATGCTGGAGCTGAAGAACACCGTCAACGTGATGGTGGACCAGCTCTCCGCCTTCGCCTCCGAGGTGACGCGCGTGGCACGTGAGGTAGGCACGGAAGGACGCCTCGGCGTGCAGGCGTCGGTGCCCGGCGTCGCCGGCGTCTGGAAGGACCTCACCGACAACGTGAACCAGCTCGCCGGCAACCTGACCGTGCAGCTGCGCGACGTCTCCGCGGTGGCGACGGCGATCGCCGACGGCGACCTGACGCGCAAGATCACGGTCGAGGCGGCCGGCGAGATCCTGCAGATCAAGGACGTGATCAACTCGATGGTGGACCGGCTCTCGGTCTTCGCCGACGAGGTGACCCGAATGGCCCGAGAGGTGGGCACCGAGGGTATACTGGGCGGCCAGGCCGAGGTGCCCAACGTCGCGGGGACGTGGAAGGACCTGACCGACTCCGTGAACTTCATGGCGTCGAACCTCACCAACCAGGTGCGCAACATCGCCGACGTGACCACCGCGGTGGCGCGGGGCGACCTGACCCGCAAGATCACGGTGGACGTGAAGGGCGAGATCCTGGAGCTGAAGAACACCATCAACGTGATGGTGGACCAGCTCAGCGCCTTCGCCTCCGAGGTGACGCGCGTGGCGCGGGAGGTGGGAACCGAAGGGGTGCTGGGCGGCCAGGCCAACGTGCCGGGAGTCAGCGGCACGTGGAAGGACCTGACCGACTCCGTGAACTTCATGGCGAGCAACCTGACCAACCAGGTGCGCAACATCGCCGACGTGACCACCGCGGTGGCCAAGGGCGACCTGACCCGCAAGATCACGGTGGACGCCAAGGGCGAGGTGCTGGAGCTGAAGAAGACGGTCAACACCATGGTGGACCAGCTCAGCTCCTTCGCCAGCGAGGTGACGCGCGTGGCGCGCGAGGTCGGCTCGGAAGGGCGGCTGGGCGGCCAGGCCAACGTGCCGGGGGTGGCCGGCACCTGGAAGGACCTGACCGACAACGTGAACTTCATGGCCAGCAACCTGACCAGCCAGGTGCGCAACATCGCCGACGTGACCACGGCCGTGGCCCGCGGCGACCTGACGCGCAAGATCACCGTCGACGTGAAGGGCGAGATCCTGGAGCTGAAGAACACCATCAACGTGATGGTGGACCAGCTCAGCGCCTTCGCCAGCGAGGTGACCCGCGTGGCGCGCGAGGTGGGCACCGAGGGCGTCCTCGGCGGCCAGGCGAACGTGCCCGGCGTCGCCGGCACCTGGAAGGACCTGACCGACAGCGTGAACTTCATGGCCGCCAACCTGACCGGGCAGGTGCGCGACATCGCGCGCGTGACCACGGCGGTGGCCAACGGTGACCTGGGGCAGAAGATCACCGTGGACGTGAAGGGCGAGATGCTGGAGCTGAAGAACACCGTCAACGAGATGGTGGACAGCCTCCGCGTGTTCGCCGACGAGGTGACCCGCGTGGCCAAGGAGGTGGGCACCGAGGGCAAGCTGGGCGGGCAGGCCGAGGTCCCCGGCGCGGCCGGCACCTGGCGGGCGCTGACCGACAACGTGAACGCCATGGCCAACTCGCTGACCGCGCAGGTGCGCGCGATCAAGGACGTGGCCATCGCGGTGACCAACGGCGACCTGACGCGGACGATCACGGTGGAGGCGCGCGGCGAGCTCGACGAGCTGAAGCGCAACATCAACCAGATGATCGCCAACCTGAAGGAGACCACCGAGCAGAACGCCCAGCAGGACTGGCTGAAGACCAACCTGGCCAAGTTCAGCCGCATGATGCAGGGGCAGAAGGACCTGGAGTCGATCAGCCGCCTCATCATGTCGGAGCTCACCCCGCTGGTGGGCGCACACCACGGCGCCTTCTTCCTGGCCGAGGAGGAGCATGGCATGCTCCTCAAGCTGATCGCCAGCTACGCCTACAAGGAGCGCAAGGCGGTCTCCAACCGCTTCCGTCCGGGCGAAGGGCTGGTCGGGCAGGCGGCGCTGGAGAAGAAGCCGATCCTGCTGCACGGCGTCCCCGACGACTACATCGTCATCTCGTCGGGGCTGGGCGAGGCGCCCCCGCGCAACATCATCGTCCTCCCCGTCCTCTTCGAGGGCGAGGTGAAGGCGGTGATCGAGCTGGCGGCGTTCGCCCCGTTCAGCCAGATCCACCAGGTGTTCCTGGACCAGCTGGCCGAGAGCGTGGGCGTGGTGATCAACATGATCGCCGCCAACATGCGCACCGAGGAGCTGCTGGAGCAGTCGCAGAAGCTGACCCAGGAGCTGCAGAGCCAGTCCAAGGAGCTGCAGCAGCAGCAGGAAGAGCTGCGCCGCACCAACGCCGAGCTCGAGGCGCAGGCCCGCACCCTCAAGGCGAGCGAAGAGGCGCTGCGCGACCAGCAGGAAGAGCTGCAGCAGGTCAACGAGGAGCTCGAGGAGAAGGCATCGCTGCTGGCCGAGCAGAACCGGAAGGTGGAGCAGAAGAACGCCGAGGTGGAGGCCGCCCGGCGCGAGCTGGAGGACAAGGCCGAGCAGCTGGCGCTCAGCTCCAAGTACAAGAGCGAGTTCCTGGCCAACATGAGCCACGAGCTGCGCACCCCGCTCAACTCGCTGCTGATCCTGGCCAAGCTCCTGGCCGACAACAAGGACGGCAACCTGACCGAGAAGCAGGTGGAGTACAGCAACACCATCCTGCAGAGCGGCACCGACCTGCTCACGCTGATCAACGACGTGCTCGACCTGTCCAAGGTCGAGGCCGGGAAGATGGAGATCAACGCGAGCGACGTGTACCTGAAGGACGTGACCGGCTACGTGGAGCGCACCTTCCGCCCGGTGGCCGAGCAGAAGGGGCTCAAGCTCGAGACCTCGATCGAGGCCGACGCGCCCGAGAGCATGTGGACCGACGGGCAGCGGCTGCAGCAGGTGCTCAAGAACCTGCTCAGCAACGCCTTCAAGTTCACCGAGCACGGCACCGTGGCGCTCACCGTGCGCAAGGCCGACAAGGGGCGCCGCTTCGGCAACCGCACCCTGGACGAGGCCGACGCGGTGATCGCCTTCTCGGTGAGCGACACCGGGATCGGCATCCCCAAGGACAAGCAGCGGCTCATCTTCGAGGCGTTCCAGCAGGCCGACGGCACCACCAGCCGCAAGTACGGCGGCACCGGGCTGGGGCTCAACATCAGCCGCGAGATGTCGCGTCTCCTGGGCGGCGAGATCCGGGTGGAGAGCACCGAGGGCGAGGGGAGCACCTTCACCCTCTTCCTCCCGCGCGAGTGGCCGGGCGAGCCCGACGACTACCACGGCGACGACGACGGCAACGGCGGGCGCGGCCCCTCGCCGGTCGCCGCCACGCCGGCGCCCGCCCCCACGCGCCGGCGTTCGCGGCCGGCGGCGGGCGAGCGCGGGGAGCGGGGCGAGCCGGTGCCTCCCCCGCAGACCGGGGAGCGCCGGCGGCGCCCGCGCGACCCGCAGTCGGTGGGGATCCACGATGACCGCGGCAGCGTCGAGCCGGGTGACCGGGTGGTGTTGATCGTGGAGAACGACAACGCCTTCGCGCGCATCCTGCTCGACATGGCGCGCGAGAAGGGGTTCAAGGCGCTCGTCGCGCTCGACGGCGAGACCGGCCTGGAGCTGGTGCAGGAGTTCGGGCCCGACGCCGTGACCCTGGACATCGACCTGCCGGGGATCGACGGGTGGACGGTGCTGGACCGGCTGAAGCACTCGCCCGACACGCGCCACATCCCCGTGCACATCGTCTCGGGGGTGGGCAAGCGCCAGCGGGGGCTGCGCCAGGGCGCGCTCAGCTACCTGGAGAAGCCGGTGAGCAAGGAGGCGCTCGACAACGCCTTCGAGCGCATCAGCTCCTTCCTCTCCGACGGGGTCAAGCGCCTGCTGGTGGTGGAAGACGACGAGAACCAGCGCAAGAGCATCATCGAGCTGGTGGGCGACGACGACGTGGAGATCACCGCCGTCGGCAGTGCCGAGGAAGCGCTGAACGAGATCAGCTCCAAGCACTACGACTGCATGGTGCTCGACCTGGGGCTGCAGGGGATGGACGGCTTCAAGCTGCTGGAGCAGGTCAAGGAGGTGGAGGGGATGCAGGACCTCCCCATCATCATCTACACCGGCAAGGAGCTCTCGCGCGACGAGGAGACGCAGCTGCGGCGCTACGCCGAGACCATCATCGTCAAGGACGTGAAGAGCCCCGAGCGGCTGCTGGACGAGACCGCGCTCTTCCTGCACCGCGTGGAGGCCAAGCTGCCGGACCAGAAGCGGCGCATGCTCGAGCGACTGCACAGCACCGACTCCCTCTTCGCCGGGAAGAAGGTGATGATCGTGGACGACGACGTGCGCAACATCTTCTCGCTCACCAGCGTGCTGGAGAGCCAGGGGATGGCGGTGGTGTTCGCCGAGAACGGGAGGGACGCGCTGGAGGTGCTCAAGCAGACGCCCGACGTCGACATCGTGCTGATGGACGTGATGATGCCCGAGATGGACGGCTACGAGACCACCCGCGCCATCCGCGAGATGGCGCAGTTCGCCGAGCTTCCCATCATCTCGCTGACCGCCAAGGCGATGAAGGGCGACCGCGAGAAGTCGATCGCCAGCGGCGCCAGCGACTACATCACCAAGCCGGTGGACACCGACCAGCTGCTGTCGCTGATGCGGGTCTGGCTCTACCGCTGAACGGGCGCGCGGGCGCGTTGATCCGGAGGGGCTGGGCCCGGCGTGGGGAGATCCGCGCCGGGCCCGCCCCTTCGGCTGCACCTGCCGATTCGCGCTCCGGCCTTGCGCATCCACCTCCCATTCGGCATTACGGGAGGCGTCGCACGCGCGGCCGAAGTTCCGTTCCTCCCTCCCTCCGCGAGAGCCCGGGTGTTCACGGCCCTGGGGTCTCGCGGAGGGACGGAAGGAGGGGGGGACGGAGAAAAACCGGCCTTTGGCGGCGTGGCGGAAGCGAGCGAATTCGCCGTTGGAGGGGATTGTCCGACGGAACGGCAAAGGGCTTGCTGAGTGCATGCGGTTGGCGCCGCGCGCGCCATCGAGTCACACCGGCAAGGGACCCCACGGGCGGACATGGCCTTGGCTGCGCAGGAGAACAACGAGACGGGGCAGAAGGAGCGAGGCGACGAGCGGCCCACGCGGCGGCGCGGCGACTCGCCCTCCATGCTGCGCAGCTCGGCCAACCTTCCCGACACCCCCGAGGGCTACTCGCCCGAGCTGGAGCGGGTGGAGGTGCAGGTGCTGCTCGAGGCCATGTTCCGCCACTACGGCTTCGACTTCCGCAGCTACGCCTACTCCAGCCTCAAGCGCCGGCTGTGGAAGCGGATCGGGGCCGAGGGGCTGCAGACCATCAGCCAGCTGCAGGACCGGGTGCTGCACGACCCGGGGGCGATGGAGCGGCTCCTGCTGGACCTCTCCATCAACGTCACCGCCATGTTCCGCGACCCCGGCTTCTACGCCGCGTTCCGGACGCAGGTGGTGCCGCTGCTGCGCACCTACCCCTTCCTGCGCATCTGGCACGCCGGGTGCTCCACCGGCGAGGAGGTCTACTCCATGGCCATCCTCCTGCACGAGGCGGGGCTGTACGACCGCGCGCGCATCTACGCCACCGACATCAACGAGGTGGTGCTGCAGCGGGCGCGCGCCGGCATCTTCCCCCTGGAGAAGATGAAGGAGTACACCGAGAACTACCTGAAGGCCGGCGGCACCCGCTCGTTCAGCGAGTACTACACCGCCATGTACGACGGGGCGCTGTTCAACTCGTCGCTCACCAAGAACGTGGTGTTCTCGCAGCACAACCTGGTCACCGACGGCTCGTTCGCCGAGTTCCACGTGATCCTGTGCCGCAACGTGATGATCTACTTCGACCGCGAGCTGCAGAACCGCGTGCACGACCTGTTCTACGCCTCGCTGGTGCCGCTCGGCATCCTCTGCCTGGGGAACAAGGAGACGATCCGCTTCACCCGCTACGAAGACCGCTACGAAGCGCTGAACCTGAAGGAGAAGATCTACCGGAGGGCCGGATGACGGCGGCGCCCACGGGCGGGTACCGGCTGATCGTGGTGGGGGTGAGCGCCGGCGGGCTCTTCGCCCTGCGCGAGCTGGTCTCGGCGCTGCCGCGCGGGTTCGACATCCCGATCGTGGTGGTGCAGCACCGCAGCAAGGAGAGCGAGGCGCTCTGCGACCTGCTGCAGGAGTGCACCCACCTGCGCGTGGGCGAGGCCAACGACAAGGAGCCGATCCTGGCCGGCGGCGTGTACGTGGCCCCCCCCGACTACCACCTGCTGGTGGAGCCTGGGTACTTCTCGCTTTCCACCGATGAGCCGGTGCGCTACAGCCGCCCCAGCATCGACGTGATGTTCGCCTCGGCCGCCGACGCGTACGGGGCCGACGTGATCGGCGTGGTGCTGACCGGCGCCAACGCAGACGGCTCGCGCGGGCTGCAGAAGATCGTGCGGCGCGGGGGCTACGCCATCGTGCAGGACCCCGCCGACGCGGAAGTGAAGGTGATGCCGCACAGCGCGCTGAAGGCGGTGCCGGGGGCGTGCGTGCTCCCGCTGAAGCGGATCGCGCCGCACCTGGCCGCCATCCGCGGCCGCTCCGTTCCCCCCTGCCGCGCGGTGACCGCGTGAGCCCCGCCAACCGCGCCCGCCTGCTGCTGGTGGACGACCGGCCCGAGAACCTGATGGCGCTGGAAGCCATCCTGGAGCCGCTGGGCCACGAGCTGGTGCGCGCCAACAGCGGCGAGGAGGCGCTGCGCGAGGTGCTGCGGCGCGACTTCGCCTGCATCCTGCTCGACGTGCAGATGCCGGGGCTGAACGGCTTCGAGACCGCCGAGCTCATCAAGAAGCGCGAGCGCAGCCGCTTCACCCCCATCGTCTTCCTCACCGCCATCAGCAAGGAAGACGAGTTCGTCTTCCAGGGGTACTCGGTGGGGGCGGTGGACTACATGTTCAAGCCCTTCAACCCCGACATCCTGCGCAGCAAGGTCTCGGTCTTCATCGACCTGTACCTGAAGACCGAGCAGCTGCGCGAGCAGGAACAGCGCCTGCGCGAGGCCGAGCGGCGCGAGCTGGAGCTGGAGCACCGCGCCCGTCTGCTGGAGAGCGAGGCGCGCATGGCCGAGATCGTGGAGAGCGTGCAGGAGGCGATCATCACCTTCGGCGACGACCGGGTGATCACGCTCTTCAACGAGGCCGCCGAGGTGATGTTCGGCGTCGAGTACCACGACGCGATGGAGCGCACCATCAACGACCTGTTCGACGAGTTCGGCCAGGTGGACCTGGACCGCATCTGCCGCGACACCCGCTCCACCCCCGAGGGCCAGGACGGCCCCCGCCCCACGCCGCGCTCGCTGACGCTCACCGGGCTCCACGCGGAGGGCGGCCGCTTCCCCGCCGAAGCGTCGATCAGCTGCCTGGAGCTCGAGGCCGAGCGCGTGTTCACGGTGATCGCGCGCGACGTGAGCGAGCGCAAGGCGGCCGAAGAGGCGCTGCGCCAGCAGGCCGTCTCGCTCGAGCGCACCAGCGAGGAGCTGCGCCGGGTGAACGAGCAGCTGCAGGCGCGGCAGATGGAGCTCGAGGCGGCGATGAGCGCGCGCAGCCGCTTCTACGCCAGCATGAGCCACGAGCTGCGCACGCCGATCAACGCCATCCTGGGCTACAGCGCGCTGCTGCTGGACAACATCTACGGCCCGCTCACCCCCGAGCAGGCGCGCGGGATCGACCGGGCCAACAAGGCGGCCAAGCACCTGCTGGAGCTGGTCAACGACATCCTGGACCTGTCCAAGATCGAGGCCGGCAAGCTGGAGCTCGAGATCCAGCCCGCCACCTTCCCCGGGCTGATCCACGACCTCTTCGTCACCGTGCGCCCGCTGGCCGACGAGCACGGGAGCGAGCTGGCGCTGGACTTCAGCGGCGACCCGGTGACGGTGATCACCGACCCGCGGCGGGTGCGGCAGATCCTGCTGAACCTGCTGTCGAACGCCATCAAGTTCGGCGAGGGGAAGGCGATCACCGTCAGCTGCCGCAGGCGCGACGACGGCGGCGTGGAGGTGGACGTGGCCGACCGGGGGATCGGCATCCCCTACGAGGACCAGGAGAAGATCTTCGACGAGTTCGTGCAGCTGTCGCAGCCCAACCAGCACCAGGGCACCGGCCTGGGGCTGCCGATCTCGCGGCGCCTGGCCAAGCTGCTGGACGGCAGCCTGAGCGTGGAGAGCACCCCGGGCGACGGAAGCACCTTCCGCCTGGTGCTCCCCTCCAAGGTGAGCGAGGTGGGCGGCGTTCCGCTGATCGACGACGAGGTCTACCCTTCGCCCAACGGCTCCGCGCCGCCGATCAACGTGGCCGACCTGCCGCCCCCGCCGCCGGACGCCGCTCCCTCGCCTTCACCCGAAGCGGAGGGCGACGCTCCCGCGTCGGACACGCCCGCCGGCGGAGCTTCCGAACCGTCCACGGGCGCGGCGGCGCCCGCATCGGCGGACCCGCCGCGCGAGGCGCCCCCGTCGCCCGACGATCGGCAGCCGGCGGCGCCGGAGGCGGGAGCGCAGCCGGATCTCTCGCCGCCGGGCCGCCGCAAGCGCGATCAACGCGCCGTGGCCGAACCGGAGCCGCCGGCCGAGCCCGGCACCGAGGACGACGAAGCCGAAGCGCACGTGCACGCGCGGTAGAACGACGCAGCACGAACGAAGACCGGCCGGGGCGATCGCTCGCTCCGGCCGGTCTTTTGATCGAACTACGTTGCTGAACGCATACCGGCCTGGGACGAACCGCTCCACGATCTGCTGGCCCGCAGCCGCCTCCTCGTTGCAGACCAATCAGGCGTCGGCCTCTTTGTCGGCCAGCTCGGTGAGCATCTTCACCCACTCTGGCTGCGGCTCCTTCAGTTTCACGTGCAGGTTCTTGAGATAACCGGCCATATCAGTCAAGGCTTGCGTGCGCTTGCTGCCCGGCAACAGGCTGAGAATCTGTAAGGCGCTCGCCACCATCAGCTCCGGCGGCGTTCGGTACTCGTCGAGGTGCTTCGCGCGGTTGGCCACGTACCAATCCCTCAGCTTGGGCCAGTTCTTCCCTGGCGTGGACTTGCGCTTGTGGAAGTGGTCGATCGCGGTCCTGCTGATGCCGATCTCCGCCTCGAGCGCCCGGATCGGCGTCTTCAGCACCTCGCGCCGGTAGACGATCGCCGGCGAACTCGCGCTGATGCGCTCCCGGGGATCGTCAGCGCCCCGTCCGTTTGGCCACTCTTTTGAGGTGAACACGGTAAACGATAAAACCGCCGCGGTGGACGTGCAAGTCCTCCGCGGCGGTTTTTTCGATCCATGCGGCCGCCGTTGTACGTGCCCTCCGCGGACCTTCTCGACGGGCACGCCGACGCAGCGTCACGGCCGCGCGGTCGGCGCCGGCGGCGGCGCGGGAGGCGCCGGGGCTGGCGCCGGGTTCGCGGGCGCGGGCTGCGCCGACGGGTTCGCCGGGGCGGGGGACTGGCCGCCGTCGCGCGGACGCTGGCCGCCGGGGCGATTGCCCCCGCCGCGGATGCCGCCGCCGCCGGGCCCGAACGCGCCGAACGGGTTGCGCAGCGCCGCGGGCATGCGGCGCCACTGCTCGGGGGTGAGCGCCTGCTGCACCTGCTGCAGCGCCTGGTTCACGTTGCCGCCCGCCGCCTGCACCTGCGGCCCGATGCGCTGGAACACGGCGCCGAAATCGGTGCCGCCGCCCCCCTGCGGCACCGCCGCGCGGATCTGCTCGCGGATCGGGGCGTTCTTCGCCCGCAGCGAGTCGGAGATCTGCCGCAGCCGCGCCACCTGCGCCTCGGTCAGGTGCAGCGTGTCCTTCAGCAGCAGGATCGCCGACACCGGCTCGGGGATCAGCCGCTCGATCAGCTGGTCCACGTCGATCCCGCCGCCCTCGCGGACGATCCCGCCGCGGTCGTTGCGCCGGTTGTCGCCGGGGTTGAACCCGCCGAACGCGATCGAGGCCAGTCCGCCGATCCCCTGCTGCGGCTGCCGGCCCACGTTCATCCGCGCGGTGAGCGCCACCTGGAAGGGCGAAAAGGTCGCCCGGCGGATGCGGTTCTGCCCGAACGTCTCATTCACCTGGTAGGTGAAGCGCCGCGTGGCCGGGTTCCACCCCTTGGGGTAGAGCAGCACGTTGTCGCGCCCGAAGTCGGCCTGCCCCCAGCCGTGCAGCCCGCCCTGCCCGTGCAGCAGCAGGTCCACCCCCGCGGGGAGGTTGGTGGCGTCCACCGACAGCGACAGGCGGCGGTCCTTCACCTGCGGCGGGCGGATGGTGGCGCGCGCGTCGAGCGAGGTGGACCACGACCCCGTGCACGAGTTGCGCTGGGCGATGCGGCCGAGCTGGCTCATCAGGCAGCTGCGGGTGCGCCCGTCGGCGCCGATCAGGAGCCGGCGCATCCCCACCGAGATGTCGGTGTCGCCCACGCGGCTGGGGTCGAAGACGAACGCGCGGTCGTTGCGCGCCCCGTCGCCATTGATGTCGCCGCCCACCATCGGCGTGAACGGCACCCCCGAGTTGGCGCGCCCGATCAGCGTCATCTCGAAGGTCTGCGACAGCGGCAGCCCCACCGTGGCCAGCAGCTGGTGGCGACGCTCCAGGTCGCTGCGGGCCCATTCGCGCTGGTTGGGGTCGCCCGCCACCGGCACCTGGTTGAACCCGAGCACCGGGCTGCCGCCCGCGAAGCTCGACTGGTCCCGCGAGCGCATCCAGGTGTAGCTGGCGCTGAACAGCACCTTCCGCGACAGCAGCCCGTTCATCCCCAGCGTGACCAGGGTGGTGGTGGACGCCAGCCGCGAGTCCACCTCGAAAACCTGCCCGTACCCCGGGAAGAGGCGCGACGCGAAGAACGCCGCCTCGCCGGTGGCGGGGACGATCGCCTCGGGTGCCACGTACACCGGGCGGTTGGCCTCGGCGGGAAGGGTGGTGTTCGCGGCGGTGTCCAGGTTCAGGTCGCGCACGCCGAACAGGTCGACCCCCCACGCCTGGGTCACGTCGATCGAGGCGCCCAGGAAGCGCATCAGCTGCGCCTGGTAGCCGAGCGAGGCGCGCCACGACCGCGGAGCGTGGAACTGCCGCGAGAACACCGTCACGGTGGGGCGGCGCTCGATGGCGGGCGCCGGCCCCGCCGCGGTGCAGGCGGTGGGGATGGCGTCCGGGTTCCCCTCGTACGCCGCCCAGTCGGGCACCGGCACGCCCGCGCCCACGCACACCACCTGTCCCTCGCCGGTGTCCAGCCCCGTCTGGTCCAGCGCGCTGGCGTAGAGCGAGAACGGCGCGCGGCCCCGGAACTCGCCGAAGCCGCCGCGCACCAGCCGCAGCGGCTCGCCCTGCTGGTTCATCCGCAGGCTGAACCCCGCGCGCGGGCTGAAGTGCACCTCGCCGGGGATTTCGTCGGTGCGGCGGCCGAACAACGCCTCGATCTCGGGGTTGCGCGCCGGGTCGCGGTCGAAGCGCGACGCCTCGGCGCGCACGCCGAAGGTCACCTGCAGCTGCTGCGTGGGGCGGTAGGTGTCGCCCAGGTACAGCGCGGCGTTGATCCCCGCGCCGCTGGTGACCCGGGGCGCCAGCGAGCGGGTGAAGCGCGCCGCCGTGCCGGCCTGGAAGTCGGCCAGCGAGTTGAACTCGAACGAGCCCAGCCGGTTGAAGGTCTGCTGCTGGTCGAACCCCGTGTGGTTCAGCAGCGTGCCCAGCTTGATGCGGTGCCGGTCGCGCCAGAGGAAGGAGAGCTCGTCGGTGAGCTCCAGCGTGGTCTCGCGGCTGGTGGACGGGAGCGAGCGGTCGCCTCCGAACGCCAGCGTCGCCACGCCCAGCCGCGCGTCTTCCAGCAGCGAGGTGACGCGCACGCGGCCCTCGGGGACGGTGGCGTACGGCGCCTGCTCCCGGTGGTCGTCGGTGATGCTGGCGCGCGCGTCGTTGATCCAGCTCCCCCCGAAGCGCGAGTTGAGCGAAAGGATGGTGCCCCACCCGTCGCTGTCGCTCTCGCCGCCGTTCTCCTCCGTCTCCAGGAAGCCGATGCGGGCGCGGTCCTGCTGGTACAGGTTCAGGTGGCCGCGCGCCGCCAGCGTGTGCTTCTCGTTCAGGTTCACATCCACCCGCCCCAGCAGGCTCACCGCGTTCCCGGTGCGGTTGAAGCGCCCCGTGGTCCCCGCCACCCGGTAGCGGTTGGCCAGGATCTCCAGGAAGCGCTGCACCGAGTCGGGGCTCACCCCCAGCACGGTGAGCGCCGACGCGTCGGCGGGGGTGAGCGAGAAGAGCCGGTCGGTGCGCTGCTGCCCCGAGGCCGACACGAACCAGAATGCCCTGTCCTTGCGGATCGGGCCGCCGATGCCGCCGCTCACCCGGTTCTGGGTGAAGCCGCCGCCCCACGCGGGACGCCCGGCGCCGCCCTGCAGCGTGGGGTCGCGCAGGTTCCAGCTCACCGAGCCCGAGACGAAGTTGGTGCCGGCGCGCGTGGTCATCGACACCTGCCCGCCGGTGAACTGGCCGCGCGCCACGTCGTAGCTGTTGGTCACCACCTGCGTGCCGCGCAGCCCCTCCTGCGGCAGCCCCAGCGGGCTTCCCCCGCCGAACTGCCCGCCCGAGAGCGCGGAGGCGAACGTGGTCCCGTCCACCGTGATCTGGTTGAGCGACTGGCGCTGCCCGGCCACCGAGAACGACTGCCGCTGCTCGCTGCTGTCGGCCGAGGCGGTGCCCACCACGCCGGGGGAGAGCTGCGCGATCCGCGCCGGGTCGGTGTCTTCCAGCGGCAGGCGGTTGACCAGCTCGGAGCTGAGGTTGCGCTCCTGCCCGCCCACGTCGCCGCGCCCGGGCGGCGGGGTGCGGTTGGCGGTGGCGCGGATCTCCTGCAGCGCCACGGCCTGCTCGGTCAGCCGGAAATCGACCGTCAGCACGTCCTCGTCGGCCTGGCGCACCAGGTTGGCGCTCTGCGGCGCGAAGCCCAGCGCCACGGCGCGCACGCGGTAGCGCCCGCCGCCCTCGGGAAAGGTGAGGGTGAAGCGTCCGTCGGGGCGGGTGGCGGTGGTGCGGCGCACGCTGGTCTCGGCCGACGTCACCTCGATCGAGACGCCGGCGATCCCGCGCCCGTCGGGCCCGGTCACGCGGCCGGTGATGATGTCGGTGGTCCCGCCCACCTGCGCGGCCAGCGCGCGGGGGAGCAGGAGCAGGGCGAACAGAGCCGCCAGGCGGCGGAGGAAGTGCATTCGGCGTCCTTCGGGTGCGTCAGGTACGGCGCGTGGGATGGTCCATCGGGCTCCGGTGCCGCAAACACCGGGCTACGCCCGCGCGCCGGGCCGCCGGCCACCAGGCGGGCCCCGGCCCAATCCAGGGTTCTACAGCCGAACCGCGGGGGGAGTTGGGCGTGTCCCTCCGCTGCGCTCCGGGCCGGGCTGCGCGCGCGGTAGGCAACGATACCACCGTTGCCAACCGCGCCGGGCCCGCGGCGGCCACCGTCATCGCGCCCGACGCAGGGTACCGCGCCCATGGCCGCCGCGTTCCCGGCCCTCGCGGGCGCGCATCCCTCACGCAACCGGCGCACGCGGGGTGATTCTGCCGGATCGGTGCAGCAGGGCGGATGCATCCGCGGCAACCACGGCCCAAAGCCCGCCTTCGCGGCGCCTTCGCGGACTCCCACGTCCAGAGCCACGCGAATCCTCGTCCGTTGGTGTCCTCCCCCGCCCCCCTCCCCCCTGTCCCCTGTCCCCTGTCCCCTGTCCCCTGTCCCCTGCAGTTTCGCACACCCGATCCCGTCCCGTGACACGGCCGTTACAGCGGGCCGATACAATCACCTCCAGACCCCAATGGAGGTGAGCCTTGCCGATCGCTTCTGCGACGCCGCACATTCCGGGCGCGTTCAACCAGTTGATCGGGGCATCCGGCCCCGAGCGGACCGACGCGCCCAAGATGACCAACGCCCACATCCTGGTGGTGGACGACGAGCCCGACATCTCGGCGCTGGTCGCCTATCATCTCGCGCGCGAGTCGTACCGCGTCCGCACCGCCAGCAGCGGCCCCGAGGCGATCCGCGCCGCCGAGGTGGAGCGCCCCGACCTGGTGATCCTGGACCTGATGCTCCCCGGCATGTCGGGGCTGCAGGTGCTCGAGGAGCTGCGCAAGCGCCCCGAGACGCAGGAGATCCCCGTGATCCTGCTCACCGCCCGCCGCGAGGAGCAGGACCGCATCGCCGGCCTGCGCCAGGGGGCGGACGACTACGTGGCCAAGCCCTTCTCTCCCCAGGAGCTGATCCTGCGCGTGGGCGCCGTTCTGCGCCGGGTGCAGCAGGCGCCGCCCGCGGGCAAGGGGGGCAAGGTGGTGCGCGTGGGCCCCTTCACTGTCGATACCGGCGCCGCCCGCGCCGAGGTGGACGGCCGCGAGCTGGACCTGACACCCACCGAGTACCGTCTGCTCCTGACGCTGATGGAGCGCCGCGGCCGCGTGCAGAGCCGCCGCCAGCTGCTGGAGGCGGTGTGGGAGGTGACCGCCAACATCGCCACCCGCACCGTCGACATGCACGTGCAGCGGCTGCGCAACAAGCTGGCCGACCAGGCCGAGTGGATCGAGACCGTGCGCGGCTTCGGCTACCGCTTCCGCACCGACCCGCCCCGCTGACACGTCCGGGCGAGATCATTCGGGGGCCCCGCAGGGGCACCGCGACTCTCGCCGGGCCTTCTGCCTGTGAGACGTACCGCAACGGCAGGTGAACACGGAAGCACGGAGAACACGGAGGCCACGGAGAAACCACGCAGTTCTCCGTGGCCTCCGTGTTCTCCGCGGCTCCGTGTTCACAAAAGCGGAACCTGCGGCCGCCACGGATTCCGCGCTCTGGACGACGGGTGATCGGTCGCTTCCCTGTACTCTCCCGGATGGGAACGAGATACATTTCGTTCGCACGCACCCAGCACCCAGCACTTCCGTCCCCGTGCACCTTCGCGCAGACCAGAAGCTCTTCCTGAGCTACCTCGCCGTGATCGCCGCCGTGGTGGTGGCGCTCACGCTGGGCGTGGGCTCGATGCTGCGGAAGCACCTCACCGCCATCGTCGCCGACGACCTCACGCGCGAGCTGATGCTGGTGCGCACGCTGGAAGAGCGCACGCCGGCCATCGCCCCCGACTCGCTGGCCGACTGGCTGGGCCACCTCACCGGGCGCCGTATCACCCTCATCGGCCACGACGGCGTCGTCCGCGGCGACTCGGAGAAGGACGGCGCCGAGCTGGCGGCGATGGAGAACCACGGCGCTCGCCCCGAGGTCCGCGCCGCGCTGCGCGGCCGGATGGGCGAGGACGTGCGCGTGAGCGCCACCATCGGCGCCCAGTACCTGTACCTGGCCGTCCCCGCCTCCACCGGGCTGATCATCCGCGTCTCGGTCCCCCTGCGCGAGGTGAACCGCGCCGTGGCCCGGGTGCAGCGCGGGATCTTCGGCGTGGGCGTGATCGCGCTGGTCCTCACCGGCCTCCTTTCGTTCGGCTTCAGCCGCGTGGTCACCCAGCCACTGCGGCACATCGCCGGCGCGGCGCGGGCCATGGCGGCGGGCGACCTGGCCCAGCGCGCCCGCACCCGCGGCCGCGACGAGCTGGCCGAGATGGCCGACGCGCTCAACATGCTCGCGGGCGAGCTGCAGCGGCGCCTGGGCCAGCTCGAGGGCGAGCGCGCCGAGATGTCGGCGCTGATCGACGCCATGAGCGAGGGCGTCCTCGCGATCGACCCGCAGGGCCGCGTGCGCCGCGCCAACCCCGCGGCGCGCAGCATGTTCTCGCTCGCCGGCGACCCACGCGGCATCGCCCCGGAAGAGGTGGCGCGGCGGCAGGGGTTCCTGGACCTGGTCCACGGCGTGCTGGCCGGCGAGGCCGTCCCCGCCACCGACCTGAGCGTGGACGGCCGCAGCCTGCTCGCCACCGCGCAGCCGCTGCCCGGCGGCGGCGCCGTGATGGTGTTCCTGGACGTGAGCCAGCTGCGCAGGCTCGAGGGCGTGCGGCGCGACTTCGTGGCCAACGCCTCGCACGAGCTGAAGACGCCGCTCACCGCCATCCGCGGCTACAGCGAGACGTTGCTGGACGACGACCTGCCCCCCGAGCTGCGCCGCCAGTTCGCGCGCACCGTGCAGCAGAACGCCGAGCGGCTGCAGCGCATCGTGGACGACCTGCTCGACCTGTCGCGCCTGGAGTCGGGCGGGTGGCGGGTGCAGCCCGAGATCGTTTCCGTGGCCGACCTGGCCCGCGACGCCTGGTGCGGCTTCCGCGACGCGGCGGAGCGCGCCCACGCCCGCTTCGAGGTGAACGTCCCCCCCGACGCCGAGTACGCCTGCGCCGACCCCGCCGCGCTCCGGCAGATCCTGAGCAACCTGTTCAGCAACGCGCTGCGCTACATCCCCGACCGCGGCGGCATCCGGGTGAGCGCCCGCACCGTCGCCTCGCCCGTGCTCGACAGCGGCCGCCGCGGCGCCGAGCCCACGTCCGCGGCGGCGCGGCCCTGGGTGTGTGTCGAAGTGGCCGACGACGGCGCGGGGATCGCGTCGGCGCACCTGCCGCGCATCTTCGAGCGATTCTACCGCGTGGACCCCGGCCGTTCGCGCGAGGAAGGCGGAACGGGGCTGGGGCTGGCGATCGTCAAGCACATGGTGGAGGGCCACGGCGGCACCATCCAGGCCGAGAGCCAGCTGGGCCGCGGCACCACCATCCGCTTCACTCTCCCCACCCCCGAGCACGAGCCGTCCGGCGACGACCCCGCGGGCGCCCCGTCCGGCGCCGAGTCGCCGTCCCCCGGGTGAACCCGCCCGGCGCGCGCGGGAGCGGACGGGGAGAACGCCGGCGGTGTCCTCCCCCGCACGTGGGTCCGCCGCCGGCGGCATCCGCCGGCCTGACGCCTTCCCACACGTCATGATCCATACTCCGGACGCGCCGCGGCGGCCGATCCCGTATCGTTCGTTGATGAAGGACGGGTAACGGCGGCGTATCGGAGTTACCGTTCCGTTACGTTCCCGTGATGGGCCGGCGGGGTTGGCACGGTAAGATCCCCGCGTCCCGCTGCGCGGCCGATCCCCGCGCGAAGAGGCTCCCGACTCAACGGACGAGACCCGAATGCCCAGCCGACGCACGCGCGTGCTGTCTGTTGCAACCCTCTGTCTGCTGGCCGTCACGACCCTGCGCGCCCAGCAGACGCCCGGCGGCGTGGTGGTGAAGGGCGGCGCGGCCGAGATCCACATCGGCGGCCGCATCCAGACGCAGTTCGCCACCTCCACCGTCGACACCGTCCCCGCCACCGGCCTGGAGCTGCGCCGCCTGCGGCTGGAGGCCACGGTCCGCTTCAATGACGTGGTGAGCGGAAAGATCCAGCCCGACTTCGCCCCGGGGAACCGCGTGGTGATGAAGGACGCCTGGATGAAGATCGCGCTCGACCCGGCCTTCACCCTGCTGGCCGGGCAGGCGTACCGCCCGTTCTCGCTGATCACCTCCACCACCAGCACCCGCATCCTCCCGATCGAGCGCGGCATCCGCATGCGCGGCCTGGCCGACGTGTACGACGAGTTCAACCTGCTGAGCGAGCTCAACTACTCCGAGCGCGACGTCGGTCTCCAGGTGCTGGGCGCGCCGAAGGGCGCTCCGCTGGGGCTCACCTACCAGGCAGGCTTCTTCAACGGCCCGGTGCGCGACAGGGCCCGCGACCGCAACACCTACCAGCTCGCCGCCCGCGTGACGGCCAGCCCCGCGCGCGAGCTGCGCTTCGGCGCCGCCTGGAGCCGCCGCGACTTCGTGCGTCCATCCACCACCCCCGGCGTGACGGTCGACGTGGAGCCCGGGAACGCCTTCGAAGCCGACGTGGAGTACGGCAGCTACGACAGCGCCGGCGTCCATCTCGTGGGAGAGGCCACCTACGGAGACTTTCAGCCCTTCGCCGGGGCGCGCTTCTTCGGCGCGCAGGGGTGGCTGGCGTACCGCACGCCGGAGCTGGGCGGCAAGATCCGCGCGGTGGAGCCGCTGGTGCGCGTGAGCTACGGCGACGCCAACGTGAACGACCGCCCGGTGGCGAACCCCGGCGGGCTCCTGCTCACGCCCGGGGTGAACCTGTACCTGGGCGGCCTCAACCGCGTGATGCTCGACTGGGACTTCTGGAACCCGCTCGAAGGCGGGAGCCAGAACTCCTTCAAGGCACAATTCCAGGTCGCCTTCTGACCACGGCCAGAGGTCCTGCAACTCCTTGCGAGAGGCCCCTCTACCCATTCGTGTAGAGGGGCTTTCCGCAGGGGAAGATGGACAGGGTGTGCCGCCGCTGGCCGCTTTCACGCGGGGGCTTCCGTCTCGCCCCGTCCCCCACTAGCCTTCACGTGCGAGATGTCCCGCGTTCGGCAGTGCACCCGTTCACGCCAGGGGAGATCATGCCCGTCCGCAACCGAAAGCCGTTCCGCACGCTCGTCCTTCCGCCGTACCCGCCGGTGCACTTCACGCGGGCCCAGGCGCGCCGCGCCGTTCTCGAAGTGATGGCCGAGCGTGGCGAAACGCCCCACCCCGATCCCACGGCCACCTGGACGTACGACGACGACGACCACCTCCCGCCGGCGGCCGCGGCCGAACGCTGATGCCACAACGGCGGAACGTCTTCATCAACTGCCCATTCGACGTCGAGTACCAGCCGCTCTTTCGGGCCCTCGTGTTCGCGCTCCTCGACTTCGGGTACGTACCGCGCTGCGCGCTCGAGAGCGACGACGGCAGCGAGGTGCGCATCGACAAGATCCGCCGCATCGTGGAAGAGTCGCCGTACGCGATCCACGACATCTCGCGCACGGAGCTCGACGAGGACTCGGGGCTGCCGCGGTTCAACATGCCGCTGGAGCTGGGGATCTTCCTGGGCGCCAAGTGGTTCGGCGGGGCCGAGCACCGCAACAAGTCGTGCATCATCCTGGACCGGGACCGGTACCGCTACCAGGTGTTCTGCAGCGACATCGCCGGGCAGGACATCCGCGCGCACGGCGGCGAAGAGCGCGAGGTGATCCGCGCCGTCCGCAACGCGTTGCGCAGCTGGTGTCCCGACCGGGAGCTCCCCGGCGCCGCCGTCACCTTCGACCGCTACCTGCGCTTCGACCTGAGCTTGTACCAGCTGGCCGACCGCGTCGGGCTGGACCCCAACGACCTCGCGTTCGGCGACTACACCGCGCTGGTGGCCGAGTGGCTGCGGCTGAACAAGCCCCCACGCGTGGCGCTGGCGGCGTGATCGTTCGTCCGGCGTCGTCGTCGGCCGGGCGCCGGCGGAGAGGGTCGTGGCGCGGTGGGTGGAGCGGGTGCGGCCCACCGCGCAAACACCCGCCGCGGGTTGACACGGGCCGGTGTTTTCGCTATTGTACCCGTCTGTCCCGACCACGCCTTCCGCCCCTCGCGTTGCGGGGCGGTGATTTTTTCATACCAACAGAGTGCCGGCCCTGGCCGGCCACGCGGCGCGCACGGTGGGGCGCGCTTGCAAGCGGAGTGTCATGAAGACGTATTCCGTCAAGGCGGGGGAGATCGAGCACAAGTGGTACGTGGTGGACGCGGCCGGGAAGATCCTGGGCCGGGTCGCCACCGAAGTTGCGCGCGTCCTCCGCGGCAAGCACAAGCCGACCTACACCCCGCACCTCGACACCGGCGACTACGTGGTGGTGGTCAACGCCGACAAGGTGCAGCTGAGCGGGAACAAGGCCGACCAGAAGACCTACTTCCGCCACTCCGGGTACATGGGCCACGAGAAGTTCATCCCCTTCAAGGAGATGCTGGCCAAGCACCCGGAACGCGTGATCGAGCTCGCGGTGAAGGGGATGCTCCCCAAGAACGCGCTGGGGCGGCAGATGCGCCAGAAGCTCAAGGTGTACGCGGGCGCCGAGCACCCGCACCAGGCGCAGAACCCGGAACCCCTCAACATCTGACCATGGCTATCGAACAGTACCACGCCATCGGGCGCCGCAAGACCTCGGTCGCGCGCGTCTACCTGCGCCCCGGCAACGGGACGTGGGAGGTGAACGGGCGCACCCTCGAGCAGTACCTGCCGCGCCACGTGCTGCGCCAGTCGGCCACCCGCCCGCTGGCCGCCACCGAGACCGAGGGCCAGTTCGACGTGAAGGTCACGGTGAACGGCGGCGGCCTTCGTGGCCAGGCCGACGCGATCCAGCTGGGCGTCGCCCGCGCGCTGCTGAAGGTGAACGAGGAGTTCCGCGTGCGCCTTCGCGCCGAGGACCTGCTCACCCGCGACCCGCGCGAGGTGGAGCGGAAGAAGCCCGGCCGTCCGGGCGCCCGCAAGCGGTTCCAGTTCAGCAAGCGCTAAGAGCGGAAGCGCCGGGTGCGTGGCGTGGCCGCGGGGCTTCCCCGCGGCCGTGCCCGCCCGAAATCCGTTCGCACCATCATCTCACACACCGCCCGACCACGCCCAGGGTGCCGCCGCGAAGGCGGTAGGGGGCGCGGGATGACGGCGGTGGAGGCGGGGCCCGCACCTGGCGCGGGCGCCCGGCAAACCCGAATCCACGGTACCACGCCATGGCTCAGCCGAGCATCCAGGACCTTCTCGAAGCCGGTGTCCATTTCGGACACCAGACCGCCCGCTGGAACCCGAAGATGCGCAAGTTCATCTTCGCGGAGCGGAACGGCATCTACATCATCGACCTGAAGAAGACGCTCCGCCAGATCGAGCTGGCGCAGGAGCTGGTGCGCAGCGTGATCAGCCGCGGCGACCGCGTGCTGTTCGTGTGCACCAAGAAGCAGCTTCGCCAGGTGATCCAGGCCGAGGCCGAGCGCAGCAACTCGTTCCACGTGACCGAGCGCTGGCTGGGCGGCATGCTCACCAACTTCGCCACCATCAAGAAGCAGATCCGCCGGCTGCGCGAGCTGGAGCGCGGCGAGGAGGAGGGCGCCTTCGACTTCTACACCAAGAAGGAGCGCCTGATGCTTTCCCGCGAGCGCGAGCGGCTGGACAAGTACCTGGCCGGCGTGAAGGACATGGCCCGCGTGCCCGGGGCCCTGTTCGTGGTGGACGCGAAGAAGGAGAAGATCGCGATCAGCGAGGCCAACAAGCTGGGGATCCCGGTGATCGCCATCGCCGACACCAACGCCGACCCCGACGTGCTGACCGTGCCGATCGCCGGCAACGACGACGCGATCCGCTCGGTGAGCGTGATCAGCGGCGCCATCGGCGACGCGATCATCGAGGCGCGCGCCGCCATGCCCGCCGAGGCGCGCCGCGCCGCCGACGAGGCCGAGGTGACGGTGTACAGCACCGAGACCGGCACCAGCGCCCCGGCCGACGAGGACCGTGGCCGCCGCCGCCGCCCCCGCCGCAAGCGCCGCCCGGGTGCGGGCGCCGGCGCCGGCGGGGCCGACCAGGGCGCCCCGGAGTAAGCAGCGCGCCGACGGCTGGATCCGTTCGCAGCACACGGGGCCACCGGCGCAGCGCGCGCTCGTGGCCCCGTTTTTTCAGCCCGCCGCGCGGCGGGTTCAACGCAATCGACTGAAACCGAGGACCGGGACCGTGGCCGAGATTTCCGCGAAGGACGTGAAAGAGCTCCGCGACCGCACGGGCGCGGGGATGATGGAGTGCAAGGGCGCGCTGGGCGAGGCCGGCGGCGACATGGAGCGCGCGATCGACATCCTGCGCGCCAAGGGCGCGGCCAAGGCCGCCAAGCGCGCCGAGCGCGAGACCAAGGAAGGCGCCATCGGCAGCTACATCCACATGGGCGGCCGCATCGGCGTGCTGGTGGAGGTGGGTTGCGAGACCGACTTCGTGGCCCGCAACGACGAGTTCCAGAAGCTGGTGCGCGACATCGCCATGCACATCGCCGCCGCGGCGCCGGTGGCGGTGCGCCGCGAGGACTTCCCGGCCGAGCTGGTGGAGCGCGAGCGCGCCGTCTACCTCGAGCAGACCAAGGAGAGCGGCAAGCCCGAGCAGATCTGGAACAAGATCGTGGACGGCAAGCTGGAGAAGTTCTACGCCGAGGGCGCGCTGCTGGAGCAGCCGTTCGTGAAGAACCCCGACATCACGGTGGGGCAGCTGGTGACCGACATCTCGGCCAAGACCGGCGAGAAGATGGAGGTGCGCCGGTTCGCTCGCTTCGCGCTCGGCGAGCAGTGAGCGGGCCGGCCGCCATGCCCGCGGCCGCCGCGGGGCCGGGTTCCGGCCAGGGCGAGGGCGCGCTGCACTACCGGCGCGTCCTGCTCAAGCTCTCGGGCGAGATGCTCGCGGGCGAGCACAAGTTCGGCATCCACCCCCCGGTGGTCGACCGGCTGACCGACGAGATCAAGGACGTGCACGACATGGGCGTGCACCTGGGGATCGTGATCGGCGGCGGGAACATCGTGCGGGGCACCCTGGCGTCGCAGCAGGGGATGGACCGGGTGAACGCCGACTACATGGGGATGCTGGCCACCGTGATCAACGCCCTTGCGCTCCAGGACTGGCTGGAGCGCAAGGGCGTTCACACGCGCGTGCTCACCGCCATCCGCATGGAGCAGCTGGCGGAGCCGTACATCCGCCGCCGCGCGCTGCGCCACCTCGACAAGGGGCGGGTGGTGATCTTTGCGGGCGGCACCGGGAATCCGTACTTTTCCACCGACAGCGCCGCGGTGCTGCGGGGGATCGAGATGGAGGCCGACGTGATCATCAAGGCCACCAAGGTGGATGGCGTCTACACCGCCGACCCCGCCAAGGACCCATCCGCCCAGTTCATCCCCGAGATCTCCTTCCTGGACGCGCTGTCGCGCGAGCTGGGGGTGATGGACGCGGCGGCGCTCAGCCTGTGCAAGGAGAACGGCACGCCGGTGGTGGTGATGAGCCTGGACCATCCCGACGCGGTGAAGCGCGTGGTGCGCGGCGAGCGCCTGGGCACCCTGGTGCATCCGTAGCCCCGAGCTCCACGATCCCGTCGTTTTCCGATCCACCACGACCCCCGATCCGACCGAACGGAACCCATGTCGAGCCTGCAGAAAGCCAAGCAGCGGATGGAAGGCGCGCTGGAGTCGCTGCGCCGCGAGTTCGCCGGCGTGCGCACGGGCAAGGCCAGCCCGGCGCTGCTGGACACCGTGCGGGTGGAGGCGTACGGGAGCAAGGTGCCGCTGAACCAGGTGGGCACCGTGAGCGCCCCCGAGCCCCGCATGCTGACGGTGCAGCCCTGGGACCGCTCGCTGATGAAGGACATCGAGCGGGCGCTGCGTGAAAGCGACCTGGGGCTGAACCCCAGCAACGACGGCCAGATCATCCGCATCCCGATCCCCGCGCTGACCGAGGAGCGCCGCAAGGAGTACGTGCGGATGCTGCACAAGCTGGCCGAGGAGGGCCGCGTCGCCGTGCGCCAGGCGCGGAAGGACGCGAACGACGAGGTGAAGCACCGCCAGAAGGACGAGAGCCTCTCCGAAGACGACGTGCGCCGCGAGCAGGGCGAGGTGCAGAAGCTCACCGACCAGTACATCGCCAGGATCGAGGAGATGCTGAAGCACAAGGAAGCCGAGGTGATGGAGGTCTAGCCAGGCTTCCGCGCGGCGCCGGCTTCTCCCGCGGGGCAGGCGAACGCGTCGCGGAAGGCGCGGCAACGGGTGCGCGAGTGCGTGAGTGCGTGGCGGGACTGCGCCTCACGCACTTCGCGTTGCACGGACGGTGACGCACGGTTGGCCCGGTGTGAGCAACGGCCGCGGGCGTGCGAGCGGACGGCATCCGAGACCCCGACGCACGCGCGCGCTTCCGCACTCCCGCACCCGTTGCAGTTCGCGTGGCCGGACTTTCGCATCCAAACGACTTGGCTTTACAAACCCTGTTCCCGGGTCCATTTTCAGCGAATGTCTTCCGACCTCCTGCAGCAGATTCGCCTGAACGGCGCGGTTCCCCGGCACGTGGCCGTGATCATGGACGGCAACGGGCGCTGGGCGCGCGAGCGCGGCCGCCCGCGCGAGTTCGGGCACCGCGCGGGGATGAAGGCGGTGCGCGCGGCGGTGGAGGCCGCGGGCGACGCGGGGGTGGAGGTGCTCACGCTCTTCGCCTTCAGCCAGGAGAACTGGCAGCGCCCGCGCAAGGAGGTGGGCGCGCTGATGTCGCTGCTGGAGCTGTACGTGCGCCGCGAGCGGCAGGACCTGAAGGAGCGCAACGTGGAGGTGCACGCGGTCGGCGAGCTGCACCGCCTGGGGCCGCGCACCCGCGCCGCGCTGCAGGGGATCGTCGACTACACCCGCGGGGGCACCGGGCTCCGGCTGAACCTGGCCGTCAGCTACGGCTCGCGCGCCGAGATCGTGCACGCGGCCCGCCGGCTGGCCGAGCGCGTGCGCGAGGGCACGCTGATGCCGGGCGAGATCACCGAGGAGATGTTCGCCGAGCACCTGTACACCCCCGGCGACCCCGACCCCGACCTGCTGATCCGCACCTCGGGCGAGCTGCGCATCTCCAACTTCATGCTGTGGCAGCTGGCCTACACCGAGCTGTACGTGACCCCCGTCCTCTGGCCGGACTTCACCCGCGAGCACTTCTTCGCGGCGCTGCTGGAGTACCAGCAGCGCGAGCGGCGCTTCGGCCGCGTGCTGGCCTCCTGACCCTACCCGCCATCACCCCGGAGAAGCCGCCGTTGGCCCGCAACGAGACCGCGACGCGCACGGCCGTGGCCGCGGTGGGAATCCCCATCGCCGTGGCCGCCATGTACCTGGGCGGCTGGGTGCTGGCCGCGCTCCTGGCGGTCTGCGCCATGCTGGCCGCCCGCGAGCTGTTCAAGATGGCCGAGCTCAAGCGCGCCTTTCCCATCGGCTGGGTGGGGATCGGCGGCACGGCGCTGCTGATCGCC